>JALOPH010000040.1 GCA_025453995.1 Desulfobacterales bacterium
ATCTTAGATGACGCCTCCACCGATGAATCCTGGGCAATAATAAACAGCTATTCAGATCCTCGAATTCAAGCTTTCAGAAATAACACCAACCAGCTTGGCGAGTTCCCTGAAGCATTTCCTCAAGCGGCAACCGGAGAATACATCGCCATAAATCATTCCGATGATGTTTGGGAGCCAAATAGATTAAGTCAGCAGGTTGCATACCTTGAAGAGAATCCGGATGTCGGCGCTGTGTTCTCTTGTGCCAATATCATCGGGGAACAAGGTGAGCCGTTCGAGGATAAGACTCATTTTTATCACAGTATATTCAACCAGCCAAATCGAAGCCGCCATGAGTGGCTGAATTTCTTTTTTTATCATGGAAACGCTTTATGCCATCCCAGCGTATTGATCCGCAAGGTCTGTTATGAGCAGTGCGGATCATATCGATATGGTTTGTTCCAGCTCCCCGACCTCGATATGTGGATTCGGTTGTGTTTGAAATATGAAATTTATATTCTTCCTGACAAGCTGGTCAGATTCCGGGTGCATGACAATGAGGCCAATGTCAGTGGCAATCAGCCTGAGAAAAGAATTCGATCGATGTATGAATTCTACAAGACGTTGGAAAATTACAAAAAGATAGAAAATTTTGACGATCTGGTAAAAGTTTTTCCGTATGCTGAAAAGTTCAACCGCAAAGAAGACACAGACTTGCATTTTGCTTTGGCTATGGTCGCGCTGGAGGAAAACCCCACCATTTTGACGCAACTGTTTGGGCTGGATATTCTGTTCGAGTTGCTTGCCGATCCGATTCGATCCGCAAATATCAAATATCTTTATAATTTTGATCACATGGATTTTATCGATCTGACCGGCAAACATGACATTTTTTCGCGAGAGCAGATTCCCTACCTCCATCGCATTCTCGTTGAAAAAGATGAACAGCTAAAAGTTCTCAACCAGACGATCGCCGAGATCGCCCCCTTCACGGGAATGCTTACGAAGCGTGTTGCAAAAATAATACGCTTGGCACACAAGGCAATTGGTTATGTAATGCGAAGGGATTTTGATGGTCTGATCAAGCGAATCAGGATGCGTAAACAAGATACGCTATGATTATAAATATCCAGTGGTTCTGTTCATAGATCAGCGGCGTCATGCCTCGAGCGGCAGCCGATTTACCGGCGTTTTTTTTGACATAATGGTTCGGTAAATCGGGGTATTGCAGAAAAAAATTAAAAATATGGAAAATTTATTTGGAAAAGATTGATAAGGAAAAGAATGAGAATGCCAGGGCGGAACATATAGATCCTGTATCATCCTCTGAGGCTGAAACAAAAAAAAATGATTCGCTTAAGACTCAAAACCCAACCCATAAGACACCTCATATTAATCTTCAGAAACACTCAACGCAATTGAGCAGGGGGGCAACAATCATACGGCTGGCGCGCCTTGCGCTATCTGATCCCTGGCTGACGATAAAACTGGTCATAAACCCACACATACTGAAAAACGCCTTTTATTTTCTGATCAATAACAAGGTGGATGGGAATCATATTTTCAGCAAGTATCAGGAGGTATATCGCTCTTCATACAAAAGAATCAGCTTTTTCAGTCGGGCGTCAACAATTGTAGAACTGACTCGTCTTGCGCTGTCAGATTTACGGTTAACGTTAAAGCTCATGAATATGCGTCTTCTCAAAAAAACGTTCCGATTCTTGATTCGGAATGAGGGGGATGAAGACCAGATTCTACGTAATTACAAAGGGATATATAACTGCCCGTATTCTGAAAACAGCATGGTTCTGGATGGCGGTGTGAATGAGCTTGCCTTTGAATATGGGTTGCCTGTTCCCGGAAAGCAGCAGATTTCTGCAAAAATAAAACCTGAGGATCTAAGTTATCGGGTTGAAAAGTTACGCCAACTGGCGGACTCCTTGCCTGAAAAAAAACCGGCTATTTCTATTATCATACCGGTTTATAACCAGATTCGATTCACTCTGGCATGCATACATTCCATCCTTATCAATGCGGGCCGCACTGATTTTGAAATTATCATAGCAGATGATGTTTCAACCGACGAGACGCCCGTCGCATTTGACGGCAATATGCGTCGTGTCCGATATCGTCGCAATAAAAACAACCTCGGGTTTTTAAACAATTGTAATGCGGCGGCCGAGAGAGCCCAGGGCCGGTTTTTGGTTTTTTTGAACAACGACACCATTGTGCTCCCCGGCTGGCTTGATGAATTAATAAAACCGCTCGAGCAGAATGCATCCGTCGGCCTTGTCGGTTCAAAACTCATTTATCCGGATGGCAGGCTTCAGGAAGCCGGAGGCATCATATTTAACGATGCCTCCGGATGGAATTACGGCCGGTTTGATCATCCCGGCAAATCCAAATACAACTTCCTGCGGGATGCGGATTACTGCTCAGGCGCTTCCATAGCTATTTCATCGGATCTTTGGCGGCGGATAGGCGGTTTTGACACCAGTTTCTCTCCTGCTTATTATGAAGATACGGATCTTGCTTTTCAGGTCCGTGTGGCGGGGAAGCGGGTGGTTTATCAGCCGTTGTCTGAAGTGGTTCATTATGAAGGCGTCAGCCATGGGACATCTGAAAATGATTCCGGTAAACAAAACCAATCCAAAAACAAGCTGAAATTTTTTGCCAAATGGAGGGACGTGCTGGCTGATTATGGAGCCTGCAACCCTGAATCCCTGCCGGCGGACCGGGGCTGCATCGGCCGCATCCTGGTGGTTGATGCGGTTACGCCGACACCCGATAAGGATTCCGGTTCTGTTGATGCATTTAATTTTATGAGAATTTTTAAAAATCTCGGATACCATGTCACCTTTATTCCGGAGAATCTCCAGTACTGTGCAAGATATACTCATGATTTGCAAAGGCTCGGCGTGGAATGCATTCACCTGCCGCAGTTTACACGCATTGAAAAAGCGGTGGAAAATTATGCCCCAGGGGCAAACTATGTTTTTCTCTACAGGGCATCCGTCGCGGAACCGTTGATGGAAACAGTCCGGAAAGCAGCTCCGAAAGCGAAAATCATATTTAACACGGTTGATCTGCATTTTCTCAGGAAAAAAAGGGAAGCTGAAATCCTGCTGAATACCTATGAAATTGAGCTGGTGAGCCAACTGGTTCCGGAAGCGAGGCTGTTTCACATCCCCATCGTCCGCGATATCCCCGGACGTTCCGAAACCCTGTGGGAAGATCGTCGAGATATCGTGTTTATCGGCGGCTATCAACATCCGCCCAATATTGACGCAGTGCTTTTTTTTGTCAGAGATGTCTGGCCGCATATCCGCGCATCTGGATTTTCAGGCCGTTTTATCATTGCAGGGAGCCAGATGCCTGATGAAATCACCGCGCTGGCGGCTGATGATATTATTGTCAGAGGATTTGTTCCTGATTTATCGGATTTGTTTTCAGCATGCAGGCTTTCAGTGGCGCCGCTGAGATATGGCGCGGGCATGAAAGGCAAGGTCATCACAAGCTTAAGTTATGGGGTTCCGTGTGTCGGCACCTTCATGGCCTTTGAAGGCACCCATCTTGTCCCCGGCAGGGAAATCCTGGTTGAAGATGATCCGAAGAAAATGGCGGATCTTATCGCGCAGGTTTATCATGATAAGAATCTATGGGAAGAACTTTCAGATGCCGGATTAAAATATTGCATCAACAACTGCACATTGGATATTGTCCGGCAAAAAATCACATCATTGTTGCGAGAATTATAAGCTTTAATATTTTTCAATGAATTTGGCATCGTCTGGCAAACGGATATAATTTAAAATGAAAGAAATACAAAAATTTGTGTGTCTGCTTGGTTTGCCCAGAAGCGGCACCACGCTTGCCGCAACGATTCTGGATGCTCATCCGGCTGTTGAAATGTTTTATGAGCCATGGAACTCTTATAATAGTAAGTTGCTGATGAAACGAATAGAAAAATTTTCGTGTCTGCTTGGTTTGCCCAGAAGCGGCACCACGCTTGCCAGAACGATTCTGGATGCTCATCCGGCTTTTAAAATGTTTTATGCGCACCGGCGCTTTTTAAAAAAAGGTCCCCCGCCGATCTATGAGAACCCTTTAGTATTTAAAAAACAGATGAAGAAAAAATTTCGTTCCCGCTCCAAACCGGATTCTTCGGTGGTTGGATTTAAGGAAACTTCACTGCATCAGGAGGCTCTGGAATGGTCAAAATTAACATTAATGGCTATGGCACGACATTGTGAATGCCTGCTTTTAATTATTGTTCGGGAACCAATTCATGCCTATCTTTCTAAAGTTGAAGGCGCTAAAAAATACTGGAATAATGCTGGCGCCGAACTGACGGAAGAGGGATATGAAGAATTCATCCGGCAGGCGATCAACGCATACAGGTTCATGGATGAACTGTCAAAGATTTATAGAACAATGGTGTTTGATTATGACGCTTTGGTTTTAAGTCCGGAATATGTCTTTCCAAGGATAATGGAATTAATGGGTTTACATTATAGCGACAGCCAATTATATTACTTTGGTAAGGGGTTCCAGTCGCGCAAGATAATGGGCGATCCCGGATTTGTCGCCAAAAGTCAAAAGGGGATCGGTATTTCCAAAGAATCCATCACCAAAAGGCAAGAAGAAGCCAAAGAATTTAAAAATTGCTTGAAATCGAGTTTCTGGCAAGAGCCCGCAATACTCGCTTTGGATGAATTTGTCCAAAGGGTCCATAATGAAAAGGTTCTCTCCGGCAGAGAAATAAGGATAGAAGCTTGAGCCATAAGGAGGCTTTAGTAGTTGAATTCATTTATTTATCATGCATCACAAGGGTATCACGAAAATTACAGGCAGCTCATTTGGATGCTGGCGAAGATGGATTTTAAGCTCAGATATCAGAACTCGATTTTGGGTTATGTTTGGGCGATTTTAAAACCTTTATTTATGTTTTGTGTGTTGAATTTTGTCTTTTCATCAATCTTTAACAAACGATACATCGTCGACGATCACTATACCCTGGGACTTCTGGTTGGATTGATGTTATTCAACTTTTTCAGCGAATCGTCCAATTCAGGAATGCGATCATTATTAAATAAATCTTCGCTTGTTTTAAAAATTTTTATCCCCCGCTGGACCATCATTATGGCGTCTACCGTCCACAGCGCATTGATTTTTCTGTTTAATATATTTGTTATTATAGCTTTTTTGGTATGGTATCGGTTTTTGCCGTCTTTTACAGCCGTTCTTATTTTCATGATGTTTTCGATGTTGATATATCTCCTGGTGTTATCTCTGTCATTGATTACAGCCCCGCTATTTGTTAAATTTCGAGACGTGGCGATGATTTGGGATGTGGCTTTAAGCGTTTTGTTTTATGCATCTCCGGTCTTTTATCCATTACAAATGCTGCCGGAATGGATTCAGCGAATACTTTTATTGAATCCCGTTGCCTTCATCGTTCATTTTACCAAAGAATCCATGTTCAACAATCATTATGCTGAATTTTGGCAATTTGTCGTTTTTATTGCATCCAACGCGATCTTTTTTCTGTTCAGCGTCTGGGCGTATAAAAAATTAATCCGCAATGTTGCGGAGAATTTATAAAAAAGAGAAAAATGAAAACCGATACTGTGATTTCAGTTAAAAATCTCTACAAAACATTTCGAATTCCCCATAAAAAGATTGATTCGATGAGGAAAGCATTTGTCAATGGTTTCAGTCGAAATACGCATGAAGAATTCAAAGCCCTGGATGATGTCTCGTTTGAAGTCAAAAAAGGCGAGTTTCTGGGAATCATTGGTCGAAACGGTTCCGGGAAGTCGACGCTTTTGAAGATTTTAGCCGGTGTTTATAGCGGAGATTCCGGGGAGATAAACATCAATGGGCGCATTTCGCCTTTTCTGGAGCTGGGGATCGGCTTTAATCCGGAGTTGTCCGGCCGGGATAATGTGTATATGAATGCGACGGTTTTAGGCCTTTCCAAACGGGATATTGACCAAAGATTCGATTCAATCGTTGATTTTTCTGAAATCAAACGGTTTATCGACCAGCAGGTAAAAAATTATTCTTCCGGCATGAAGTCGCGGCTGGCGTTTTCAGTGGCGATTCATGTCAACCGTGATATACTTTTGATGGATGAAGTGCTTGCTGTCGGAGATATTTCTTTTGAGGATAAGTGTTATGGTGTTTTCAAAGAATTCAAAAAAACCGGAAAAACCGTTATCCTGGTGACTCACGCAATGGATGTCGTCGATGAATTTTGCGACAGGGTATTGATTTTGGATCGCAGCAGGATTGTAAATGGAGGCAATCCGGAACAGATGGTGAAACAATACAGCCAAATGTTTCATCTGGTGAATAGTTAGCATTCACATGCGTGTTCAGAAAACAAATACACATGATTTAATGGCGCATGATACCTCCGGGGAGGCGGACAGCCTTTGTTTCAAAGCCCCAAAACAGCTTCTTGTGCTGATGATCGCGCCGACCCCGTTTTATTCCGGCCGGGGAACCCATATGCGCATTTTGCATGAAGCCGAGGCCCTGGCAAACCGGGGGCACAAAATTATTATTGCCACATACCATATCGGCAGCGTTCCTCCAGGGTTGCATCCAAATATCACCGTCAAACGGATCAACAGGATTCTGTTCTGGTACACCAAAAGGTCTTCCGGCCCCAACTGGCAGAAACTGATTCTTGACCTGCTGCTTTGCATCAAGGTATTACGGATTTCGATTCAGCGAAACCCGGAAGTTCTGCACTGCCATCTCCACGAAGGCGTTCTGATCGGATGGGTCGTCAAAAAACTGCTTTCTTATCGAAAGATGATTCTTGCCGGTGATTTTCACGGTCCGCTGGTGGGAGAAATGCGCTCTCATGGGTATCTGCGACTGAGGCCGGTCCAGAATTTTTTTAATTATATCGAAAAACTTATTATCCGTATGCCTTCCTGCGCTTTTGCCAGTTCGCCGGGGCTCAAAATGGAAATGGACACGGAAAGGCGCATGTCTGACGTATGCGTTCTGCCGGATGCCCCTACTTTTGAGAGACGATCGGCGTCCGATTTGAATGTTGAGGATAACCGGGAAAATCCGGGCCGGCCGAGCGTCATATATACCGGCGGGTTTATGCCGGATAAAGGGCTTGAGACCCTTTATCAGGTAATCGCCCTTGCGCTGAAAGACGGACTTTCGTGCCGGTGGATCATTGCAGGGGGGCCCCGTGATCAGCTTGAACTGCCGCCGGAAATCAAAAATGCCGTCGAGGTGATCAGCCCTCTGGGCCCTGACAAGTTGTCAATGCTTCTCAGATGCGCGAACGTCGCATGTGATCCCAAGCCGGGCGGCATGTTGCAGGGCAGCGGCAAATTGTTGAATTATATGGCCGCGGGGCTTCCATTAGTCTGTTTTGACGGCCCGGCCCAGCGGTTTTATCTCGGGGATGAACTCGCCTCCCGGTTTACTGCAAAAAATGTCGGCCATTTTTTTGATATACTGAAAGACCTGCTCTCTCTGCCGGCGGAAGAAAGGCGCAATATCAGGCAGCTCGTTATTCAGCGCGCAGATCTATTCTCCTGGACGAAAAGCGCCATGACCCTTGAGCGGAAATTTTTTCAGCTATGGCAAAAAGAGCGGAAATAGGCGTCGCCGTTGTCAGCTGGAACGGAAAAGAGCATCTGAAACGGTTGATGCCTTCTTTGACGGCCCAGCGCCGCCAGCCGCTTGATATTGTCGTTGCCGACAATGGATCGATTGATGGGACAGCCGCCTGGCTCGCTAAACATCATCCGGAGGTCCATCTTATATCGTTGCCGGAGAATTTCGGCTTTGCGCAGCCGAACAACCAGTGCATCTCGTATTTGCTGAAGAATCCGGATATACGGCATATTGCCTGCATCAATAACGATACGGTGCTGCCCGATGACTTTTTTTGCCGCCTTATTTCATTCTCTGACCAGCATAAGGGGATGATCGGCGCGCTGCAGACGAAAATCGTTTCCCTTGACTGCCCATCGATTATTGACAGCGTCGGGATCACAATTGATAAAAGCATGAGCGCCATCAACGAAGGTCAGGGCGAAGCCGACAGGGGGCAATATGATCGCCCTAAAGAAATTTTCGGCGCATCGGCCAGTGCAGCGGTTTATACCAGAGCGGCGCTTGAGGACCTCCTGCTTCATCACGGGGAATGTTTTGATGGGGATTTTTTTGCATATCAGGATGATGTCGATCTTGCATTCAGGCTGAGGCTTCTTGGGTTTTCAGCATGGTATATTCCAGGGCGGCCGGTGCTGCATGTCCATAGCGCCACTGGCAAAAATTATTCACCGTTTAAGTCATATCATATCCACAGGAACACGCTGTATGCCATAGTAAAAAATTTTCCGGGCGAGCTGATGCTGTCCGGATTTTTTCATTTTATTAGAAAATACGCTTCTCTTGTCGGAAGCATTAAAAAAAAACAGGGGCCGTCGTACATGCTTTCAAAAAAAATAAGTGTCCCGGCCATGATGTCGATTGTTTTAAAAGCATGGCTCGTGTTTTTGTTAAATATGCCGCTGATGATGGCCAAGCGTCGTCATATTCAAAAAACAAAGAGACGTTCGATGCAGTGCGTAAAAAAATGGTTTGTTGACTATCGTGCGGATTTTGAAAAGATTACCTATGGCGTCCGGTGATAAACGCTTGCCGCCGCTGGGGGGATTAATGGAAAAAACAGTGTCCATCGTAATACCGCTATACAATGAGGAAGAAAACGTGATTCGTTTAACCGACTCGCTTTCAAAAGTAATGGATAAAATTGATGGCGGGGTCGAAACAATCATCGTTGATGATGGCTCCACCGACGGCTCCTGGGAACTGTTAAAGACGGCAAATAAGCGGGACCATCGCTTCAAAATTATCCGCCTCAGGCGGAACTTCGGGCAGACGCCGGCCATGACGGCAGGGTTTGAAAATGCCCGGGGGCAAATTATTGTTACGCTGGATGCGGATCTTCAGAATGATCCGGAAGACATCATGCGCATTCTCGATAAGATGAAGGAAGGCTATGATATCGTTTCAGGCTGGCGAAAAGACCGTAAAGACAAAATATCCCGAAAGATCTCCAGCAAAATCGCAAACTGGATCATCGGCCGGATGACAGGCGCCCGGCTTCATGATACCGGCTGCACCTTGAAGGCATATAAGTCCAATGTCATCAAAAACCTCAACTTATACGGAGAGATGCACCGTTTTATACCTGCGCTGGCAAGCTGGCAGGGGATCAGCATCGGCGAGCTCGAAGTCAACCATTATCCGAGAATTGCGGGCAAATCAAAATACACCATCTGGCGGGCCGGAAAAGTTCTTCTCGACCTGTTTACCTTGAAATTCATGAACAGTTTTATCGCCAAGCCGATTTACGTATTCGGCGGGACCGGAATGGCCTTGTTTTTTCTCGGCGTCATTTGCGAGTTCATCGTCGCGTGGGAAAAATACGGCAACATGCTGATGGGCGAAACACCCATATGGGTTCACCAGAATCCATGGTTCATGATCGGCATTCTTTTTCTGTTGATCGGCGTCACCGTCTTCCTGATGGGGCTCCTTGCCGAGATGCAGACCCGAACCTATCATGAGTCCCAGTTGAAGCCGACTTTTCTGGTCAAGGAAAAGCTCGATTAATGATAGAAGAAATCCGGGCTTATTTTTTCTGATGACAATCATTTAAGACAGGTATTCATCCAAAGCGCACAAGACGCCTGCAATGAGTAAAAAAAAGAATCCCAGACAAACCCCTGTAAAAACCGGCACAACAACGCTCCCGTCTTCTCCAATTTTTATGCGGGGACCGGTTCCGCGCAGTTTCATGTCATGGATACGATCGGACAGTTTCTATTATTCCTGTGGATTGCTGATTGTATGTGGGGTCTTTCTGGGTTTTGCCCTGGTCCACCTGGGCAAGTTCATCACCACGGATGAAACCGTCTGGCTCCATGTAAGGGTTCAGCAATATTGGCATGGATTATTGACCGGGGATTTTGAAAAAACATTCGTGTCAGGACATCCGGGCATTATCCTCTCAATACTGGCGGGAATTTCCGGGCCGTTTATCCGGATTGAAGATTACACGCCTCTGACCATTGAAAACTATCTGTTCTGGTGGCGGATGCCGGGGCTTGTATTCAACCTTTTCTCTTTGATTCTGATTTACAAATTCATCAAGGAATTAACTGACAAAAATCACGCATTGCTGGTGACGGGTTTGATCGCTTTTACGCCGGTGATTCTCGGAATGTCCAAAATCCCCAATTCCGACTCATACGTCTGGAACACGGGGTTTATTTCGATTCTGACATTCCTCCTGTACTTGCGAACGGACTGCCCCAGGCATGTCCTGTATTGCGGCGTATCTTTCGGAATGTCGCTGCTGAGCAAATTTGCCGCTGCCAGTCTGTATCTGTTTTTTTTCAGCTATCTGTATATCGGGTATTTATCCAATCAATATGAGCGCGAGGCGTTTCTTAAAAAGAGCATCGGATTTCTAAAGGTGCTGCTGATCTCCTGGGGGGTATTTGCCCTGCTTTTGCCTGCGACCCTGTTGAATCCCAGGTTGATTTACGAAAAAACATTGGGATTGATGGGGGATAACATATGGAATATTTTTATATTATTGATTATTATTTATTCAGAGGCTCTTGTCTTTAAAGGAAGAGCTTCCGGGTATATTCGCAGTAAAATAAAAATTCCGGTTTTAATTAATGCCGCAGTCGGACTGCCGCTGCTCGGAGTGTCGGCATTTTTATTGTATCATCGCCTCTTCAGTGATGATCCGCTATACTGGATGACCATTAAAATAGTCCGGGGGCATGGCGAGTTCCTTCCCACCCTGATGCAAAGCATGCGCGCGTTGTTAAAAGAGATCTCGATCCCGACTTTAATCAGCCTGTTTGTCTTTACGGCCATCGCATGCTTTCCTTTTGCCCGGAAAAAATTCAAGGAAGATTATTACTGGATCACGGTGATGCTTTTGTCTACAGTTGTTTACAAGGTGGGATCTTCCATGAAGGGCATTGTCTCCGGGGGAAGATATGACATCCTGTTATTCCCGATGCTTGCATTTGCTTCCGGGGGATTTTATCTCAGGCTCTTCCCGAAGCCCAAGATCGTCATCCCCGCCCTGTTGATGATCGCCCTGGTGGATATCATTCTCTTGGCTCCGGTGTCCTATCTGGATTATTCCAATGATAAGTATTTTAAGGAACGGGGGCCATATTATTCCTGGGGCATGGGCGGTTATGAACTGGCTCAACAGGCAAATCATCTGCCGGAAGCAAGGAGTCTGAAGGTGCTGTCGGACTATCATGGATTCGGCCATTTTTTTGTCGGAAAGAATAATTATATGAATAACAAGACCGTGTTGACCAACAGCTATCTGAAGAAATTTGATTATTTGTGTTTGAGTTCCAGCGGTAAGAATCAAAAAGAACAATGGCACTGGATGACGCGTGATTTAAAGAGATATTATCAGGAGCCGCTCGCTGATGCGGCTCTGAGCGTCGGCTCGATGGAAAGAGGATATGTTAAACTTGTCAAAGTTCATAAGGACAGGGACGACCTGTCCGTACCAGGGACTTATGACCATCAATTTTTTGTGTGTTTGGCGCAACCGCTCAGCATGGGCTTTTGGCTCCGGACCGGAGCCAATGAATCCGGCCATCCCGTTTATATCGGAGAGAGCTTTCAAGAAGGAATTTCTTTAAGATGGCTCAATGATAAGGAAACGGCAATTATTGAATTGCAGTACAATGATCAGGACACACTTCGGGCCAGCGTGCCAAATGACGGGCAATGGCATCATGTCCTGTTTTATCAGAGCGGCGGTTATGCGGGCGCGGAAGTCGGCTTCTACGTGGATGGCTTATTTCAAAGCTCTTTTGCGTTGTCGGAAGAAGAAAGCGACATTGAGAAAGTTTTCATAAACAAAAACTTTTCAGATCGGATTCAGGATATTCGAATATACGACGCTGTGCTCTCCAAAAAACAGGTCAATGCGATATACAACAACGGAACGATATTGCTGCAGAAGGAATTGTCTGACGGCCATGAAAGTTTCAAGCCGGTCATGCATTTTGTGGTTCAGTCAGAAACGCAGCAATAAATGAGGGATTTTCAGCCGTTGTTTATGATTTTCGTTTATATTGTCCTCTCCGGTCTGATTTATCTGCCTGAATTGATGTTTAAATATGTCATGGAGATTTTTTTTCTTTACAGATGGCAGTTGAATAGGATATTTTTTTTTGCTTTTTTCAATTTACAAAAGAGCTCGCCGCATGATTCCAATCCAATGATGCGGACTGCATAACAAATCATAATGGAGTGAAAAAATGACGAAAAAAATGAAAACCATTGACGGCAATACAGCGGCAGTTCATGTGGCTTATGCATTGAGCGACGTGGCTGCGATTTATCCAATTACACCTTCGACGACCATGGGCGAAATCGCCGACGAATGGGCCGCCCAGGGCCGGAAAAATATTTTCGGCCAGGCCATGACGGTCCGGCAGATGCAATCCGAAGCCGGCGCCGCCGGCGCGGTACACGGTGCGCTGGCCGCCGGCGCATTGTCCACAACGTTTACTGCCGCCCAGGGCCTGTTGCTGATGATTCCCAACATGTATAAGATATCCGGCGAGCTTCTGCCCGGCGTGTTTCATGTGTCGGCCCGGGCTTTGGCCGCCCATGCCCTTTCCATATTCGGCGATCACAGCGATGTCATGTCGGTCCGCCAGGCGGGGTTTGCCATGATCGCATCAGGCTCTGTGCAGGAAGTCATGGATTTGGCGCTGGTGTCCCACCTGTCGGCCATTGAGGGGAGCATTCCGTTTCTGCACTTTTTTGACGGGTTCAGAACCTCTTCCGAAATCCAGAAGATCGAGCTGATCGATTATGAAGATATCGCCCGGCTGGTCAACCATGACGCCATCCGCGAGTTCAGGGCCAGGGCCATGAACCCTGAGCACCCCCATATCCGGGGCACTGCCCAGAATCCGGATGTTTATTTTCAGGGCCGCGAGGCAGCCAATCCGTTTTATATTCAGATACCCTCCATCGTGGAGGAATATATGCAGAAAGTCGGCAACCTGACCGGGCGGCGATACAAGCTGTTTGATTATGTGGGCCATCCGGATGCAGACCGGATCATCGTTTCCATGGGGTCTTCCACGGAAACCATTGAAGAAGTCATGAATTATCTGAATAACAAAGGCGAGCGCCTGGGGTTGATCAAGGTCAGGCTCTACCGGCCGTTTTCCATCGAGCATTTTCTTTCGGAAATTCCAAATACCGTTGAGCATATCACAGTCCTGGACCGGACAAAAGAGCCCGGCGCCATCGGTGATCCTCTCTATTTAGATGTTTGCACGGCATTCAAGGAATACGGCCATGACATCGAAATCACCGGCGGTCGCTATGGACTCGGCTCCAAGGAATTCACCCCGGCCATGGTCAAGGCGGTCTATGACAACATGCGGTCCGTGGGCGTTAAAAATCATTTTACCGTGGGAATCAAGGACGACGTTACCTACCAGTCCCTGCCGGTGGATGATCAGTTTGACCCGTCTCCGGCGGGAACGGTTCAATGCAAATTCTGGGGGCTGGGTTCTGACGGCACGGTGGGCGCCAACAAAAGCGCCATCAAGATTATCGGCGATCACACGGATAAATACGCCCAGGGCTATTTTGCCTATGACGCGAAAAAATCCGGCGGCATCACCGTATCGCATTTAAGGTTTTCCGATCAGCCCATTCAATCCACTTACCTGGTGAATACGGCTGATTTTATTGCCTGCCACAAGGATAATTACACTCAGATTTATGACGTGCTGGATGGAATCAAGGATGGCGGAATTTTTCTGCTCAACTCCCCCTGGACGATTGATGAAATGGAAAATCAGCTTCCTGCCGGCGTACGTCGGACTATCGCGACGAAGAACCTCAAATTCTATAATGTGGATGCGGTCAGGATTGCCGAGACCGTGGGGCTTGGAAACCGGATCAACATGATCATGCAGACCGCCTTTTTTAAATTGGCCAATGTGCTCCCGTTTGACCAGGCGGTAGCATATCTCAAGGCTGACATTGAAAAAACCTATGGCGCCAAGGGGGATAAGGTCGTCAAAATTAATAAAGACGCGGTGGATCAGACATTGGGCAACCTTCATGAAATCAAGTATCCGGAATCCTGGAAGGACGCTGTGGATGGAATCGCGTCGGCGCCGGCACGGGAGCCCGGTTTTGTTAAAAAAGTCATGCGCCCCATGTTGAATCAGAAGGGGGACTCCCTTCCTGTGAGCGCTTTTGAGCCGGACGGCATTTTCCCGGTGGGCACCTCCCGGTATGAAAAACGCGGGGTCGCCATTCATGTTCCGGAATGGATAAAGGAAAACTGCATTCAGTGCAACCAGTGCGCTTTTGTCTGCCCCCACGCGGCCATCCGCCCGGCGCTGGTGACCGATGATGAGCTTAAAACCGCTCCTGCCGGCTTTGAAGTCATTGACGCCACTGGAAAGGAATTCAAGGGCTATAAGTTCAGAATCCAGGTCAATGCGCTGGATTGCCAGGGATGCGGCAACTGCGAGGATATCTGTCCGTCAAAGAAAAAGGCCCTGGCGATGCGGCCGATTGTCACCCAGACAGCCGTCCAGGTGCCCAATCAGCAGTTTTTTGATACGCTCCCGGTTCGAAATGATATGGTCAAGCGGGAGTCTGTCAAAGGAAGCCAGTTCTTTCAGCCGCTGATGGAATTTTCAGGCGCCTGTGCCGGATGCGGGGAAACTCCCTATGTAAAGGTATTGACTCAGCTGATGGGGGAACGGATGATCATTGCCAATGCCACCGGATGTTCTTCCATCTGGGGCGCCTCCGCGCCCTCAACGCCCTATTGCGCCAATAAGGATGGCCATGGGCCCGCCTGGGGAAACTCCCTGTTTGAGGATACGGCGGAATTCGGATACGGCATGAGCCTTGCTTATGGCCAGCGGAGAAGCAATCTGGCTGGGATTATGACCCAGGCGCTCTCGACTGATATCCAGGAGGATTTGAAGGAGGCCATAAAAGGATGGCTGGAAGGCATAAATGACGGGGAGAAGTCGAAAACATACGGTTTGAAGATTCAGGAACTGCTGATGGCAAACCCCAGAACGCCTCTTTTGGACCATATCGCTGAAATGTCGGATCTTCTGATAAAAAAATCCATCTGGATATTCGGCGGCGACGGATGGGCTTATGACATCGGTTACGGCGGCCTGGACCATGTGATCGCCTCCGGTGAGGATGTCAACATACTGGTCATGGATACTGAAGTTTATTCAAACACCGGCGGCCAGTCCTCAAAGGCCACGCCCACCGGCGCGGTGGCCAAATTCGCGTATTCAGGGAAAAAAATGGGTAAAAAGGACCTGGGCCGTATCGCCATGACCTATGGATATGTGTATGTGGCATCCATTGCCATGGGCGCCAACAAACTTCAAACCATCAAGGCGTTTCAGGAGGCGGACAATTATCCGGGGCCGTCCTTGATCATCTGTTACGCACCCTGCATCAATCAGGGCCTCAAAGCGGGTATGGGCAAAAGCCAGGAGGAGGAAAAGCTGGCGGTTGACAGCGGATACTGGCCGCTTTACCGGTACAACCCGCTGCTTGAAATGGAAGGCAAAAACCCGTTTATCCTTGAATCCAAAGACCCGGACGGTACCATTCAGAAATTCCTTTCCGGTGAAACCCGGTTTGCCTCTCTGGAAAGAAATTTCCCCGAGGAATCCAAGCGGCTCCGCTCAAGGATTGAAAAAGAAATCAATCATCGGTATTCTGTTTTAAAACAAATGGCTGATCCGACGGTGGTGTGCAAAGGGCCGGATAAGGAAGAAAATAAATAATCAAATTGAGCGGAAAATTTATGACAGGAGGCGGTTTGATTTTTCAGGCGCCTCCTGTTTGCTTATACCGGGACGCACATCATGGGGACTATACAAACTCTTAACCCGATCCGGAGCCTTATTTAAAAGGCTGTAGAAAAAATGGGGTTGCATCCTGATCATGAATCACAATGGAAAAATATCAATCAATGAATGCGCCCGGTGCGGAACCTGCTGCATGAAAGGCGGACCGGCGCTTCATGATGAAGATTCCGGACTTGTGGAAAGCGGACAGATTCCTCTGGCGTCCCTTTATACCATCCGGAAAGGGGAGCTTGCCCGGGACAATGTCAGCGGCGGCCTGATCCGGGTGGAGTCAGAGATCATAAAGGTTAAAAGCATCCCGGGCGCTCACACCTGCGTCTACTATGATGACGCCCTTCAATCCTGCCGGATTTATGACATCAGGCCCATCGAATGCCGGACGCTTGAGTGCTGGGATACCGGCAAGATCGAAACAATGTATTCCCGGCATCGGTCAGACCGCAGAAAGCTGCTGAACGCCATCCAGTGGATTCTGGAGCTTATCGAAACCCATGAAGCCAGATGCTCTTTCGCGGAAATCTCCCGGCTGGCATCCCTGCGGGAAAAAGGGGACCCCCAGGGGGCGGAAAAGCTGCAGGCCATGGTCAATGAAGACGCCCATTTCAGGTATATGATGATTGAGAAAGGACAAATTGTCCCGGATATGCTGGATTTTCTGCTGGGGCGGCCGCTATCCGAAATCATCCCCCTTCAATTCGGAATAAAAATCACACAGGCGCTTTCGGATTGATTGGATCGTTGTTGATGCTGGACCGGCCCAAGTCGATGCCGGTCAAGCGGATGGCCGATGGAATAAGAAGTATGGATCCGATGGTGGTATTGATCATGGTGATGGTGATCAGGATGGCAAACAGCACAATGGGCAAGAAATTGGAGGTGATCTGGACGAAGAATCCGCAGATGAGGGCCAGAGAGGTGAAAATGATGGCTTTTCCCGTGACGCGCGTCGTGTTTTCAATCGCTTCTTCCATATTCATGCCCATCTGTTTGTGAAATCGATAGGTGTTTAGAAAATGAATGGTGTCATCCACGCCGATGCCGACGGTAATTGAAGCGATAATGGATGTGATCATATCCAACTCGATGCCGAACCATCCCATAATTCCGAAATTAATCAGAATCGTGACCCCCATATCGATGAGCGCCAGCGGGCCGGCGGTGAATTTTTTAAACAGCAGCATGATGACTGACATCACCATGACAAGGGACAGCAGCAGGTTTTGCATCTGCCCCATGACCACGTAGTGAGAAAGCTTCACATTGATAACCGGATATCCGGTGACCATGTATGAATATTTTTTCGGCACTGCATCGGCAAGATGTTTTTCGACTTTGTCGATGATATAGTTGATTTCCGTCGTGCCCAAGCGTTCCGTTGTTTTCCGCGTCAGCCGGACGTGAATATTATTTTTTTGAAACGTATCATCCACAAATGGTTCAAAATCGTCGACCCGGCCGTCTGAATTTTCATCCTTGCCCGAGAATATCTCAAGATAATCCAGTATATCCATTTTGTTCTGGGGAATGGTAAAATAATATGGATCATCGTTGTTCATGGCCATATGCATCCGTTTGATGAAATCTGAAAACGCGTCGGTTCTGCCGACATTCAAATCCGCGTTTTCATCTGCAAGCAGCCAATGACGAATTTCTTCCACGGTGTTCAAAAATTCAGGGGACTTCACCCCGTCGATTTCTTTGGCGTCGAGGGTGATGGAGAATCCCCATCCACCGCCGAATTTATCGCCGGTGCGCAGGACATTCTGCCGAGCCGGGTCGTTTTCTTTGAAATAATGCAGAAATTCGGTGTCCACTTTGAGCCGCATTGCGCCGGCAATGGATACGGCAATGACAACAGCTACCACAACGAAGATTTTTTTGGGGTGATAGACAGCGGCTTTGGCGATCAAGGGCAGCAGGCGCTCAACCATTGTTGATTTGCGGGATTCTTTTTTTCGCAGGAAAGTCGGCTGCCGATGAGGGAAGATCGCCAAGGCTGATGGTATCAGGGTAACGGAAATAAATACCGCGAACATGATGCCGATCGCCGAGAAGATCGCCCATTCCCGGATAGCCGAAACCTCGTTTGTCACCAGTGTGAGGAATGCTGCAAACGTGGTGAAGCCCGCGAGAAAGACGGTAACAGAAATGTGATTCATGGCCAGCTTGAGGCCAGCGACCTTTCCTTTTTTGGAAATTTCATTAAAATCCGCATAATACTGGTTGAGTATGTGAATTGAATAGGAGCTTCCCACGGCGACCAGAAGCGGCGGCAAGGTTCCCCCCACTGAAGTGATTTTAAACCCGAGGTGCCCCATAAGGCCCAGTGTCCAGATCTCGGCCATCCCCAGGGTGGTGATGGGCAGAATAACGCCCCTGATGGATCTGAAATTAAAAAAGCAGATCATGACAATGACCGCCATGACCAGCGGCACGCTTTTTTTCAGATCCATTTTGATGTAGTCGTTGAATTTTTTGTTGATGTATGGCACCCCGGAAACAATGATGTTTAATTCAGTATGGGAATCTGCGATGCGGTTGATTTCCGTGACGATGGCTTCCTGATCAAGGGTTCCGACAAATTTTATGAGCACCCCGAAATCCGTGATTTCTCCGGTGGATGGGGCCGTGGCATAGATGAGTTGTCTATAAACCGGATTTAACATCAGCCGCTTTCTGAATGCGTCGATCTCTTCGGATGAGCGGGGAATAATGCGGCAGCTGTTTTCATCGGAGTCAACAAGATCAAAGGCTTTGAGCGTGTCATTGTCTCCGGAAATGTCCCGGATGGTAAACGGTGAAATGATATTGTCGATGATTTCTGTTTTTTTCAGTTCCGTATTTTTGAGTATGGCTTTTTCAATGGCGGCAATATCTTTTTTATCGAGAGGGTGTTGGCTTTTTAGCGCCTCAGGCGCCGCCCGTGTGAGAAACCGGATGAAAGCGGGGTCTTCAGGGAAAGCCTCAATGATTTCCCGAAAACTCACAAGCTGATTGCGGCACGCGTCGAGGAATTTTTCCAGCCGCAGGCGTTCTCTGACGGCATCAAAGTTTTGGTATTCTTCGAGGTCGATAAGAAAATCATTGAAGGCTGAAAAAAAATCAGCAGACCACAGGTCTTTTTGCGATACAGCCATAATGATAAACCGGTCGTTATCCCCGTATGTTTCCTTGACATGGGAGTATTCGATGTATTCTTCATCATGCTTGGGCATAAATGATTCAATGGAGCTGTCAAACTGGAGTTTCAGGATGCCCGCTCCCAGAAAAATGCTGATCAGGATCAATCCGATGATGGGAATCAAAGGGCGCGTGAGGAGCAGATTGAGATAATAATGGTATATGATTTTCATGGAGGCGCAGAAAAGGGGTTTAATGTTAAAATGTGCCCATTGTCCATTCACCCGTGAAAAATATTTTTATCGATTTTTTTTGTTGCATTTTTATTTTTGATGTGAAATAAAAGAGCTGACTGACGTATCAGTCAGTAATAAAATTCTGAAATGATTCAATTATAGATTTGACTGTTTGATTGTCAACAAATAAAAAGTTTTTTACGCATTTATTTTAAAATCCGACAGCGCTTTTTGATTTATCTGGATTGAAGCCTGTCTTTTTTTGGGCGATATGGATGACTGACGAATCAGTCATGGATGGATTTAAGTTTGTCAAATGTTAAAAAGATGGCTTGATGAATTCAATGCCTGGAATTGGGAGAAGCAATGGATAAATACATACGATTTGTATTAAACTGGCCGAAAGCGGTGTTGACCGTTTTTATCGTCATTACGATGGTGTTGGCCGCAGGAATGTTCAAGCTGAAATTTGACACCAGCATAGCCACTTTTTTACCCCAGCAGGACGCAGAGTATAAATTTTATAACAGGGTAAAAGAGATATATGGCGACTGCGACACCTTTGTCATTCTTTCCATATCCCACAAAAATCTCTGGCAATATGAAACATTCAAACAAATCAATAACCTGCTGGAAGATCTGGAAGAATTCAAGGAGTATGATCCTGAAATTGAACAGCAGCGGGCCCGCGCGCTGGAATCCCTGCTTGCGGGGGCGTCTGTCTCCGGCCCGCAGATATTGAATCATTTTAAAAATGATCCGGTGTTTCAACGCCTCCTGTATCGCAAACTTGAAAAACTTGATGCTGTGGAAGGCGGTTTGAACGGACGGGTGAGGAGCAAACTGAAGAAGGCAACCGATGCCGCCGCTGGGTTAAAGTCTCTGATGATGATTGATGAGATCATTTCGCCGTTCACCGTTAAAGACATTACCGGTGAAGAGGACATGCTCACCACCATTGATCTTATTGAAACAGATGCGGACGGAAAGCGGCTGCTTCCGAAAAACAGTGAAGATTTCCAGGCTTACCTTAATAAGCTCAGGCGAAACCCTTTGTTTGAAAAAGGGATCTACGCAACTGATGCGAGCGGCAACATCACGGACTTGGGGTTTATCATCCGGTTTAGGGATATGTCCGATTCAGACGCCATTTCCAGGGAAATCCTTGAAATCGTCAACAGCTATAAAGAGTTGACGATCATACCCCAGGGCCAGCCCATTATCTATATCTGGATTAATAATTATATGCAGCAGGACCTGATCAAGCTGGTTCCCCTGGTGATTCTGGTGACCATGATCATTTTCTTTTTAAATTTCAGATCCATCAGGGGGGTTGTCCTGCCGACGCTGACCCTGTTGATGACCACCTCCTGGGTCCTGGGTCTGATGGGGTATTTAGGATTTAAAATCACCACTGTGGGCATTTCCATTCCGATTCTGATGATCGCCGTGGGAAGCTCCTATGCCATCCATATTCTGAACCAGTATTATGCGGATTATGAATTGATCACACGGGAAGGGAAGGCACGGGGCCTGCATGAGGCAATGAATCATATCGCCGTCACCGTGACCCTGGCAGGGCTGACCACCATCATTTCATTTTTAACCCTGGCCACGCACCAGTTGCCGGCCCTCCGGGAATGGGGGATTTTCTCCGGATTGGGCATCTTTTTTGCCGTTTTGATTTCCGCCTCCGTGATCCCTGCGGGATTGGAACTGATGCCCCACAAGAAAGAGGGGCCGAGATTTCTCAATAACAAGCAGAAGAAGTATTCAATTGTTGACCGGATCATCCATTGGGCCATCGTCGGCGCCACTGTTCATTATAAAAAAGTGCTTGCGGTTGTTGCGGGACTTATTGTTTTTTCCATCTTCGGGTTGCTTCAGCTCAAAGTGGAAACCGAGCTGCTGCATTATTTCAATAAAGACAATTATATCCGCACCAGCGCCAAAGAAATTTGCGATAAATTCGGCGGCCGGTGGGGGTTTAATATTTTAATCGAT
>JALOPH010000217.1 GCA_025453995.1 Desulfobacterales bacterium
ACGGCCACCGGCGCATCAAAAAACCGAAACCCCCGCTCCAGCCACCAGGCTCTTTTGGCTTTGTCCTCCCTCTGTATATCCATTAGTTTGAATATTTCCTTGGCCAGCCCTACCTGCCGGTTCCGGTAAACGCTTTCCTGGGGCCAGCCTACCACCAGATGATCAGGCTTCATGGGCGCGCTGCTTTTTAATTTATCAACAAGAGCGCTGCGCATTGCGTTCAGCACATCACCGGTAATCACAAAGAATTCCCAAGGCTGGGTGTTCATGGCCGACGGCGCGCGAACGGCGATATCCAAAATTTCCCTGATAACCGACTTTTCCACAGGATCAGATTTAAACCCCCGGATGCTCTTTCGGGATTGAATCGCTTCGATGATGTCCATAGATCGGGTTCCTTTTTTTATAACTGATTGATTTGTTAAAAGCTGGTGACTTCCATGGCAATATATTTATTTTATTCAAACATTTCAATCTGTTTTATTGAATCCAGAGCCTTATTTGGTTTTAATTATTGAAAAATCAATTGATTTCGGTCAATATTTTTTTACATGGCGCACCGGTCAGTCTGTTTTCAACGTATCTCTGCCATAAATTTTAATATTTATGACGCTTTCACAAGGATTTGAAAAAATAGATGAAATATCAAAAGTTTCTTTATTTTATTCAAAATGTCGGGCGAGACCCTTCCGCGCTGATATTTGAAGATTATCTCACCGGTCTCAATAACCGCCGATTTATTCTTCATTATCTGAAGCACAATATCGACTGGAACTCGTTGGATGAGCGCCCGGTTTCCCTGTTGATGGTGGATATCGACTATTTCAAACGGATCAACGAACAATACGGTCACGCCATCGGCGATCAGGTCCTCATCCACATCGCCGGAATCCTCAAGTCCATCAGCAAAGAAAAGGCGATCCCCTCTTTATATGCCGGAGACATATTCATGCTCCTCCTGCCCGGACTCAGCAAACAGGAAGCGGTCAAAATGGCTGCGGAGCTTTTTCATCAAATCAACACGAACCTTTTTTTCTCCGCTGATGCCGGCACTGAGATCCCTATCACAGTCAGCATCGGCGTCGCCACAGCGCCCTCAGATGCCGCCGGTGACGACGATCTGATGAGTCAGGCGCGAAACGCTCTGTTCCATGCCAAACAGGCCGGCCGCAACCGTTATGCGGATGCGAGCATGGTCAGCCGTCAGGCGGTTCATTATCTTGAAAACGCAGGTATTGTGGGCCGGAAACCCCAGTTCGACATGTTCACCGGCGCGCTGAAAAAATTTGCCGAAGGGCAAAGCCAGATGCTGATCATCGACGGCGCGCCCGGCATGGGGAAAACCAGTTTTTTATCCACCATCCACCGCAACCTGGAAAAAACAAAATTAAATACACTTCGGATAAACGGCAGCGTCCAGGAGTCTTTCCGGCCTTATTATCTGGCGTCCAATATGGTCATAAAATTGATGAACATCCGGGAGGACAAAGGGATCGGCGTGCTGGATGCAATGGATGAAAAAGAAGTGGCTTTTCTGTCCCAGATCATCCCCCAGCTGGAGGCCGGCCCGATCCAGATGCCCCAGAACGACGAGCAATACCGGGACGCCATCTTCAAATCCTTTGCGCGGCTCTTTATCAACCTTACCGAGAACCGCCCGCTGGCCGTGCTGGTGGACGACCTGCACTACTGCGACCCCGCATCCCTCCACCTGATCCGCTTCATCATCAAGTCGAAAGTCATCCGCTTTTTCCTGTGCGGAACCGCCTCTGAAGAAAAACAGACAAAGTCCCAGTCTCTGCCCCTGGAACTTTTCCGAACCGCGTATGGCAGGGAACTGGACATCCGGTCCATCAGCTTAACCCCTCTGACTGTTGACGATATCGGCAAGTTTCTGAATATGACCTTCCCCGGCATTGATATGCCGCATCGCCTGAACCGGGAACTGGTGGAGCTGGCCCAGGGGAACCCGCTCTTCATTATGGAATTGCTGCGAAAAATGATCAGCGACCAGAGAATCATCCAATCCGGCAGGCAGTGGAAGATGGCCCGGCTTGAAAAAAGATATTTCCCGAAATCCTTGGAAGAAATTGTCAAACTCAAAATGGATTCGTTGGATGATGAAAGCAAACGGTTTTTGGAATGCGCGGCTGCTTTCGGCGAATCCATTTCATTGAGCATGCTCACCGGAAGCTATAATGAAAAATCTTCAAAAATTCATGATTTTGTCAACCGGGGCGTTGCCCAGGGAATAGTTCAGTCGGATTTTGCAGAAAATGATGAAAACATAAGATTTTCAAGCAAAAGCATCCGGGAGGCGATTTACGGGGCGATAGAGTCGAACCATAAAAAAAGCCTTCACGAAGAAATCGGCATCTATCACGAAAAATTATACAAACAGGATCTTTTGCCTTCAGCCAGCCATCTGGCCTACCACTTCACACGCTCAAACGATTCTCAAAAGGCAAGCGCCTATACCCGGCTCCAGGAGGAATCCGATAAAAAAATCTTCAGCACCAGGGAAGCGGCGCAATACGCCTCTGAAGAAGACGGGGCAGGCGGCGAAACGACAAAGGCCGGCTTTGACGAACTCGGCGATGTGCCGCTCAACGCCGAAGGCCTCTCCCTTGCCCCGAAACTGTTCAGAGCCCTGCTGGTCACGGTCAGGAACATCCGGCTCTACCCCATTGACAGCAAATCCGTGATCAGCGCCCTTGACCAGCTCAAGGCGCTCATAGAAGGGATCACGAAGGATGTCGAACGGTTCAGCATTATCACGGAAAAACTTAACATCCTGATCAACGGACAGGTCGTGGATGTGAAGGAATACCTCTCCATTTCCGAAAAAATCGTGGAATTCTGGGACCGCCTTCAGCTCAAAAGCCTGACCTTTCGCAGGGGGGCCGACGAAACAGAACTCAAAACCGTGCTGGCGACAATCAGCTGGCTTGAACAGAAAGAAATTACTCCCGATTTCTGGAAACGGTTTATCGAAGAAAAAAATCTCAAATACATTTTTCCCCGCCAGGTACAATACACGAAAGTTCATAAAGACTCGGATTTAACAACCGATGATCTGCTGAATCTGGAGGATGAAATGCCGCCTGAAATGGCGGATTTGAATTTCAGCCAGGCTAAGCATCTGGATGAATCGGGCTTGAAGATCATACAGAAAATCGTCAGCACCCTGCTCGGCGCGCACAGCAAACTCAAGCTCTACCCGGACAATAACCCGGTGGCAACGGAAGCGATCAATCAATTGATTTCAGAATTGAATCAGTATTTTCCCATACACCCCGTCCTCTCCCTTGCCCGGGTGGAGCGATCCCTTCTGGTCAACGGCGTCAAGGTCGATACCACGGGTTTCGAAACCTTAGCCAGGGGACTCCTCAGGTTTTTTAATGACACAAAGCTAAACAGCATCACGTTTATGAAACAAACCTCCTTCCGGGATCTTCTTGAATTCATTACCGCATCACTTCAAGCGCCGGGGGGAGATGGGGATGTGCCGTTCTGGCAGAATGTGGTCAAAGACAAAAAAATAAACGGAATTCTTTTAAATCAGCAGATATACAGTGTGATTGAGGAACAGGCTGGAACAGCTGCGCCCGGGCTTGAAACGGATGAGACTCGGATTTCGGCTGCTGATAAACCCATGGAAGACGATGATCTCAAAAAAATCCCGGACCGCCTGCGTGAACTCTTTCTGACCGGCAACATCCAGGCTGCTGAAGCGATGCTCAAGCAAGTGTGTGAAAAATACGGCGCATCGGATGAATCCGGCAAAAAGGCTATCACGGCTGTTCTGATCGCAGCCTTGCAACCCGAAGACTGGAACCCGGGCGTTTCATATATTAAAATGGTATCCATACCTTTCTTTCCGCTTTTTCTCGGGGAGACAAATACTGAAATTTTACGTCTGGCGTCTGGTTTGATTCAACATTGCGCGGCGACTTTTGTCCTTTTCGGTGAATACCCGCTGGCCGCATGGGCCTATGGATGCCTGAAAAAAATACCCCCGGAGATCCGCTCCCATCCCCTGGACTCCCAGGGGAAAGGGATTTCGTCCGATAAATCGCCGGATGTAAAAATTCTGGCGCCCGTCATGGAAGACTTAAAATCCCAGGACCGCAGCCGCCAGCAGGAAGCCTATCAACTCCTGGGCAGCATGGGGCAGATGGTTATTCCCCAGCTCATTGACATGATGAAACGCGAAGACAATCTCAGGGCAAGGCAATTGGCCGCTGAACTTGTGAAGAGTTCAGGGCGGACAGGGATAGACTTGCTGAAAAAGGCGCTCATGGGCGAAAACCGGCCCGATGAACGCGCCCGTATACTCGATGTCATCGATACCGTCACCAAAAACGTGATGGCCGAGCTGACCGACACGTTGTCCGATAATCGCGACATGGTGCGGCGGGCGGCGTTTCGGCTGGCGGAACGGCTGAATACTCCCGAAATCGTTCAGATGCTGATTGAATGCTCCAGAAGCAGCGACGTGAACCTTGCCGTTTACGCGATCAGCTCGGCGGCCAAGCTCAAACCGTCGGCAGTACGGGAAGCCGTGACCCAGATTCTTAAGAAATCAGATGCGCCGGAGTTGCTGGTCGCGGCCTGCCGGGCCATGGGGCAGATCGGAGACCCTTCCGGCATTCCCCCCCTTGTTAATATTTTAACCCGACGCCGATTTCTCGGCAGCAGAAAATATGACACCCAGGTGCGGGTGGCCGCTGCCTATGCCCTGTCCCAGATCCCCGGCCAGCAGTCCCAAAAAGCGTTAAACGCGGCTGCCAAAGACCCGGATTACCGGGTCAGGGAAACAGTGAATCAGGCAATGGGGAAGAAGGAAGGGAAAGGTTCATAGGTTCAGCGGTTCACGGTTCAGCGGTTTATAGACAGCGCATAATTGAATTTTTTTCTGAACCGCAGAATGTCGAACAAGGAATATCGAATTTCGAAGTGCCGGCCTGTCTTCTGCGGTTCGAAATTCCTTGTTCGATATTCGAAATTTACAATATTAAGGAGAATTTATGGAAAAAGAATACGGAAAAATCACCGAATACATGGCGCATTTCTGCAAGGACACCTGCCCGGTCTGCGTCAAAGGCAGGGAAAAAGGCGAAGGCATTCTCTATCAGATCACAAAACTTGAAGAAAATATCTGCCCCGCCTGCCGGGCTTATAAAAAAGTTTACGGCGTGCCGGCCCATGAGAAAGTGCCGGAGGAATAAGAAGAAGAAAGGATCCAGAAGTTAGTAGCCAGAATATAAAAATCAGATTATATTTTTGGTAAGATAACTTTTTGCTTTATGTTTTAAGCAATCAATTTAAGAAGATTCTGGTGGATCTTTTGCCAATCCTGTTTTAAATTTATGGTCCGAATACTCACAGGATGCCCTTTGATAATGTAATGGAGATCCAACTCCTGCTCCGTTGCCGGATACAATAGGATTCCTTCTGCCGTCGTCTCCCTCTCATCGAGATTATCAAGATAAGCATGAAGTTGATAAAGGTTGGCTGAATGGATGGTCTCCTTGTCGTAATTCGTTTGAAGGGCCTGCGCATAATATTTTGCATCAACAACGATTTTGCGAGTTGACGAGGTCAGGGTTACATCCGTCCGCATGATGGGTAGAAGGTCAATCGGGGTTTTGCCGATGGCCTCTGCCTGCCAGTTGATGATCTCGCATCCCACGTTAAACTGCGATTGCTCCAGCCTGTAGAAGTTTCGGACGAATGCCTCGAACAGCCTACCCATCGCCTTATCATCCCTCATAAAATCAATGAACTTACAGGAACCATCTTCTTCAGAAACCAACAAATTATCGTAAATCAACTCACAGACCTTTAGGAGGAAATCATAAAAAAAATTGTTGCTGTGCAATTGAACACTGGCGAAATGTTTTTTTTCCAGCGGAATCAGGGAAATGTGCCTCAATCTACTTTCAAGAAAACGAAGCTCTGGTCGAAGCGCCTGATCAAGATCCTTAACCTTGAGAAGCCGGCTGATCGTTGTTCGAACAA
>JALOPH010000218.1 GCA_025453995.1 Desulfobacterales bacterium
GACCGTCCGGCATCGATATCCTTCCAGGCGCATCGGGAAAGTTTGGAAAGCATCCGTCTGTTGGTCATGAAATACACGCGAAGCCGCTTGGGGATGGAGAATGCCCATTGACGATGCGGCACATATTTTAACACCTCCTCGAACAGCCATTCCCCGAACTCAGGCAAACTTTCCAGAGTGCTGATATTGTCGACAATTTGACTATTTTTAATATAGGTGGCAATAAAGCCCGATTGATTGCAGCAATACACTATAATACTCATCGAATTTATATTCGGCATATTCTGACTCACAAAGAATATGACCGAGGATCTTGGAGGTTATGATGAATACCCAACTTAAAGAAATTGCTAAAGTTTGGCCAGAGATTCAGCCCATATTTTCAGTGCCGCATAATAAAAATGACTATAATCGATTGGTCAACCTGCTTGACAAGCTTGTTGACGAAGTGGGAAATAATGAGACCCATTACTTAGCTTCTCTGATGGAAACAATTGGAAGCCTGATTGAAACATATGAATCTCAATATATTAACAAGATCGAGGGAAATCCAATAGGCGCTCTTAAAGCTTTAATGGCAGACCACGATATGAAGCAGTCCGATCTTTCTGAAATCGGAAGTCAGGGCGTTATATCAGAAATTTTATCTGGGAAACGTCAACTAAATGTCCGTCAGATAAAAATGTTAAGCGAACTTTTCAATGTTTCTCCGGCAGTCTTTGTCTAAAGTAAATTTGTGTCAAGAGTGTAGGCCTGACACCATGTCGCACCGCGCCCCTATTATCAAACCGGTTTTCGGGCGGTAATTATACAGTCCATATGCTCGCCGCGACGAATCTGGCGGACATCCTCAAACCCGGCTTGTTCCAGGGTTTCTGTAACTTCCCGTAAAGTATAGGTGTCGCCGCCATCTGTGGCCACCAGCATGTTAATGGCGAAAATCGCGCCGCCGGACGGCTGGGTCCGGCTCTCATCCATGATATGATCCCGGATCATGATCGTGCCGCCGGGTAGAAGCGCTTTATGGATTTTCTGGCATAGGATCAGGTTTTGGCCAGGATTGTTCTGATGGATAATGGCCGACAGCAGCGCCAGGTCGCATCCCATGGGCAATTCATCCGTGTAAAAATCTCCGCCAGCCAGTTCCACGCGGTTTGCGATTCCGGCTTTCTTTAACCGGGTTTCAGCCAATGGGATTACAGATTTAAGATCAAAGATCACCGCTTTCATTTTTGGATTTTTTTCAAGAAAGGCGATGGTGTATGTTCCGGATGCGCCGCCGATGTCCAAAAGCTTATGATAGGGAGAAAGATCGAGTTCTCCTGCAATTTGCTGAGAGAGTCGTCGTCCCACCACATGCATGGCGCCAATGAACGCATTGCGGGATTTTTCTGATTTCAGGGAGGGCAGCGCCCAATCTGGATTTTTGCCAAGCATCACCGCATCGGTGAGTCTTCCCCAGTTCTCCCAGAGTTCATTCATATGCAGCGCCATGGGCAGCACGGATTCCGGGTGATCGGCGGAGAGAAAGCCGCCTGCAGGTGTTAACCGGTAGCGGCTGTTTTCCTTTGCCAGAAGCCCATACACCGTAAGCGCGTCCAGCAGTCGGGTGAGCGCCCGGATGTCCCGGCTGTTTTTCCCCGCAAGCCCTTCGGCTGTATCTGTTCCCCGCTGAATCTGGGTGAAGAGATCCAGTTCCGCGCCCGTCATGATGATTCGGCTTTGCATAAATCCGGTGACTTTTTCCATTACGATTTTCGGATGGGTCATTTTTCCTCCTCTATGCCTTTTATATGCATGGTCATTCCAGAAGTCCAAAAAAGATTTCTATACGGAACAGAATCCCGGGGGTTCGCTTGAAATCATTGTCCCGGGGAAATGAAAGCTGGGGGGCCAGCTCCGCAAATAGCCAGTCCCGCCAGATCCGCTGCCGGTATTTTAACCGGATATTGGTTTCTTCCATCCGGTGATGGGGCCTGTTGGTGAAAAGATTGTTCCATTCATACACCAGGACCCGCCGGTTGCTCAGTTGATGGTAAAGCAGGAAGCTGATACTGTGCAGAAATTCGTCTTCGTCATCGCTCCAGTCTCCTTCAAGCCGATTACGGAACAAAAAAGGCTCGCAAAATTCATAATCTATATCTATCCGCGTTTCCGATTCCAATCCTTCGTTGGTAAGCCATCGGAGCCATTGAATAAACGTTATTTCACCCCACTGGTGATTAAATGAAATCCTGGACCGGGGCCCGAAATGAAAATGGGGCTGGCTGTCATCAATAAAAGCTCCTGCGGCCAAGCTGAGATTCAGGGTGTCCTTGGTTTTGATAAAATAGCGGAGCGTCGCAGAGGCGGGAAACTAGATTCTGTTACCTGTCTGTTTTCAAGCGGTGGAATGTCGTCGTAAACCTCCAAATCCTCATCCGCGCTGCCCATGATTTCCACTTGAAACTTTCTCTGCAGGTATGGCAGAACGAGTTTCAGCCTCGGCGTGAAATTGAATTCGGTTCGCTCCCCTGATTCCTGAAATGCATCAAGTCTTATCCGGAGATAGGAGGTGTTTTTTTCCACCTCGTATGTTTCATCCCGAAAAAATGAATCAAACCATACTGCGCTGGAAGTGACACCCCTGGAAATCTGTTCCTGTGTTTTATCCACCTGAGGCGCTATTTGCTGAACCATGCTTTCTTCAGGAGGGGATTCCAGGGGCGGATGATCTTGCTCGCAATCTCCGTGACGGCTGAAAAAGGTCGTGATGAGCAATATGATAATGAATATCATTGCAGGTTTGAAATATCGAATCAGAGGCTGCATGGAACTTGTTTTGAAAATTCAGAAAATAGATGATTGCTTTAATAAATATCATATCGCAATAAACGCCTGATAAGTCAACCTCATCTGAGATTCCCGCCATGAAATGACTGGACAAATATTTGATCAAATGGATATGATGATACAAGTTGATGATTATATACTATGAGATGGCATAGTTTTCGGCTGATAAGTTATCCCGGCAGAAGCGCATGAAATTTTGCGGGAATATCTTGATAAACAGGAATATTATATTGAGGCTTCGGGTGATCAAGCAATCTGGTTGGAAATTTAAGAAATATTTTTTCCTGGCGGTTCTTGCGGGAATGCTGGTTTTCCAGGCAGCAGCGCTCGGAGGAAAGAATATTCCGCCGGATCAGGTGAAAATCGCCACACCGGAATATTCTCCGGAACTTTCTGAATTCACTCCTAAACTGGGAAGATACGTTTACAGGGTCTCATGGCAGGGGATACCCGCCGGCACCGTGGATTTGGATCTGAAGCGAAATGGTGATGATTATCAGATCACTGCCAGCGCCCGATCGGCAAAAGCCATTGATTATGTTTACAAACTCAGGTATCGCACCGAAGCGGTCATATCCGCCCAAACCCTCATGCCTAAACGATCGGTAGCAGTTACCAATGAAAATGCCCGCAAAAAAAAAATTGAACTGGAATTTTTCAAAAATGGTGAGATTCAGTCCGTCTATATTAACCATCACGGCAAACGCAAATCCATAAAATTTGATCCGGGCAACTTTACCTTGGATCCTTTTTCCACGGCTTTTCTGGCATTGAGCATGGACTGGAAGGTTGGAGACCAAAGGCAGTTTGACACATATAATGGTCGAAACCGCTATCTCATCGAGCTGACTGCGTTTGACCAAGTGGATTTAACCCTAAACGGCATGGTCCGAAAAGCGATCGTCATCAGCCCGAATATAACGAAACTGACTGAAGAGGAAACCAAAAAGCTTCGCAATGCCCGGATCTATATTTCGATGGACAACTCGCGTGAGATCTTAAAAATCTCCAGTGACCTGTTTTTCGGGACAGTGGATACGGACATGGTCTCCTTTGTCCCGGAAAAAGCCAAAATCTCCGGGGGAGGGCCTGGCAGCGGGACTTCAACAAATATTTCTGAACCGCCCGCAAAACAATAAAACCCCTGAGATCGTAATATCTATTAAAGTACAGGAGCATATTTATGAAAGTCATCGGCATCAATGCAAGCCCTCGAAAAAACGCGAATACCCAGACTTTGGTGGAATCGGTTTTAAACGGCGCGGCCCAAAATGGAGCCCGGACGCGTCTGGTGAATTTGCGGGATTTAAACATCAATGGGTGTCTGGGGTGCGAAGGGTGCAAAAAGCACATCGGCAAATGCGTTCAAAAAGACGACCTGACCCCGCTGCTTCAGGAATTGAAGGATTATGACGCTATTGTGCTGGGCACGCCGGTATACTGGTTTCATGTCAGCGCCCAGTTTAAGATGCTGGTGGATCGTCTTTACTCTTTTCTGGAATATGGAACAGACCCGGAAACCGGAAAGGATTACTATCGGTTTGAATTTCCCGCAGGAAAAAAATTTGTGGTGGTGGTTTCCCGTGGAGACGGGGAGCCGACCCAGATGCTTCCCCAGTTTTACGACTATCTGAATGAATGGCTCAATATGATCCCGCTCTCTTTGGGCGCGAGCAGCATTGATTTTGTCCATCACTATGGCGCGGAAACAGACCGGAAGTCGGCTAAAAACAATGCCGGACTGATCGAGAAGGCACAGGCCGCGGGAAGTCGTCTTTAAATCATTTGTATTGTTCATGCGGTTTTCCCGCATAAACAAGATCTAAAAATTCTCCCTTGCCGCTTTGGGCGCCTTCCAGTTAGCCATTTCCTCCGCCAGGACAAAACACAGGTCCTCGGTGCTCATGGTGCGAACATCCCTGGGCAGCCAGTGGTGTTTTTGAACCAGATAATAATAAATGGCGTCTATACCATCCATTTCCTTGTAGCCTTCGCGCTCGGCCAAGAAATGGCCGTAGAGTTCAAGAAAATAGGCGGTGTCTCCTTTCAACGCATATTTCTGCTTCAGGGCTCTGTATTTTTCTTTGGAATATTCCATGCAGATATCTCCTTAATTATAATGAGTGTGCTAATCTCTCTGGGTGTCTTGTATATAACGGCAGCAGGGGTTCAACGGTTTAGGGTTCAATGGTTCAAGGGTTTATACCCCAAATCCCTCCAACCGCTGAACCGTGAACCCTTGAGCCTATGAACCTTTATTTCAAGGCATATGCGCTTCCCGGAGCAGATCGGTGATCTGTTTGACCGGATTGAAAGTGATCAGCGGCACTTCCACAAAAACCGTATTCCAGTATGCCATGGCGCCGTTCCAAAGTCCCGGATGTTCCAGCGCCTTGAGGTCCCGGCCGTCTTCGGTTTTTTGGCTGATAAACACCGCGCCTGAGTCCACGTATTTTAAAAGGTCAAAGGGCTCTCCTTTCCAGTTCCGCAATCCGCAGACAATATCCACCGGATTGAAATGGGTCAGGGCCCTGAAAATGGAATTTTGGTTTTCATCGTCCAGGTCGATCTGAGATGTTTCGACAATCTGCTTGGAGATCTCCCCGTTATTTCCCCTCACCCAGAATGGCCCCCCGCCGGGTTCCCCGACATTGGGCACCATGCCGCAGACCCTCAAAGGCCGGTCCAGCAGTCGGATCAGGGTTTCCCGCTGTTTCGCGACGCCCATTAAATCAAACCCTGCCGGCATTTCCTGATGGAGACTGTTCCGGATAAAGTCAGAAGCATCAGTAATAAGCCGGATATTTTCATGTTCATGATATAATCGTTTTAAATATGAAAACAGATCCTTCTGAAGAGAGATCAGGCATCCGGCCAGGGCTTTTTTCCAGGAAAACATTTCCGCCTTAAACCGGTCATGGGCCACATTGTCGATGTTTTTGATAAACACGATGTCCGCGTCGAGCTCATTTAAATTGCCGATCAAGGCGCCGTGGCCGCCGGGCCGGAAAAGCAGACGGCCGTCCTTTCCTTTAAAAGGCCGGTTTTCCATATCCACAGCAATGGTGTCGGTAGCTTTTTTCTGGATGGAAAAAGACAGATCATAGTTGACGCGGTAACGGGATTCGTATTTTTCCCTTATCTTTTGAAAAAGTGAGTCAAAGCTATCCATATGAGTTTCGGATACGGTGAAGTGGAGTCTGCACCACCGGTCTTTTCCCGCCGCGTATCCCGCAGCTTCCACCAAGTGCTCTTCAAATGCGGTTCTGGCGCCATCGGGATATGCGTGGAATTTGATCAGCCCTTTGGGCATGTGGGCATAATCGAGACCTTTTTCAGTAACAAGGGATTCAAGAATATCTTTAAAATCTCCGCGGCCTATTGCGGCCAGAGGATCAAGGCCCCGCCTGTCCATGGAGGATACCAGATCTCCATAGCATGCAAACCGATCAATGTTAGCCACAAACAAAAGAAGATCCCGGTTTTCTTTTGGGTCAGGGAGCAGGCCTTTTTCAACATCCGTTTTTTTGATCAAGGAGGCGGTCCTGACCGCTTTTATCAGTGTTTTTACCATGCGGGAGGCAGCTCCCGAAGCGGGAACAAACTTGACCAGATGCCTGTAAGGGACCTCGTTTTCGAAAATATCGGTATTTTTTTGAAGGTTTTCCGGCGTCATCCGGATGATCCCGTCTCCAATAACGCAGGGCCGGTCAAGGCTCAGAAAAGGGGTCCCCTCATGAAACAAGGCGATTTGTTCCAATACCTGGTCCGGCGTCAGCCCCATGCTGCGGATTTGGTCAATGTCATCGTCGGTCAAAGGAGTTTTTATCATTGGATTCATCGGTCATCTGATTTTGGCGATTGTTTTTAATGTTGACGGAATATGTCAATGATTCATATGATAAAACAAGTCAAGCGAAAGTTCAAGAAATCGCGTTTGTTGGGGATGAACATCAGATATATTCCGGCTGAGGAAGGCAGGATGGCGCTTACTCAAGATTCAAAATCAGACTCATTAAGATCCGAATTTGACAGCGATGATCTTCTGGACCGAATTGAAGGCGACCGGGCGCTTTTTATCGATATACTCAGAATATTTTTAGATGATACGCCGAAATTGATTTCTGAACTGGAATCGGCAGTGAAATCCGGCAACGCAGATGGTGTTGAAAAAGCGGCCCACGCGATTAAAGGCTCCTGCGCCATGGTTTCGGCCAAAAGGCTTGAGGGCCTTGCCCATCATATGGAAACCATGGGCAGAAACGGGAATTTGAAAGGTTCAAGCGATCTGTGCCGGGAGATCATCCAATGCTTTCAGGCTTTGAATCGGATCATGACGTCTTTTCTTAAAGCAAATGGGCCTAAATCCTCCCTGGAATCAGGAGTTTAGGGAGCAGCCTGGGGTGTTGAGGCCCAGGTATGCCGATACATGGCCAGCATCACGCGGTTGAACAGAAACGCCATGACATCATAGCACGAAATCGTTTGCGAAAGGCGTGGGTGTATCTGCCCGTGGCTTTCCAGGCAGCTTTTTAATGCTTCCAGTTTTTTCAATGAATCATCCCGTCTGAGCCTTTCTTCATCGGACACATCGGAACCCAGCATCCCCTTTTTCCACAATACCCTGAACTGAGCAAGCTCATACAAAGACATACTGATCAATTCCGATCGGATTTCTGAAAAGTGCGCATTGGACATCACGTATTTTTCAATGGCGGCAAGCAATATCGATTTTTCAAGGATGAGTTCCTCCTGAAACATCTGAACCACCGGCCTGGGGAGCGTAAAATGAATGATGGAGAACTTCTCTTTGCCTTCCTGGTGCTTTGCGGAAAATTCCTTTTCCGCCAGCTCCCAAAAACCGCTGCTGACCCGTTTAAAGACTTTTGACAAAGGCTTGTGAAAAATAAGGGCCTTTTTTTTCATCCTCAAAATCTGGGGAATGAGTTTGGCGGTTTTGGCAAAAAGGGTTTTGCCGGTAGCGGCGGTGTATATCATGGCAAGGGCGGCAAACCAGTCTTGCATGTAAAATATCCGCCGGAGATCCGGGCCGAATATCGACTTGAGAATGCTGTTTTTAAATATTTGAGAAGGCGTCATGTAGGCGGGGGTTCCGGCAAGCAATGGCTGGGCGAGAGCCTCGATGTCCGTCGTTTTGAAGTCAATGGCGGTCTCAAGATCAATGAGCCCCATGGTGTACGATTCATGGTCCCAGTGCTGATAAGGCGAGTTTTCGGCGGCAGCCGTGAGATATATATTGTCGGGCTTTAAATCCCGGACCGCAATGGATCTGTTTTTTAAATGAAGCAGAAGAGACAAGACATTGACGCTCAATCCCTCGATGGCGCGCTTGTTGTTTTCAAATATTTTTTTACGGACAAAAACTTTGACGGTTTTCCGGTAATTGCTGACCGTATTTTTTTTGGCAGCCATGA
>JALOPH010000041.1 GCA_025453995.1 Desulfobacterales bacterium
TTTTTCTTTTTGTCCAGCACGTCCCGCGCCCATGAGATGGCGGCAGACACCTTCGGGAACCCGATGGTGGAAACCAGCAGGATCAGGGCGTGATAAATCTCATCTTTGGATGCGCCGGCCTGGATCGCGCGGCGTGTATGGGAATGAACCGAACCCTCAGACTGGATGGCCGCGGCTGCTGCAAGCTGGATCAGTTCGCTGGTTTTTCCATCGATGACGCATTCTTCACGAACCGCTGTTCCTAAATTTTCAATGGCGGCCATCACGCCGGGGAATCTTTTGGTCAACTCCTGATAATGTTTGCTGGGGATCTTTTTATTGGCCATGGGATGCTCCTTATTTTAATTTTTTCATCCTGAAAAATTATTCCTTGCGAAAGTCGAACCGGTCAAAAACCGATTTGAAATCGGAAACAACCTTGACGATTGAAAGCCCGTATTGCGCCAGAGTATAGTCGTGCTTGCTTTTGTATCGTTTGGCTTTTTGGCTTTCTTTGTCGAGAAAATCCCGGAAAGCTTCGGACAGATGGAACCCGAACCTCAGATAAATTCTTTTCATGAATTCCGCCGGATCACCGATCAGGGCATCGTATTTTTCGACCGCCTGGCTTTCTTCCGGCCGAGTGTCCAATTCAGTCAGGGGATAGGTATACCAGTGGGATATCTGGGATAAAATCCTCTCTGTGACAACACGCTGCTCCGCGTCGTTGAACTGGTAAAACCCGTAAGACATCCAGCTGACGGCGGAAGGGATTGCCTCCAGGGGGTTCCGAACCATGCAGACGATTTTCGCATCCGGGAAGGTTTCATAAATGGAGCGAACCTTGCTGCTGGAAGCGGGGTTTTTGGACAGAAAATGCCTGTGCGGACCGAAGACATAAAGGTGGCGTTGAACACATTTTTTATAAAATGACATGATGGCCGACCGCCTTTCGGCAGGGATATCCGTATCAAAACGAGTAAACAGATTCATCTCATCAAACGGAAACATGAAGGCTAAAAAGGCCGAACCAAATATATGAATGAGGATAATCTCATCTTCTTCCGCCTCAAAATGGCTGATCTTATGCATATTGCGCGAGCCCGCAAACATCCTGTCTTCGATTTTGACGGCGATTCTGTATAGCGGCTTTCCGATCATGCGGTCAAATTTGCCGAGAACCAGGAAAAATTTTTTCTGGATAATGGAGGGCGCGAAGATAATCTCCCAGAGTTTAAGGGAAGTAAACTGATCACGATCGCTGTCCATCAGCCGATGGAGGTAGGTTGTGCCGCTTCTCGGAAAACCCACGACAAAAACGGGTTCTTTGACATCTATGCGGTGATATCCGGGGAAAAAAAGTTCATCCAGCAACAGGCATGTCCAGTTTACAAATTCCAAAAAGGAATACCACAAGGGGAATGAAATCGTAAAAAAGATTCTTTTAAATGTATATCTTCCGCCGGTATGATGATAGGCGAAGATAGATTTGAAATACATCCTAAACAGAAGACTGAAACTAAATGTCATAGAAATCACTTTTTCGCTTCCAAGGAACTTGTCGTTCTCAGTCCGGTTTTAGACGGACGGTTCTCGTGCTCGTCATCGATTCTAAAAAAGCCGAGTACGCGTACGAGCAGTAGTACGAGTACGAAAGGTAAAGTCGCTTGCTGAAAAAAACCGCATAGCGGGATAAAAGGCTTTTTAAGAAGAACTCTGTGTCTGTTTTTTTCTTTTTTGGTATGCTTCCTGTATTTTCTCAATTAAGTCATGCAACTCGCATGGCTTGGTCAGATAATCGAAGGCGCCCAGTTGAATCCCTTCTTTTGCGGCGGTTTGCGACCCATGGCCGGTAAGCATGATCACTTCGGCCGGCAGCCCCATCTGTTTGAATATTTTCAGAACTTCAAGACCATCCATGTCCTCCATCTTCAAATCCAGAATCGCCACGTCAAAATCCTTGTTTCTCACCGCATGCATGGCATCCGTGCCGCTGTAAGCCTTGGTCACGCTGATATTTCTTTTAGAAAGCCGGTTGGCCAGCACATCCACATAGCCGACTTCATCGTCGATTAATAAAAGTTTGATTTGATCTTTTGTGGCGAGGGGTGATTTTTCACCGGTGCTCATAACGGATTTCTCCTCAGATTGCATGAAACTGATTCGCACTCAGCCCCTTTATGACGGGACGGTTCTCGTACTTGGTTCATAAACAGCAATTACGAGCACGAGAAGGAGTAAGCGCACAAAGGTTAAAATTAATGAAACCGTAAAAAGTCGTCGGAGGTCATTGCGAGGAGCGCAGCGATGAAGCAATCCTATTTAAATCCGATTGGTTATGAGATTGTTTTGCTTCGCTCGCAATGACAAACCCAAATTTTTCAGGCTTATTAAGAGTCCGCCAAAATTAATTGTCGTTAAATAATGTTCGCTCAGTGGAATCAAAAAATGTATTCCTGACTGCTATTTTTGAATCGGGATCCAGATTCTAAACCGCGTTCCTTCATTGACTTTGCTGTGAACATCAATTTTTCCGCCGATTTTGTTGATAATCCCATAACAAATGGCCAATCCCAGGCCCGTTCCCTTGCCTACCGGCTTGGTAGTGAAAAACGGATCAAATATTCTGGGCAGATTGGCTTCCGGAATGCCCGGCCCGTTATCTTCAACGATGATGACGATATGGTCTTTCTCCAGCTTGCTGATTTTGGTGGAAATCTTGATTGTTCCGCCTGCTTTTTCCATGGCGTCCAGCGCGTTATTGATAAGGTTGAGCAGCACCTGCTGCATTTCCGACGGTGAAATGGTGATAAAGGGAAGATCATCCTGAAGATCTGTTTCAATGGTCACTTTGTTATATTTTGCCATTTGCGCCGACAGACTGACCAGTTCGGATACCAGTTCGTTCAAATGCACATCCTTGATGGTAGAATCCGTCTTTCGGGCAAAACTGAGCAGCTTATGGGTAATTTCCTTGCATCGTTTTCCCTGGGTGTTGATCTGATTGAGCGCCCGTTTGAATTCTTCAAGGTTCTGGCTTTCTTTTAAATCCTCTTCTTCCAGCAGATCGCCGATCCACCCGGCTTCTTCCACCATAATGGCAACGGGATTATTGATTTCATGGGCGATGCCGGCCGCCAGTTCCCCCAGGGAAGCCATTTTGCCTGTTTCAATAACCTGTTCATTCATCTTTTCTTTTTCTACATCCGCCCTTCGCACCCGTCGGACCATGCGCTTGGAAGTTGCAAAGGCCATGAGAATGATGGAGATGCCGCCCACCATAAATATAAAAACCGCAATATAGATCATGCGGTTCAATTCAGAAAACGCGTCGGATGCCTGCTGTTGAACCACCAGAAGCCATTCCCCGTCTTTCATGCTGGCAACCGCAAAAAGCTGCTCCTGGTTGGATTCATCCTTCCACCGGGTCACTTGAATGTTCTTTTTTGTTATAGCCATGGCGTCACGGAAAACCGAATAACAACTCTGGCAGGGTTTGAAATCAACCGAGGTATTGGTTTGAAATTGACCCGCTCTGTTGAGGATGAAGGCAAAGCCGGTTTTCCCGACCCGAAGATTTTGAACCAGGTAATTAAACGACTCAAAATCAACGGTTGCCCTCACCAGATAAAAATCATTCATTCCGGAGACTTTCACGGATACAATAAAATGCGGCGTTCCGCGAAGTCCGGTAAACACATCGCTGATATCGTAATTGAGGCCTGTCGCTTTTTTAAACCATTCAGCGCCTGAGTAGTCTGCGTTGCTGAGATCATAGGGGCCTGCATATGCCATTTGTCTTCCTGAACTGCTGATCAAGCCAAGATCCACAAAGACATTTCCGTAGTCTTTTCGCAATGTCAGCAGCTGATCCAGCAAAAACTCACGGTTATTAAGTTGTTCAACCGTGTAATTGGCTGCCAGAAACCGGATGATGGCCAGCTTTTCGTTTAAAAATGCGTCAATATTCTGCTTATGCTTCTGAACCAGCTCATTTAAATGGGCGTATGTCTTCTCCTGGTAGGACTTATTGAACTGATAAATGAGAAGAAAAATAACCAGCAACATGGGGGTTATGGAGACAATGATCACCGTTAGGATCATATTTCTGGACAATGATTGGTAATATCTTGAAGGATGGTCTTTACTCACTTATTTCGCCTTCATAATATGTTTTTAAATTAAAGGGGTTTATTTCGGAAATGGCCCTGATCAGCAGCATCCTGCAGAATGGAGCGGACGTGGTGCGGACGGGCTGTTTTGTCTGAACGACACTAACAGGGAATTAAAAACTTGTAAAGTTTTATCGGAGGCTTATCTTAAAACCGAAAGATACGATGCCTCCTGTTTGGCTCTGATTCTTTTACAAGATGTAAAAAAAACCGGCAGCTGATACCGCCCAAGCCTTAAAATAAACGATTCCCAAAGGCTATTTTCAACTATATCAATGTATTTTAAATCCATGTGGTCTGGCATATTTCTTGTAAGTATTTGATACAGGCAAACAATGTATCATCCTTTAGAAAAAGGTGCAGGTGCCATGGCCGAAATTATCTTCTTATTAATTGTCGTTCCATTTATTGCCGCCCTTGGATGTTTACTCTTTAGGATTCAATTCATACGCGCATCAATTATTATTATATGTGCCGGGTTGCTGATGGGAGGCTCCCTGTTTCTGATTCCCATGATTCCATTTGCCTATTCCCCAGGGTCCTTTTTCGGCGTAAACATCCACGAAATACTTCAGGGCGCTGATTTTCTTCTGCTGTTGATCATTTTCTATTTCGGCATCAAACACAAAAATCTCGTCATCCAGGCGCTTTCAATATTCCAGGCCGTCATGCTTGGATATCTGGAGTTTTTCCTATCGGATGGCGGCGGTCACGACGTGGTGTTCTATTGCGATCACTTAAGCCTCATCCTGGTGCTTATTATCTGCATCATCGGCAGCATCATATGCCTTCAGGCCATCCCCTATATGAAAAACCATGAAGCGCATTTAAAAATAGCCGTTTCCCGGCAACCCGGCTTCTTCTTTGTGATGCTTCTTTTCCTGGGAGGAATGAACGGGGTTGTCCTGGCCAATGACATGAAGTTTCTCTATTTCTTTTTTGAAGTCACCACCCTGTGTTCCTTTTTGCTCATCGGGCATGACAAAACCGAGCGGGCGACTCGCAATGCCGTTCGCGCCTTATGGATGAACAGCATCGGCGGGGCGGCTTTTGTCTCCGGGCTGGTATATTTATATGTCAAGCTGGGAATGCTGGACATGCAAAACATCATTCACACAACCCCACAGGCGGGCATTATCGTTTTACCCATGGCGCTTCTCTGCTTTGCGTCATTCACCAAATCCGCTCAATTCCCCTTCCAGAGCTGGCTGCTGGGCGCCATGGTAGCCCCCACCCCGGTGTCTGCTCTGTTGCACTCCAGCACCATGGTCAAGGTCGGCGTCTATCTGGTTTTAAGAATCGCGCCCGCGATCCAGGGAATGTTTTTAAGTCAATGCATCACGGTGTTCGGCGCGTTTACCTTTCTGGCCGGGGCTGCGCTGGCAGTTGGCCAGAGCAACGGCAAAAAAGTGCTGGCCTATTCCACCATCAGCAATCTCGGGCTGATATTTGCCTGCGCCGGCGTCAATACGTCCGAGGCAATCACTGCGGCCATTATACTGATCATCTTTCACGCGGTATCCAAAGCGCTCCTCTTCCTTTGCGTGGGAACCATTGAACAGCACATTGAAAGCCGCAACATTGAGGACATGCGCGGGCTTTACACCCGGATGCCGCTGACAGCGCTGATCACGGTAATGGGCGTCATCACCATGATCATGCCGCCGTTCGGGCTCCTGCTGGGCAAATGGATGGCCATGGAGGCAGCCGCCCGATCCTTTTTCGGTATCATTATGATCGCCATGGGAAGCGCGTTGACCGTCATGTACTGGGCCCGGTGGGCGGGGATTCTCATGAGCGATCCGTTTGCCGGCAAATTCAAGCTTGAGCGCCAGCCTGTTTTAACCTGGTTCGCCCTGATTTCCTTGAGCCTCGGGGCCGCATCCCTAAGTGTTGTCTCTCCGTGGATTTATAAATTGGGCATCATCCCGGCTATGGGAAAGGACTATCTATCCTCTTATGCGCTGGATTTCGGCATCCTTGAAAATTCATTCGGCGTGTTTGCCGTGCTCCCACTTTCTTTAGTCGCCGTGTTCGGGTTCCTGATTGCAGTGCTGGCCGTCAAGGGCGCCACCCGCAGCAGGATTGTCATGCCTTATTTGAGCGGGGTGCAGACTTCGGAACCCCGGGTGTTCAGGGGGCCCATGAACCAAAACGTCATCGCAGAAGCCGGGAACTATTACCTGTCTTCCATATTCGGCGAAACCAGGCTGACCGCATGGATTAACATCGGAGCAGTCATATTGCTGACATTGGTGATTGGAGGCGCGCTGTGAGCAATACCATTATCGCAATTATTATCGGCTTTTTGGTCGCCCCTTTGGTCGGCGGCCTGATCAGCGGACTCGACAGAATCATTACCGCGCGGCTTCAGGGGCGCATCGGCCCGCCGGTCTGGCAGGCATTTTATGATGTCATTAAGCTGATGAGTAAAGAAAGCATGGTGGTCAATGTATGGCAGGCATTCTGCGCCTACGCTTACGTATCGGCAGCCGCCATTGCCGTTGTTCTTTTTTTCTTGAAGTCGGACCTTCTGCTGATTCTATTTATCCAGGCCGTCGGCGCTGTTTTCCTGGTGGTTGGCGCGCTCTCCTCAACATCCCCATACAGCCAGGTGGGCGCCCACCGGGAACTGCTTCAGATCCTTGCATACGAGCCATTGATTATACTCGTGATTGCAGGAATTTATCTTGAAACCGGCAGTTTTAAAATCAGCGCGATATACGATTGGAATCAACCGTTAATTTTTAAGCTCCCCTTTCTGTTTGTGGCGCTGGGGTATGCGCTGACCATCAAACTCCGAAAGTCGCCCTTTGATCTGTCCACATCCCATCACGGGCATCAGGAACTGGTCAAGGGCGTGCTGACGGATTATTCAGGCCCCTATCTGGCCTTGATTGAAATCGGCCATTGGTATGATGTGGTGCTTCTGCTGGGTTTCTGCTCCCTGTTCTGGGCGACCGGCGCAGTGGGGATGCTTGCTCTTCTGGCGCTCACCTACTTTGCTGAGATTTTGATCGACAATGTGACGGCCCGCATGACTTGGCGATGGATGCTGGGGTATGTCTGGGCCATGGGTTTTACGCTGTGTTCCGTTAACCTTATCTGGGTGATATTGGGGTAGAATAAATATGAAAAAAATGCTCGGAAAAATCATCGCCAGCACGCGGATGAAATCCCCTTGGATTCTCCACTTTGATTGCGGGAGCTGCAACGGCTGCGATATCGAGGTGTTGGCCTGCCTGACGCCGGTGTATGACATTGAGCGCTTCGGCATGGTCAATGTGGGAAATCCCATGCATGCTGATATTCTGCTCGTTACGGGCACGGTCAACCACCGGAACAAAAAGGTTCTGACGAACTTATATGACCAGATGCCCGCTCCCAAGGTGGTGATTGCCATCGGCGCCTGCGGACTTTCCGGCGGGATCTTCAGGGACGCATACAACGTGGTGGGCGGCGTGGACAGGGTAATCCCGGTGGATGTTTATGTGCCCGGCTGTCCGGCTAAGCCGGAAGCCATCATCGACGGGGCGGTGCTGGCGCTGAAAAAATTTGAAGTCTTGAGGCAGCAGAAACTGGCTGTTTGAATCTCAATACGAGGAGAATGATTCCATGCTTGAAAATGTCGTTTCAGTCAGCCCTGACACCCTGGCGGGTGAAATTGCTAAAACCAAATACGAAGGCTTTCGGTTTGTCACCATGACGTGCGTCGAACTGGACGCTGACACGGCTGAAGTGATCTATCATTTCGACCGGGATTTCACACTGAAAAACTTTCGTCTCAAGGCAGCCAAGAATGCGGACATCCCGAGCATCTCGCATATATTCATGGCGGCGTTTCTGGCGGAAAACGAAATTCAGGATATGTTCCATCTGAAATTCAAAGGGTTGATCATCGATTTCAACCGGACGCTCTATTTTGACGACAACGCCCAAACAGCACCCTTGTGCCGATACACCGTGAGTCAAATCAAATCCCCTGAACCAGAATCTATCCAAAACTCAGGGGATGTTTAAGAATCCGGAGAAGACAATGCAAGAAGCCATTCAAAAAACGGTTCAACGAACGACGATTCCCTTCGGCCCCCAGCATCCGGTGCTGCCGGAACCCGTTCATCTCAAAATCACCGTTGAAGACGAGATCATCAAAGAGGTGGTTCCGGCGCTGGGCTTTGTTCACAGGGGATTGGAAAAGCTTATTGACATCCGAGATTTTCACCAGATGATCCAGGTTGTGGAACGGGTCTGCGGTATCTGCTCGATGATTCACGCCATGTGTTACGTGCATGGGATCGAGGAATTGATGAAAATTGAGGTGCCGCCCAGGGCTAAATATTTACGTGTGATCTGGTCAGAACTCCACAGGATTCACAGCCACCTCCTGTGGCTGGGGTTGTTTGCCGACAGCTTTGGTTTTGAAAGCGTGTTCATGCAGTTCTGGCGCATCCGGGAAAAGATTTTAAACATCGACGAGGCCACAACGGGAAACAGGATCATCGTTTCGGTCAATGTCGTGGGAGGCGTTCGGAAAGATTTGAGCCAGGACCAGATGCGCTGGATTCTCGATGAACTCGATCAAATTGAGCAGATGACGACACAGCTGGAATCCACCTTGTTTGAGGATTATACTGTAAAAAAACGAACGATTGGCAAAGGGCTTTTGCCTTCCCGGCAGGCGGTTGAACTTGGAATTGTCGGCCCCACCCTGCGTGCAAGCGGCGTGGCTCAGGATATGCGGCAACTGGGATATGCCGCATTTAAAGAGCTGGATTTTGAACCAGTAACTGAAAATAATTGCGACTGCTGGGCCCGATGCCGGGTCAGGTACCGCGAAGTGCTGCAAAGCATCGACCTGATCCGCCAGGCCATCAGCAAAATTCCGGCCGGCGAGATCAATGTCAAAGTCAAGGGCAGACCCCAGGGGGAGGTCATTACAAGGGTTGAACAACCCAGGGGGGAATTGCTGTATTACATCAAAGCGAACGGTAGTAAAAATCTGGATCGGCTCCGCATCAGGACGCCAACCTTTGCCAACATACCCGCGCTTTTTACAATGCTTCCAGGAATGTGGCTGTCCGATGTGCCGGTCATTGTGTTGTCCATTGATCCGTGCATCAGCTGCACGGAAAGGTAAGTAGAAATGGCATCTTTTGGCCCAGGCCTTCGTTCTCGCTTTTTTGAAATCCTCGACGTAGCGCTGCTACGCCTCCGGTTTCAAAAAAAGCTGCGGCCTTGGCCTGAACCAAAATCTACCATTTCTTAGACTCATGTTGAACATTAATTATAATTGATGGAGTCATATAATGTTTAAAATGACGCCGACCATTCTGAAAAATTTCCTGACTGAAAAGGCAACCCGGCTATACCCGTTTGAGATTCGGGAACCTTATGCGCATGTTCGCGGCGAACTCGTCAACAACAGCGAAACCTGCAACTTCTGCGGGATCTGCGCCGCCAAATGTCCATCCCAATGCATCAAGGTGGATAAAAAATCCGCAACCTGGGAATGCGAGCCATTTGAATGCGTGTATTGCGGCATCTGCGTGGATGCCTGCCCTCAAGAAAGCCTTTCCCAGAAAGAACTTTACAGGAAACCGTCCGCTGAACGTCAACATATTATTATAAAAGGAGAAATTCGGCCGGAAAAACCAGATGCCCCGGTTGCATAGTCCATATCATGAACATTATATTCAAACATTAAAAATTGGGGGTTTGCGTTATGACAACATTTAACCGAAGAGAATTTATTCAGATTTCAGGCGGCGCCCTCGCTGGAATTGCCTTTATCGGCTGCATGCCGCCCAAAGCCATCCAGCCGGTGGAGGAAAAAGTCAGCGGCTTAAGGATTCTCCACGCAAAACAGACAACCACCATCTGTCCTTATTGCTCCGTCAGCTGCGGCATCATCGTTCACACCGTCAAAGGCAAAGTGGTCAACACCGAGGGAGATCCCGACCACCCCATCAACGAAGGGACCCTGTGCCCCAAGGGGATGTCGGTGTATCAGATTTCCCACAACAACCCCAACCGGCTCACCAAACCCCTTCACCGGGAACCATACGGTTCAGAATGGAAAGAGGTTTCCTGGGATTTTGCCTTGGATAAAATAGCCCGGCGGATCAAGGAGACCCGGGACAATACATTTGAAACAGCAAACAAGGACGGCAAAACCGTCAACCGGACCCTCGCCATCGCGTCGCTGGGGAGCGCGGCCATGGACAACGAGGAGTGCTACCTCTATCAAAAGATGTTGAGAAGCCTGGGGCTGATATATATCGAGCATCAGGCCCGTATCTGACATTCCGCGACGGTAGCGGCTCTGGGAGAGTCGTTCGGACGCGGCGCGATGACAAACCACTGGATCGACCTTCAAAATTCTGACTGCATCCTGATGATGGGGAGCAACCCGGTCAAAAATCACCCCATTTCTTTCAAGTGGGTGATGAAAGCAAAGGAAAGGGGCGCCACACTGATCAGCGTGGACCCCCGTTATACGCGTACTTCAGCAAAGTGCGATATATTCGCCCCCTTGAGATCCGGGACTGATATCGCCTTTCTGGGCGGCATGATCAAGTATATCCTCGACAGCAATCTCTATTTTGAGGAATATGTCAGGGAATATACCAATGCGTCATTTCTGGTGAACCCTGATTTCAGAATGCCGGGAGAAAATGACGGCATTTTTTCCGGGTTTATCGGCACCAAAACCGATGAAGGGTATGTGGACGGAAAATATGATAAAAAGACATGGTCGTACCAGACCGATGAAAACGGATTGCCCAAAAAAGACCCGTCCTTAAAAGACCCGAATTGCGTACTTCAACTCCTGAAAAAGCATTACTCCCGGTACACGCCTGAAGTCGTGTCCCGCATCACAGGGACGCCAAAGGAAAAACTGCTGCCTGTCTACGAAGCGTATTGCAAAACCGGGAAACCGGATAAATCCGGAACCATCATGTATGCCATGGGATGGACCCAGCACACGGTGGGCACCCAGAATATCCGGACCATGGGCATCATCCAGCTCCTGCTGGGCAATATGGGAATGGCCGGGGGCGGCGTGAACGCCCTGCGCGGAGAATCCAATGTTCAGGGCTCCACCGATCAGGGGCTTCTGTTCCACATCCTTCCGGGATATCTCAAAACCCCCAAAGCCTCCCAGCAGACTTATAAAGATTATGTTGACCAGAGCACCCCGAAATTTGCCGACCCAATGAGCGCCAACTGGTGGCAGAACTATGCAAAATATTCCGCCAGTTTGTTGCGGGAGCTATATGGAGCGGAAGTTTCGCTGGACGACGCTTACACCTACCTTCCCAAAATGGAGGATGCAGACAATTATTCCTGGCTGATGATCTTTGAGCAGCTCTATCAAAAGAAAATATCCGGTATGCTGGCATGGGGCCAGAATCCGGCCTGCAGCGGCGCCAATGCCAACAAAACCCGTCAGGCCATGATAAATCTGGACTGGCTGGTTAATGTCAATCTTTTCGACAATGAAACCGCTTCCTTCTGGCAGGGGCCGGGCATGGACCCGGCCAAAATCAAAACCGAGGTCTTCATGCTTCCCTGCGCTGTTTCTTTCGAAAAAGAAGGGAGCCTCTCCAACAGCGGCCGCTGGATGCAATGGCGCTATAAAGCTTCCGAACCGCCGGGCGAAGCAAAACCCGATGCCGACATTATGTCTGACCTGTTTTTTCACCTTAAAGAATTATACCGGGAAAAAGGCGGCGCATTTCCAGAACCCATCCAGAAGCTAAGATGGCGCTATGGCCCGGCCGATGCCAGTGGGAAGCTTCATCATGTGGATCCCCACCTGGTGGCCAAGGAAATCAACGGGTATTTCCTGGAAGACAAGATCATCAACGGCAGGCAATACACCAAAGGGACCCTGGTGCCGAGCTTCCTGCTGCTCCAGAGCGACGGTTCCACGTCTTCAGGCAACTGGCTCTATTGCAACTCCTACACGGATGAAGGCAATATGGCCGCTCGCAGAAACAAAAGCGACCCTTCCGGAATCGGCCTCTACGGGGGATGGGCATGGTGCTGGCCTCTCAACCGCCGGATCATCTACAACCGCGCTTCAGTTGACAAAAACGGGAAGCCCTGGGCGCCGGAAAAACCTGTTATCGATTGGCATCTCAATGTCTGGAGAGGGGATGTGCCCGACGGCCCATGGCCGCCGCTTGCCCAGGGTCAGAAATCCAGGTATCCGTTCATCATGCTTCCTGAAGGCGTAGGACATATCTTCGGTCCGGGTCTTGCGGACGGACCCTTCCCTGAGCATTATGAGCCCCTTGAAAGTCCCCTTGACCGGAACCCGCTTTCACCCCAGTTCGTCAACCCGGCAGTTAAACGTTATGACCGGGGAGGGGATTCGATCAATATCCGAAGTTCCAATGACCCCAAATACCCGTTTATCGGCACAACCTATCGGCAGGGAGAGCACTGGCAGACCGGCGTCATGACCAGATGGACACCGTGGCTGGTTGAGTTGCAGCCGGATATGACGGTCGAAATGGGCTCTGATCTGGCCGATGAACTCGGCATCAAAAACGGCGAAATCGTGATTGTCGAATCCTCCAGAGGGAGCCTCGAAGCAGTCGCGGTGGTCACTATCCGCTGGGAATGTTTTGACTGCATGGGCAAAAGAATTCATCAGGTGGGCCTCCCCTGGCATTACGGGTGGGCCACCACGGCGGCGCGAAACTATCACGCAACAGATAAAAAGCCCGAGCTTTTCACCTTCGGGGATACATCCAACCTGTTGACGCCCAATATCGGGGACGCCAACACCATGATACCGGAAAGCAAATGTTTCATGGTCAATGTCCGAAAAAGATCATAATGAGGTGATAAATGGATAACATGGCGATCTACATCGATATCACAAAATGCACGGCCTGCCGCGCATGCCAGGTGGCCTGCAAAAGCTGGCATCAGCTCAAGGCGGAACAGACCCGGAACCGTGGATCTCATGAAAACCCGCCGGATCTTTCAGCCCATACATGGAACCGGATCAGGTACATTGAGCGGGTCAAAGAAGGGCATATATCCTGGAAATTTTTCAGCGACCGGTGCCGTCACTGCGATCCCCCGGACTGCCAGTTTATGGCCGACACCTATTTGGAAGGCGCTGTCATAAAGGATTCATCCGGAGCAGTCATATTTACGGAAAAAATCAAGGGAATCGACCCGAACGAAATATTGTCGTCCTGTCCGTATAATATCCCGCGGTATGACCCGGAAACAAACATGGTCTTTAAATGCAATATGTGCATCGACCGCATCAGCTACGGCTTGCAGCCGGCTTGCGCCAAAGTGTGTTCCACAGGAGCCATCTCCTTCGGCAAGAAAGACGACATGTTGAAGCTGGCCTCCACGCGCATCAATCAAATAGGCGGCGATGCGACGCTGTATCCGGGCGAAGGATACAACACCCTCTGGGTACTGCCGGATAAAGAAATGTTAAAGCATATCTAATAATTTTCTGAATGGACGCACGTCCATTCAGAAAATTAAATTAAACACCCAGCGCTTTCACGCGGTGTATTTCAGACTCATTTTTTATAGATAAAGCACACACTCATGATAAATTTAAATTTTTCCAGCGATAATACCGATCAGAACAGAACCGAAAAAAAAATCGCCTTACTTCGCCAGATGAGGGAGAAGTTATCCCATTACAGGGAAATGCTTGATTTTTTCGAGCCTATTTTTGAATGGCGGCAGCGATACGCGGATGCTCTGGCATCCTGCCCGGATATGCGAATCACGGATGACCCGGCCTATCTCATAAGGCATCAAAAAGGGTTTCCGATGCTGACCAAAGGCGATATTCGCGTTGAATCGCCGATCATCAGCGATTATTTTTTAAAACTGCTATCGATCATAAAAACACAGGCCCCCGAGAAATCAGAAATGATAGATGGCCTGATCGATAAAAACGGAAAATTCCGGTTTGACGTTCTGATCGGTCATGACTTCAACAGGGCGCCTGCCGTCCCTGATAATGTCATGATCGATTTTCTGATTGAAGAGACCCTGGGCCCCCTGCTGGACATGTATTCACGCGAACTCGGGCATCATATAAAACGCAGCGCCTGGTCGGACGGATTTTGCCCGGTGTGCGGGAAAAAACCCGCCTTCGCGCTTTTAGCCGATGATGGCAAAAGAATTCTTGTCTGCTCCACGTGCAGTTTCGAATGGGATTTCAAGCGCATCAAATGCACTTTTTGCGGCAACGAGGATCAGCAACTGCTCGCCTACCTGACGGTGGAGAATGAAGATATGTACCGAATCGAAACCTGTGATGCCTGCCATGGTTATCTGAAAACCATTGATCTGAAAAATGCCGCCCATGAAATTGTATATGATATCGAAGCCATCATCACCCTTCATCTGGACATCATTGCCGGGAATCACGGATATTTCAATGTCCGGCAGCAGACATCAGCAGGGACTATAGACCAACCGAATTAAATCCGGGCGTTTTCTCTTGCGTTCAAGAGGGATCAGAAATCGAGTTACGTAAAGTTATCGAATTCTTTCAACACAAGGCAATCCAAAATTTAAAAGCTTGAGTTCTGTTCTTCATACTGTTGGGCTGAAACTGTCCGTTGAAGTAAAAAATCGAGTGTAAGAACTATCCGGCGAGCAGATGACCACGGCCCTCTGGCGCCCTACTCAAATCAGACAGCAAGCATTATATTGAATTGAAAAAATACTCCGCCTTGACGCAGACATCTTCTGTGAAGGGTATTTTGGTATTGATAGTAGAAAGGAATCCATTCACAAATTTATCCGGTCTTTTTTATAATATTCAAATTCTCTATTGTCTTATCCATCCAATCCAGCGCCTGAGACCACAACGTTGTCTTCATTTTTTCTTTAAAAAATCCGAAATGCCCGATACTCCCGGCTTCAATGTCTTTCGTGTTCATAAACCGCCGATCTATTTTTGCCGCTGAAAATTGCGACAAAAGATGTTCGATAGCTTCAGTTGATGCATACGCATCATCGCTGAACCCATAAGCCAGGATGGGTATGCCAAGGTGTGAATAACGGCTGATGTCATTATCAAATTGTGTTGAAAACAGATAGTCTTTTTTCCGAGCCCATTGAGCCCATTGTGACATGACACCGGTGGGGACATCCACTGATCCGAGTCCGAGCATCTTTGCAGGGAAATAGTTCCTTCCCACGCTCAGTAACGGAATCAGGATATGCCACAACATATAAAGAACAAATTTAAACGGCGGCGGATACAAGCGCCAGCTGGCCGATGAGGCCGGCGTGAGCATAATTCCCGCCAGCTTTTTACTCAATGGCGCTAACCCGATGAGTTGACCGCCCGCGCTATGACCGACAGCAATCAAAGGTATCGTCTTTCGTCCAACTATATCGTCCAATACGGCATCAATATCCAAAGCTCCCCAATCAGACATATGAATTTCTCGTCCAGGAACAGAGTCTTTTTTTGACCTGCCGATACCCCGATAATCAAATGTGATGGCGTCGTACCCATTATCCGATACAAACATGGCAAAGGGGGAATAGAACTTTTGCGGCACACCCAGCGCCGGACATATGACTACAGATCCCTTTGCCGGAGGATCTGCTGCAAACAAATTTCCGGAAATCTCAAACCCGTCTTTACATTTTATTTGTAATTCTTGATGTTTCATCCGTAATTTCATCCTTTGATTTTTCTGATATCAAACTTCAATTAGCTCTCTTTTTTCATCAAACCCGGCACCGGAGCTGAGATTCCCGCGATTTCGCGCAATTTCATTTCCGGAAACAACCGCGCCAGAATCGGAATCCGATCTCCGTAAGCCCTTCCCGAGAGCACAAGGCTTCCCCTCAAGATTACACGATATACCGTGCCCCAGCTTAATGATTCGCCGCCGACCAATCCGCTGTTCTTTGCTTCTATGAAAACAACTCCATTCTGTTCAGCCCAGCAGGCAATCTCGAATCTGAAATTATGAATCGTAGACAAAACTGTTTGCATATAAACCCTTACCTGGTCGCGATGAAGGGGGCTTTCCATTCCTGGATGAAGAACCGTTCCATCTTTTGGATCAAAAAGCGCCTCATATTTTCCCGGGTTCGGATCAGCACCAAATGACCTGAAATTTTCTAAAAATTTTTCAATGTCGCTCATGATAACTATTCTCCTTGGCTTTCATCATTTTATTTATAAAAAAAAACTTGAAAAACTCGACGCGTTAATTTAAAAAACCGGATAAATACCATTGTCATCTTAAAAACTATTAGAATGCTACATACTATCAGTATGTAAATCAAGAAAAAAAATGACGCGCAAATCACGTAAAGAAGAATATGCGGAAACAACCCGGACAGCTCTCTTGGATGCCGCATTGGATCAATTCATCCAGAAAGGATATGCAAAAACTTCCATTGAGGATATTGTGATTCAAGCGCGGGTGACACGGGGGGCGCTATATCACCATTTTTCAAGCAAGGAAGAAATGCTTGTCCTTGTATATGAAAAATTGGCCAAAAAATTGGTTGCGGTTATCCAAAACGCCATTAAAGATAAAACAGACCCATGGGATCGTGCCATCGGTGCATGTTTGGTTTTTCTAGATTACTGCGTAGATCCGAAATTCAGGAGTATCCGGTTAAATGATGCTATTGGGGTAATGGGGTTTGATCAATGGCGGAAAATAGACTCCTCATATACAATGGGACTGCTCAAAAGTCTTCTGCAGGAATTGACTGACAGTAAAAGGATTGCAATACAGACATCGGACTACCTTGCAAATCTGATATATTCTCTCCTGGTGGAGTCTGCCCTGACGATTGCTTCAGCTAAAGATAAGAAGGCTGCTCGCGATGAACTGGCCGCTCTGATAAAAAAAATACTTATCGGGCTGAAGGCAGAAAAATAATCATCCAATCTGATCTTCTACACTTTAAAAAATAGTTAAATTTTTTCGCCGTTATTTGAAGATGTCTGGGCGCAATAAATTGTAACCCGGCACAGGAATTGTGCCGCCGGAATCGGTGAAAATGGCATGGGATTTCAGAATTTTCCGGGAATCATTGATCCGGCATAACCGACCGCTCCTCCTAAAGCCACTCCCGAACACGCCGCGACATAAAATACCTGTTAAAATTTGACATACAAAACGATTTTTGAGATACATCAAGTCGCAAAAAGCAATATCTTACACCTTATTCCTTTTATTTCTAAAAATTATGCCGGATCATGATCATCTTTAAGTTGAAACACATCCGAAATTTTAACTGGTCCGAAATCATTGTTATCTGAAAGACATTATTTGAAATCGGTTTTGCTATTTTTGAATAAATCACTGTTCAGTGACCCAGAAAAACAAATGATTGATAATGGGAATTACAATAAAAAATGACAACATTATTTGAACCCGGCACAATCGGAAAGATGGATATTAAAAATCGATTTGTCAGGTCAGCAACCGCCGAACTCCTTGCAACAGATGACGGTCGCGTGACAGATAAATACCTCAAGGCTTATAGACAGCTGGCAAGAGGTGGAGTTGGGCTTATCATTACAGGAAATTTCTATTTGAATCCTATCGGTCAAGCGCTGCCGCGATGTATCGTTATGCATCGAGATGAAATTGTGGATGATCTCAGAAAAGTTGTGAAAACCGTTCACGAGCACGGCGCTAAAATCGTTGCCCAGATTAATCACGCTGGTCGACAGTGCTATCCCGATTTCAATAAACAAAAACCGATTGCACCATCAGCGGTTCGTGATATGATGTCGCTTGTCAAACCCAGACAGATGGCTCTCCATGAAATCGAAGAAACCATAACTGCTTATGGAGACGCTGCACGACGGGTAAAGGAAGCCGGATTTGATGGTGTGCAGATCCATGGCGCACATGGATATATGATTAATCAATTCCTCTCTTGTCACACAAACCGCCGGAAAGACGAATGGGGAGGTTCTTTGGATAATCGAATGCGGTTTCTGATAAGGGTGTATGGCCCGGATTATCCAGTTCTGATTAAAATAAATGGAGAAGACTGCTTTCCAAATGGTGTAACCATTGATCAGTCATTGGCAGTGTGTGAAAAACTGGATGAACTGGGAATAGATGCCATTGAAGTGAGCGGTGGTATCGGCGAAACCGGATTTTCCACTATCCGTGGAGGCATCCCCGGAGATCTACTGATAAAAAACCGGAATATTGTTGAAAAAATCCTCATCCGTTTTTTGATAGAAAATAAAATGCGAAAAAATGCGAAATTTAGCGAAGCATATTTCCTGCCTTTTGCGACAGCTGTCAAGAAAAAGGTCAATGTACCGGTTATTTCTGTCGGTGGCATACGCCTCAGAAAAACAATGGAAAATATACTTAAAAACAAG
>JALOPH010000219.1 GCA_025453995.1 Desulfobacterales bacterium
CGTTAAAAAAAACAATCTATTGTCCGGGTATAAAAACAATAATAAATTCAATTAAATTTTAATATATTGACAAAAAATTATTTTTAATAATAATTAAAGGATATTAATATGCAAATTATTTTTGGGATCATTTCAAAATGGCAAGGATTCCCCAAAAAACAAATGATCCGGATCTTGATTCTGTTGTGGATCTGGAGAGTATTGCTGCCCCTGACCAGGACACCTCCCCCGTGGTGGATCTGGGCAGCATTGTCTTTGCTGAATCCAAAAATCTAAGTCCACGCAGACTGACGGCGGTTCGGGCGAATGCGCCTGACATGCTGATTCTTGCGCGCATCATCCTTCCCGTGTTAGTTTTTCTTTATTTTTATTTTATTGTCCATAATCCGATATTGCCGCTATCGGTGATACCGATATGCTTTATCCTATATTTCGGGTATCATCTCTTTTTATACTGGCAGGCCAGACACAACAGGGCTAACAGCAAATATATCCCGACCGCGATTCAACTGGACATGGTGGCCGCTCATTTTGCCTGGTTATGCGACCCTACTGAACCGACACCCATAATGCTGATTGTTCTAATCGCCGCCATCGGAAATGGCATCCAACACGGCATGCCGGCTTTCCGCTCCTTGCTCCATATGACCGTCATCATGGCGCCGCTGGTATTCGCGATAAGATTTTTTTTCATCAGCATACTTCCATCATCATACCTATTTCTATTTCTTGGGTTTTTTTTGCTGATATACATCTATTTCCTGATCGGCAGAATTGATTCCGTTCAAGTTCAGGCTGAAAAAAGGACGACTGAACTTGAACTCAACAACTTTAAATTGCAGCAGCTCGGCATCGCCATACAGAACAGCGAAGCAAGATACCGCAATATCTTTGACAACAGCAGCGTCGCAATGGTGCTGATTGAAGAAAACATGAGAATATCGCTCGTCAATTCAAAATTTGAAGAACTCACCCAATACAACAAAAGCGATCTGTATAACAAAAAACGCCTTACGGACTTCATTATCGCTGAGGATCTGGAACGAATCAAGAGGTACCATACCAAACGGAAGCAGAAGGGAGGAGTGGCGCCGATTGAATATCAATGCAAAATCATGGATAGAAATCAAAAAATAAAGCACGTCATTATCCGGTTTAATGTTGTCCCCTGGCATGAGCGCATCATGGCGACCTTAGTGGATATCACTTCCAGTGAGCAAGCCAAGGCCGCTCTTCACCGCTCCACGCGAAAACTCCGCCAAGCTGCGTCTCTTCTGACGATCAATGAAAAACGCTATCGCGGCCTTTTTGAAAATACCGGCACTGCAACCATTCTGGTTGAAAAAAATTTACGCATTTCAATGGCCAATTCAAAATTCTGCGAAATGACAGGATACAACAAAGATGATATCACTCATAAAAAACGTTTAAGTGAATTCATCGAACGAAAAAATCTCTACAGAATCAGAAAATTCCATTCAAAACAAAAGGCAAAGGGATTGCCTCTCCCGACGGAATACGAATGCCTGATTGTGGATAAACATAAAAAGTTAAAACATGTTGTCATGAAAATATACACGCAGCCCGGGCAGGCCGGCAATATCGTATCATTTTTTGATATTACCAAACATAAAGAAGCCGAGGCTGCACTTCAGAAAGCTCATGAAAAGCTTCGCCTTGTGGCGGTAATTGATGAATTGACCCAAGTGGCAAACCGGAGGCAATTCAATGAAAAACTTAACCGAGAGTGGAACCGATTAAAAAGAGAAGGCTTGCCGCTATCTCTCATCATGTGCGACGTGGATTGCTTTAAACTATACAATGATAACTATGGCCACCAAAACGGCGACCGATGCCTTCGCGCGATAGCCGATGCCATCAAAAAGAATGTCAAGCGATCCATCGATGTGGTCGCCCGCTATGGGGGAGAAGAATTTGCCGTTATCATGCCAAATACGGATGTTGACGGAGCGCTTCACGTGGCTGAAAACATGCGGCTGGTGATTGAACAATTAAAAATCCCCAACAAAGCCTCCACAGTATCGCCATACATTACATTGAGTTTAGGTGTTTCCACCATAATTCCGACATCTTCCCAGCCCCTTGACGTGTTGATTAAAGATGCGGACAATGCGTTGTATGAAGCAAAAAATTTGGGAAGGAATCGAACGGTGATAGGGAAATGCCACCAGGCGGTCAGCCTCCCGCAGGTCCTCAGATGGGACAGCAACAAACCCATGGCGTTTTGATCTTTATTCCAAAAAATAACAAGGGGGAATCAGGACCAAGATTCCTGATTCCCCCATAATATTTGTTCAATATATATTTGGATGATTTAACGCTTAGAGAACTGGAAGCGCGCCCGTGCAGATCTCTGACCGTATTTTTTTCGTTCCTTCTTTCTCGGATCGCGTTTGACGAAACCCGCTTTTTTCAGAATCTGTCTGAAATCAGGATTCATCAAAAAAAGCGCCTTAGTGATGCCATGACGCACCGCGCCAGCCTGTCCCAATATCCCCCCCCCTTTAACATTGACCCGGATATCATAAGAACCGAATGTATTGGTCAGGAATAATGGTTGAATCATCACCTGCTTGGCAGTTTCCAGTCTGAAATAATCATCTACAGGCTTATCGTTGATGGTTATTTCTCCTTTTCCGGGCATCAACCATGTTCTGGCGACTGATGTCTTTCGACGTCCGGTTGCGTAATATATGCTTTCTTGTTTCATTCACTGCTCCAGATTTTCAATATATTGATTTTACATCAAGGGGTTTCGGCTGCTGGGCTTCATGGGGATGTTCGTTTCCGGAATATACCTTTAATTTTTTAAACAAAGCACGTCCCAAAGTATTTTTCGGAAGCATTCCCTTAACAGCATATCGGATCACTTCCTCGGGTTTTTTTTCAAGAAGCTTTCCGGCCGTTATGGATTTCAATCCCCCGATATAACCGCTGTGCTGGTAGTATATTTTATCTTTGGTTTTATTTCCGGTTAAAACGATTTTTTCGGCATTGACGATAACAATAAAATCGCCGCAATCCACATGAGGGGTATAAAGGGGATTGTTTTTACCCTTCAATCGTGAAGCCACAACACTTGCCAGCCTGCCGAGAACTGCGCCGTCAGCATCCACGATCCACCATTTCTCCAAGTTATCCGTTTTTTTGGCACTGTAAGTAGATTTCTTCAATGTCACCACTCCTTAAAAAGATTAGAGTGCAATCTTTATTGAAAAGCTTGTTATATGTCAAGAAAAAATCTTATATTTTTTTATATTTAAAGGCCATGGAGGCTGTTAAGAAAAATTGACACTTCAACGGATTTTATCTATAAAAAATATAAGTTCTGCGGCATATTTTTAAAGTAAATAATAAAAGGTTTTGTTGTGAATCCGCTTGAAATTGAAGTCAAATTTCATCTAAAGGATGTTGAATCATTTCAGCGCAGACTTCCCTCTTGCGGCGCTGAATTCAAGACTTTCGCAAATGAGACCAACATCCGATATGAAGATCAGGAGAAATCACTGCGTCCTCGAAAAATCCTCCTGCGTCTGCGCCAGGCGGACTCGGTCACACTGACATATAAGTCAAAACCGCCTGAATCCGACCCTGACTTTAAAGTCCATCACGAAGTTGAAGTCACACTCAGCGATTTTGAAGCCATGCGCCAGATACTTGAATACATTGGTTTTCACCCGGTTCAGATTTATGAAAAAAAAAGGGCGACATGGAGATTCAGCAATACCCTGCTGTGCGTGGATCAGATGCCTTACGGAAATTTCATTGAAATTGAAGGGGCTCCAGACAACATCCGACAGGCGGCCCGGGACTTGGGTTTTGAATGGAAAGACCGTATCCTTTTCAATTATCTTGAGATATTTGAAACCTTAAAAAAGCACCTCGGACTTCCATTTTCGGATGTGACATTTGCTCTTTTCAAAAATGTGTCGGTTGATTTGAATCAATACCTGCATTTATTCAAAGCTGGGGACGCCTGAGATTCAAGGTCAGCGGCAAAAAAATCATCCCCGGCAGGCGTCGGGCGGGCGGGTTATCTGAAGATGTCTGTATGCGGATTCAGAAGCTTTTCGGCCAGATGAAGTGCGGATGATCAATCCACTCTTGAGCAGAAACGGTTCCACAACGTCGACCAGGGTGTCGGATTCTTCCTGGAGCGTGGCTGCGATTGCTTCAATTCCCACCGGTCCGCCTTTATAATACTCAATGATGGTTTGCAGATAGCGGCGGTCTAAGGGAGTCAAACCCGCTTCATCCACCCCCTCCAGCATCAGGGCGGCGCCCACGGTTTGTCTTGTTATTCTTCCATCTGACCGGACTTCTGAAAAGTCCCTGACCCTTTTCAGAAGTCGATTCACGATTCTCGGAGTGCCTCTGGAGCGTTTTGAAAGCTCCGTGGCGCCATCATTCTCAATGGTCAGATTCAGCAAAGCTGCCGATCGGCGGACAATCTTCTCAAGATCTTCAAGATTATAAAAATCAAGGCTGCGGAAGATCCCGAACCTGTCCCTCAACGGCGCGGAAAGGAGGCCCACCCGGGTTGTTGCCCCCACCAGCACAAATTGTTTAAGGCGAAACCGATGGCTTCGGGCATGGACCCCTTTATCAAAAATAAAATCAATATGAAAATCCTCCATTGCCGGATACAGCAATTCTTCGACTGTTTTCGGCATCCGGTGAATTTCATCAATAAATAAAACATCTCCGAATTCAAGATGCGTCAGCATTCCGATCAGGTCTCCGCCTTTTTCAAGGGCCGGGCCGGAGGTTACCGTCAAACAGGTTCCCATTTCATTGGCGATGATGTGCGCCAGAGTGGTCTTGCCAAGGCCGGGCGGCCCGTGAAAAAGCACATGTTCCAGCGCATCGCCTCGTTTTTTTGCCGCTTCAATTGCGATTTTCAAAGTTTCAATAATTTCGGACTGCCCGATATATTCCGTCAATCTCGTGGGTCGAAGTGAAACAATATCGGATTCCTGATCCATCGGCAACGGCAGGGATGTTACGATACCCTGCTGCTTGGAGGAATATTTGAAAATTTCATCACTCATGATTTAACGCCCCGCGATATACTTCGTCAAAAAGGTCTTCAGGGCTTGAGATGAGCGGCTTGCGCTTCATCGCTTCATCAATCATCTGCCTTGCCTCATGGAGCCGATGCCCGAGCTGCTCGACCAGAACATTCAACACCGTTGAAATAAAATCTTCATCAGGTTTTGGCGTTTCAATCTCATTTTCACGGATCAAGGCGAATTTGCCCATTTTACCCTGCAAAGTTGCGATTATTTTCCGGGCGGTCCGGTCGCCGATACCGGATAATCGTTTCAAAACATCGCTGTTCTTTGCCTCAATAGCCCTTGCTATGTCGCGGACCGGAAAAATCAATGCTTTGGCCGCCTTTATGGGCCCGATGTCTTCAACAGAAATAAACTGCTGGAAAAATTCTCGTTCCGCTTCAAGGTTAAATCCGATCAATACAGGTTTGGGCTGGCGTTCCGTCTGATGGTAATAAATATATAATGCGATCGGATCACCTATGGCTTTAGCCTGCAAAGTTTCCATCACAAAAAAAGGGACCAGAACTTCATACCCGACCTGGCTGGCGAGCAGAATAATTCTGTCTTTTTCTTTTCTTAACAATGAACCTTCCAGATAGGCTATCATGAATTCTATCTTTTAAATAATGAAACACTATCGTCGAAAAAGACCGACCATGGCCAGCGCAAGTGCATCCGACGCGTGGTCCGGTTTTATCCTTTCAGGATGCTTTAATCTTCGCCGGACGCTCTCTTCAAGCTGTTTCTTTCCTGCTGCGCCGCTCCCGGTCAGTACCCTTTTTGCTTCCCTAACTGAGATTTCCATGACCGGGACATTGCCGCGACACCCTGCCAGCAAAATAACGCCGGTTACTTTTCCGAGCGCTATGCCGGATTTCGGATATTTTTCCAATGAAAAAAC
>JALOPH010000220.1 GCA_025453995.1 Desulfobacterales bacterium
GCTTGAGTATGGAACCGTCTTTTTTTATTTTTACCACAAGCGAAAAGTCCGGGGCTGGTTTCGCGCTTCTGTAATTTTAATTTTTTACATTTAAGGCCCGATATGAAAGAGATGATTCACCATATGGACCGGCACAGCGCATTGAAACTGATCGCCATATCCGTATGTGTCCTGGAATTGTTTATCACGCTGTTTACCCTGACCTATCAGCAGGATGTGGTCAAGCGGACCGAAACGCCGATCAGCCAGGAAATGGCTCAAATATACATCGACCAACCTGAAAAATTAAGACCCGACGAACGTCTGGCCTTAAACACATATAGCGGTTCGAGAAATCCCCAGACCTATCTTTTGGTCAAAGAAGTGGAAGAGGTCATCCCGTTTCCCTGGAAAGCATGGATACTGATCTCGGTGGGCGTCCCCATCGGGATTGCATTCCTGGTACTGCTGATCAGCAAGGCTTATTTTCAGGCGGTTGAACCCGGAGAAAGTGAAGCTGTCGGGCCATCGGGGAAATTTGTCTCTGCCTTGAACCGGCTTAGCCAGATCAATATCATCTGGTTTATGCTCCTTTCGATTATTGTTATTTTCCTGTTCTGGTATATTCCGGAAATCGTCAAGTACACCGGCGGGGTGGCCATGACCTGGCTGACCCAATACTGGTGGATACCCGCAACCGTCTTTTTTGTCGGCGTTCTGATCTTTGTATTCTGGATGTATTTGCACTACCGGCTGAAATTAAAAGCCATGAACATGGAAATGGAACTGGCGAAGTTCAAATTTCTTCAGCTTGAGGGGAAATCCCAGATACTGATCGAGAATAAAGGCGGTACGCCCATTCATCTTCTTGAAGAGGGGCGCGCAAACGGAGATCAGCAGGAGAATAAAAACATGGCGGCATCGGGTTAGATGTTTTATGCCGGTAAGGGGTTAACTCGATTACTCCCGGTCATTCTCTGTATTCATCGTTTTATACATTCCTTTTTCCTTTTCAAGATAGCCGCTCCTGGAAGCCCCGGTCAAGTAACTTAAAAGATAAACGATGATGAGGATGCCCGCAAAAATTGCCGTCACTTTGATAATTTCATTGGGTTTTAGATAAATGAGAATCCCCATTGCAACAGCAATGGCCATTGAAATTATTGGATGGAAAATTATAAATCCATAAAAGAAATTATAGATGTCATTTAAGCCCATAGGGATTCCTCAGGATTCAATATGGTTTGTTAACGCCCCTCACTGTGTTTTATTTGAATAATGTATCATTGTATTTTGAAAAAGTGAACATATTGATGGAATATGTCAAGCCAGCAAAGGAACGAATCTTTCGACCTTTGATCCCTTCTGGCGGCGTAAAATATACGGTTTCAAAAAAATTCCAACACCGGAATGATTCGCATGGAGATCCGCAGTGGCAGCAGATCCTTTTTCAGACATTGAACCATTTGAGATATGTTCCATCCGACCTCCCACCGAAAACAACAGCTTGACCTTCAGGCTCACCCGGAACTGCTACTGGAACAAGTGCGGTTTTTGTCCGGTATACAAGTTCGGTGCCCGTTTTTCCAGGCGAACACTGTCTGAAATCCAAAAAGACATTGAACGGGTCGGGCGGCTCAATGACCTGATGGATGAAGCCGGGATCGGTTTTTACGGCCGATATGCATCATCTGATAGTTCAGATTACAAGAAAATCCATGATCTGATGGACAAGATCAAAAGATCAGGAAAGACACCGGCTGCTTCTGACCAGACGCCCGGCGAACCTCCCGACGTTCAGGCCGATGACCCTCAGCTTGCCTGGTTTCTGCAGTGGTTCAAAGACAAGCCGTGTATCGAGGACAGCGTAAACCATGTATGGAACTGGCGTGTGAATGGCGGTCAAACCTGTTTTCTCGGGGATGCGGACTCTTTGATCTTAAAACCCGATTTTATGGGAGCGGTCATCGGTAAGGTTAAAAATGAATTTCCAGCCATCCGGAGATTTACCATCTACGGACGGACCGCCACGGCAGCCCGCGTGCAAAGCCTATCGGACCTGAAAATAATGAAAAAAGCCGGGCTTGACCGGGTGCATTTCGGCATTGAAAGCGGGTCGGATGAGGTTTTGTCCATGGTTCAAAAAGGCGAGACAAAATCAGACCATATCACTGGATGCCTCAAAACCAGGGAAGCCGGCCTGTCCTGTTCGGTCTATGTGATGCCGGGGTTGGGCGGCCGGAAATTTTCAGACCTGCATGCCCATGAAACCGCGGCCACCATTTCAGCCATATCCCCGGATTTTGTCCGGCTCAGGTCCCTCCAGATATTTCCCCAGACCCCCTTGGCCCATGCCAGGGATAGGGGTGAATTTATAGAAGCCCCGGAAGAGGTTATGGTCAGGGAGATCCGGACCCTGGTGTCGGAAATAGATGCGGAGACAACGCTCATGAGCGACAGCGCCGCCAATTTGCTTAACATCAACGGGCAGCTTCCCAGGGACCGAAACGCCATGCTCCAGGAGATGGACGCCTATCTGGGGTTGAGCCCCCGGCAGAAGGAAGTGTTCAGTCTGGAATCGCGGCTGGCAGCATTTAGAGGACAATACGGCGGTTTTTCCGAAGATATCTACACCGAACTCATTCCCTATATTTCTCAAGGGAAATTGGACCTTGCGTCCATTCCGGAAGATCAGGCAAGGCGCTTGATCCACATGATCCGGGCAAAGCTCATGCCATAATTTTTCAGACAAAAATTTTTTTGCTGAAAAATTAGAAATCTTTCCATTATTATAAAATAGTCTTATGCGAAGAAAAGATAAAGAAATTGCAGATCCGTCAAAGCTTGAGGCGGTGATCCGGTCGGCAAAGGTGTGCCGGGTGGGTTTTTCAGATAATGGTCAACCCTATATTGTCCCCATGAGTTTTGGATATCAGGACAGCGTCCTCTATTTTCACTGCGCAAATGAAGGACGAAAGCTTGAATGCATCCGGCAAAATCCCAAAGTCTGTTTTGAGTTTGATGAGGATGCAACGCCTTTGCCACATGAAAAAGCCTGCCGGTGGTCCATGAAATATAAAAGCATCATCGCCCTTGATGGAGGAAGCGGGTTTTCGTCCAGCCGCTACTTATGCTTGTACTCGATACATAGAAACCGAGCACGAGTACGAGGAGGAGTACGAGTACGAAAATCATTTTTTCAGGTATGGCATTAAAACCAAGTAATGGTAAAATTTTTTAATGTGATCGACACCCATGCCCATCTTTGCGATCCAGTGTTTGATGCGGATCGAGAGGCCGTTATCGCCAGGGCAAAAGCAGCCGGCGTATCAAAAATTATTTCAGTGGCCGAAAATATGGCGGATGCCAGACGCAATATCGCGCTTGCCGATATTTATCCTGAAATCCTGCCGGCTGCCGGTCTGTATCCTGCCCATCTGGATGTAAGCCGGGCTGAAGAAATGATGAATTTCATTCGAATCAACCGCAACCGGCTGACGGCCATCGGCGAGGTGGGGCTTGATTTCTGGGTGGTTAAAGAGGACAGGGACAAGGAGATTCAAAAGGAGATTTTTGTCGGTTTCATTGACCTGTCCCTGGAGCTGGATTTGCCCTTAAACGTCCATTCCCGGTCCGCAGGGCGGCATGCTGTAGCGGTGCTGATGGAACGGGGGGCAGAAAAAGTGCAGCTTCACGCATTTGACGGCAAGTATGGCGCGGCCATGCCGGCGGTGGAGGCTGGCTATTTTTTTTCAGTTCCGCCCTCTGTGGCGCGCTCCCAGCAGAAGCAGAAACTGGTCAAACAATTGCCCCTGTCCTGCCTCATGGTGGAAACCGACAGCCCGGTGCTGGGTCCCATGCCCAATGAGCGAAATGAACCTGAACGTATTGTTATTGCCGTTGAAAAGATTGCCGAATTGAAAAACATCCATCCGCAAAGCGTGCTTGAGGCGGTATGGGAAAATACGCGGAAATTATACGGCGATTTATCAGATCAGCGACACGCAGAGCCCGACGGCCGTTGCGCCGGTTAATATGAGTCCCACCCGCCGGCCGAAACGCCAGCCCCCGGAATAGACGGCAATGGCGCTTTTGACCAGGCTGTTTGCGACCACGGCGATGGTGATGCCGATGGCCCCGGCCTCATGGGCCAACTGGGCGGTTTTGGTCTGCTGAACGATGGATAAGGTGATGGCGTCCACGTCCGCCAATCCGCTGAAAAGCGAAGCCAGATACAGCCCTTTGTCTCCGAAATAAACTTTTGCGATTTTTGCCGCAAACAAAATGGCGACAAAGAAAATGGAAAACTTGATGGCAGGCCCAAGGGAAAAAGGGTTTTGGAGGCTGATGCCGGCGGCCGCCGTGCTGTTGCCGGAGATTTGAATGGTTTTTGAAATGGACCAGAGGTAAAACGCCGCGCAGAAAGCGATTGCCATCATGGCGCCGATGGACCATATCAGGCTTCCCAGCAATGACCGGTCCAGGATGGCCACCACCACCAGCACCCGGCCGAACATGGTGGCATTGGCAAGTACAGTGGCAAAGGCGCAGACATGGCTCAAGCCGGGGGATTTTCTGGCTTCAACAGCCATGGCTGCGGTCACGGCAGTGGATGATGTCAGCCCGCCCAGAATCCCGGTAAGCCCCAGGCCTTTGGCCGCGCCCAGAAATTTTGTCAAAAAATATCCCACAAAACTGATGCCGCAGATCAGGATTACCAGGAAAGTCACCGTATACGGATTGAATGCGCCGTAAGGGTCCAGATCCCGGTCGGGCAGAAGGGGCAGGATGATCATGATGATGATCAGGAGTTTCAGCGTATCGGTCAGTTCCACCCGCTTGAGCTGCTTTATTGTTTTGGCCACAAACGGCTTCATGGCCAGAATGACGGTGGTGATGAGCGCCAGAACTCCTGCCGCATGGGGGTGAACATAAGACAGCATGCCCAGGCAGCAGCACATCACCGCAGAAATTTCAGTGGTAATGCCGGGATCTTCATGGCAGGACCACCAGTACATGGCGATGATGCAGGCAACCAGCCCGGCGATAATCACCGTTGCGGCTGCCGGGAATTTCTCACCGATCAGAGCGGCAGAAAAACCGCCCATGGAAAGGATGGCGAATGTCCGGACGCCCAACAGAATATCCGGAGATCGGGAGCTTTGCATTTCGGCCGGATCTTCATCCCCTGTTTTTTTGCATGATTCATTGCCGGACTTCATCGGCACGACCATGGAACGTTCCAGGCCCATGAGCACCCCGATGCCCAGGGCATAAATGATTTTGTAAAAAAGCTCCAAGGGCAAATTCATCCGGTCACCTCTTGTGAGTTGAATTTATTATTGAATTCATATAAGTTTATTTTACTCAAAAAATAACAAAATACAATGATTGATAGCAAATGCGTTCTGACAAATCTTCTCTTTTTTTGATCTTCTCCAACTTATTTACAATCCTTATCGCGGTTGTCGAGAACTGGGATTTGTCCCTGGTGATGTGGATCTACTGGGGGCAGAGCGTTGTCATCGGTTTTTTCAACTGGAAACGGATGCGGAGCCTGAAGCGGTTTTCCACGCAGGGCTTGACCATGAACGATTCCCCGGTTCCTGAGACGGAATCAGGCAGGAGGAAGGTCAGCACATTTTTTGCAGTCCATTATGGCTTTTTCCATTTCGGATATCTGGTGTTTTTGCTGGCGGAACGGAATAATTTATCGTTATGGGACATCCTGGGGGTTTTTGTTTGCGTTGCCGTATTTTTTTACAATCACCGGTATTCATACGCTTATAATCTCGAAAATGATTTAAAGCGCATCCCCAATATCGGCACCCTGATGTTCTTTCCTTATGCGAGAATTCTGCCCATGCATTTTACCATTATCATGGGTAGCTGGATGGCGGATGCCGGCATGGGAGAATTGGCGTTTTTTCTTCTTTTGAAAACGCTTGCGGATTGGATCATGCACGTTGTTGAGCACCGGCCCGGT
>JALOPH010000042.1 GCA_025453995.1 Desulfobacterales bacterium
TCGTCAAATGACCGCCAACCAGAAACCCGGTTTTCTGATCATAATACCATGTCCCGGTGATGGCGCCTCTTCCGAAACTCGCTTTGATCACCCCCACATTCCACATCTCCCATTTTTTGATGGCATCAATGTATGTTCCGTGGATGGTTCCGCCTTCTTTGACGGATGAAGGAGGCGTCCAAATGGGGCCCAGGACTTCGGCGTCATAGGGATAGCCGTTTTCTTTCTTCAAGTTCCTGTCGACAAGGACGCGGCTGATGGTTGAAGATTCTATTTCAGAAGTCTCTTCATCTTCGTATTCATTTTTTGCGGCGGCATGATACTGATTCGAGTCTTTTTCCGAAAATTCAATGGAAACCCATGTCCCGTTGTCGAACGCGTAGCTCAGATAAGTGCCGTCTTCGATGGGCGCATGTTCCAAAAATTCATTGAATCTGGAGCAGCCCGTCCATAAGCACAGCATTATCAATGTGAATGCCAGAAGCATCAATTTGTTTTGAATAAAAAGACCTTTAGGCCGATTCATCATTCTTTGATTCTCCTTCAATGAAGCCCGGGGGCGCCTCTTTCTGATGCATTTAACGCGTAAGCGCGCATCATGCATTCCGTATGAGCTTATTGATAGCATATTCATTTCAAACTCGCAATACCATACACAATCTTTCCTTTGAATCCTTCATACTTAAACCCATTTATCATTGGCTTTGATGGTGAAATCCTTTGATTCATTCTTAAAAATATAATAAGCAGGCGGAATCATCGCATGTGAAACTTTTTTTAAAGGAGCTGGTATGGGATTATTCTCGTTTCTGGGAGGCAAATCTCCGGAAGAACTTGAACTTGAAGGTGAAAAATATTATAAATTAGAAGAATTCGGCGCCGCCAAGATCGAATATGAAAAAGCATTGGAAAAAGCTCAAAAAAAATTTCCTGAAAAAACCAACCTTATTTCTCGACTTCTGAAAAAATTAACCCTGGCAAAAGAGGCCCTTGCAACAACTCATCTGGAAAATGCGCGCCTTCTTATCCAGTCCCAAAATCATGATGAAGCTGAAGGATTGCTGCGACTTGTTTTGGAACTTAGCGATGACGAGAGCATAAAAGGGAAAGCTACGGAAGAATTAATCGCGATTCGGAAAAACTGGAATCTACCTGCCGCAAAAGCTCATGATGCCTTTGAAACCATTCTCAAGCATGTCGACCATAGAGAAGGCGATCACCCTATCGACGATTATTTTTCTGTATTATGTTCGACGCTGTCCGAAGACACCCAGGAAGAATATCGCCGCTATGGCCAATCGTTTCAAGCAGGGTATGTAGCATTAAACAGCGGCGAGTTTGAAAAGGCTGCCGATTTTCTTGAAGCATCGATGCGGGAGCATCCGCACCCCCATAGTCAGATCCCTGTGGAACTCGCGACAGCGCTGGTTCATTTGAATCAGTTTGATGAGGCTGCCGTTATTCTTGAAAACTATGTTGCTGACAACCCTGATTCGCTGCGCGGCTATCAGGCGCTTTGTGAAGTATACTGGGATACTGGAAAATTCAATCAGGCAATTGATCTTCTTGGGTCTTCCCCAGATGAGCTTAAAACTTCCCTGCCTGTGAGGATGCTATTGGGGGAAACCAGGTATCTTGAGAAAAAGTATTCCGAAGCGGTGAATGTTTTTGAAAGCGCCATCGCAGAATTCGGTTTTAATGAATTGACCGCGCGTTCGCTTGCCAAAGCTTACGAAGCTTGCGGGAACATTCAAAAAGCCAAGGACCTGTATAGTCAAATTTTAATCGGATGCAGGTCTTGTGGAACACGCACAGATCCTTTCATCAAAGGCAGATATGCTGATCTTTGTTTTCAATCCGGAGAAAAATCAGATAGGCTCCTTGAACTTTATTTTTCGCTGGTTCAGGAGGATCCCGATAATAAGCTTCAATATTATCAGCGTATTCATAAAATCTATGAAGACATTGGAAATGATGATCAGGCCCGCCGTTACAGAGCCATGGCTGATTCCATCGCGCCCCGTTAAACTGATCCCATGAAAGTGGATTCCGTCGAAATTTTGCCCGTTTCCGGCTTCACCTCCCATCTGGCAAAAATAAACCAGTTGGATAGGATCGGATTTGAACGGTTTGTTTTTTTTCCAGGGATGACCTGTTTTTCATTTGAATCCTGGTGGGGTAAAAACACCGCGCGGAAGACATCCCATGAAGGCCTTGACATCTGCTTTTTTACTAATACCCGGAAGGAGCAGTTTCGCCTGGATGAGACAACCCGCATTCCCATTCTGTATGAAGGCCGGATCGTTCATGAGATGGAGGATTTTCTGGGCCGGACGCTCGTGGTCCGGCATGTGGTTGGTGGGGCCGGCGACATGACTTTTTTATCCTTTTACGCCCATATCATACCGGACCGGCAGTTACGGACAGGAGATGTCGTTAAAGAAGGTGAAGTGCTTGGAATAATAGCCGATGCTGCCAAAACAAACTCTGCTTTGATCTCTCATCTTCATATTTCTCTTGCATGGGAGTGCATGCTGCCGCCGGTTTCCGGTTTGACATGGAATGTTTTAAATCGTGTGGCCCGGTCCGTATTTATCGATCCATTAACAGTTTTGTCCGGATCACATGTAATATTAGAAAATGCCCCGGATCACCGCGCCTCTATTGATTTTATCAAATTCAGTGAGGCTTAAAAAAATATAAATTCATAAGGACTTTGATGATGAACCGTCAGATAGGGGATTTTTCGTTTATTTCCGGTCAGTGGCCGCTTGCTCCCAATAAGCCCACCGTGATTTTTATCCATGGCGCTGCCACCTCCAAGGGGCTGTGGCAATATCAGGTGGAAGCATTGTCCGATTTGGTCAATACCGTCGCTCTTGATTTGCCCGGACACGGCAGCTCCGGTGGAAACGGCTTTGACCGGATCAGCGACTATGCCCGGTCAGTCATTGATTTTATGGATATTGTTCGGCCCGGTAAAACCATCCTCTGCGGTCTCAGCATGGGCGGCGCCGTGGCCCAGGATCTGTTGATTCATCATCCTGAAAGATTCAGCGCCGCCATCCTGATGCACACCGGCGCGAAACTCAAGGTGATGCCCCTGATTTTCGAAACCATACGAAAAGATTATCGCCAGTACTTTGAAATGATGATTCATTTTGCCATGGCCGGTGAAACGGATAAACCCCGGATGATCGGTTTGTTGAAAGATGTCGTCGGCGGGTCCCCCGAAGTTGCGTTAAAGGATTTTTATGCATGCGACGCATTTAATGTGGTTGACCAGCTTCAGGCGATCGCCTCACCCGTGCTGGTCATTGTCGGCGATGAAGACAACGTTACGCCTCCGAAATACGGAGAATTTCTTGCATCAAGGATAGTTGCCTCACGTCTGATCACGATCCATGGGACAGGACATGTTTCCCCCCTGGAAAAACCGGAAGCAGTCAATCAGGTCCTCCGAGATTTTATTTTAGAGATGAATCTGCTTGATAATCAACCACGCATCTGATAAATGCCTTTAAAACAAATTTGTCCTCACCCAGTTACGGGAAGTCAATATTCATGATCAGAGTCGGCATTATCGGCGCCACCGGATACACAGGGGCGGAGCTGGTGCGAATACTTTCAATGCACCCGGATGTTACCCTCAGCCTGCTTACGTCCAGGCAGCATGCGGGGGTCGCGTATCAAAAAATATATCCTGCCATGACCAACAGGGTAGACCTGGTGTGCGAAGCGTTTGATTATGACCGCGTTGCCGAAATGGTTGATGTTGTCTTCATGGCATTGCCGCATCGGCTCCCCATGGAATATGTCCCTGAATTGCTGAAACGCGGAAAAAAAGTGGTCGATCTTTCAGCGGATTTCAGGTTTGCCGATCCGTCTCTGTATGAAGCCGCGTATCAGCCCCATACGGCAAAAACTGTGCTTTCCAGTGCGGTGTACGGACTGTCTGAAGTTTTTACAAAACAGATTCAACAGGCATATCTTATCGGGAATCCCGGATGTTATCCCACCAGCGTAATTTTGCCTTTATTTCCATTACTAAAGGCCGGATTTCTGGATACAGAATCCATTATTGCAGATGCCAAATCCGGGGTGAGCGGTGCGGGCCGGGGCGCCACCCTCACCACCCATTTCTGCGAAGTCAATGAGTCTTTTAAAGCCTATAAGGTCGGAAATCATCGGCATAATCCAGAAATGAACGAGAAATTGAGCCTGGCGGCCGGGAAACCTGTTCGGATCACATTTGTGCCGCACCTGCTTCCCATCGCAAGAGGCATGGAAACGACCATTTATGCGGATCTGGTCAGAGCTGTCGATCCTTCAGACATAAGCCGATGTCTGGCTGATTTTTATGCCGGCCGGCCTTTTATAAGAATAACTGAGAATGGGAGACCTCCGGACACATTGCACGTGAAAGGCACAAATTTTTGTGACATTGGTTTTGTGATCGAAAAAACCGGGCGACGCATTATTTTAATGTCAGCCATTGATAATCTTGTAAAAGGAGCTTCCGGTCAGGCGGTTCAGAACATGAACATCATGATGGGGTTGGACGAGACACGGGGTCTCTCCCTGTTCCCTTTCCCTTTATGATAAAAGCGGGAAACCATAAATGCATATCAAACTGCATCGCGATTTGTTCTTTACTGTTTTGAAAAAAAACATTAATAACGGATAAACCATATGAAAGTCAGACAAGTTTCAGTGTTTTTGGAAAACAGGTCCGGTCGGCTGGCGAAGATTTCAACCGCTCTGGGCAATGCCGGCATTAACATTCGGGCCATGTCTCTTGCCGATACATCCGATTTCGGCATATTGCGGCTGGTGGTCACGGATGCGGAAAAAGCGGCTGAAATTTTAAGGGACCATGGGTTTACGGTGCGCGTGACTCCCGTTATCGCGGCAGTCATCCCCGATATTCCAGGAGCTCTTGGAAATCTTTTGTCTATAATGGAGCATGCGGGATTAAACGTTGAGTACATGTATGCGTTTGTTCAAAAAAGCCTTGAAGAGGCGATTCTGATTTTCAGGTTTGATGATCTGGACAAAGCCATAGATACCCTGCTTGATAACGATATCACTGTCCTTGATGAACATAAAGTGTTGGATTTGTAGTCGCATGAATTTCGCGGATTTAATGAAACTGCGTAAGTTTTGTAACGTTGGCTAAAGGGCACTATCACAACAATCAACACAAAAACAGGGAGGGAATGAACCGTGAAAAAAAGAAGTCTAATTTTGTTAATCGGCGCTGCGCTCATTTTGGCATTTTCGGCAACCGGCCTCTGGGCTGAAGAAAAGGCCGCTCCTGCCGCCGAGGGGGGAGAATATCATGTGGGGTGCATTTTTGCGATTACCGGAAAAGCATCCTGGCTTGGGGAGCCTGAGCGGAACACGGCGGAAATGGTCGCAAAAGAGATCAATGATGCCGGCGGAATCAACGGCAAGAAACTGGTGCTTCATATTGAAGATGACCAGGGAGACAATACCCAGGCGGTGAATGCCGTCAATAAGCTCATCAAAAAAGACAAGGTTTGCGCGATTATCGGACCATCCACCAGCGGAACCAGTATGGCGGTTGTGCCTATCGCCCAGGAAGCCCAGATTCCTTTGATTTCTTGCGCCGGGGCTGCGGTGATTGTAGAGCCTGTTGCGGAGCGGAAATGGATTTTTAAAGTCCCCCAGAAAGACAGTGATTGCGTCAGACGAATCTATGACCACATGACATCCAAAGGGATCAAGGATATAGGCATTATCACCACAACAAGCGGTTTTGGCGGCGCAGGCCGGGATCAACTAAAAAAGATCGCTGAAGAGTACGCCATTAAAATTGTTGCCGATGAAACCTATGATCCCACTGCAACAGACATGACCGCTCAATTGGTCAAGATTAAAAACGCCGGCGCCCAGGCGGTGGTGAACTGGTCCATTGAGCCGGCTCAATCCATTGTACCCCAGAATATGAAGCAGCTTAAGATGACCATCCCCTTGTATCAGAGTCATGGATTCGGCAACATCAAATATGCACAGGCCGCCGGTGATGCCGGAGAAGGCATTATCTTCCCGGCCGGCAGACTCCTGGCGGTTGATACCGTCAGTGACGACGATCCCCAGAAAAAAGTTCTGGTTTCATACCGTGACAAGTATGAAAAAACCTACAGCGACAAAGTCAGCACCTTCGGTGGTCATGCCTATGACGCCTTGTGGATTCTGGCCAATGCGTTAAAGAAAGTCGGCGACGACCCTGCAAAACTCCGCGATGAAATTGAAAAAACAGAATTTGTAGGCACCGCCGGCGTTTTTAAATTTTCGCCTGCGGATCATTGCGGTTTGGATAAGACCGCTTTTGAAATGCTGACCGTAAAAGACGGGAAATTCGTCGTTCTCAAAGAATAACCGAATATTTGCAATTAGATCTTCGCATATTGTCCGCTGCCGATGAACTCGATGCAAATTCGATTCCATCATTGACAGCGGACAAATTTTATCTGAGTGTGGTCTTAATAATCATTGCAATGCAGTCCAGCTGCGTCTGCTCCTACTCATTCTCGCCATCGAAGAAAAATTGAGCAGAAGCGCGAATGCGATTTGTAAAATTAACGGGCTCGAAGCAGAAAAAGCAAAAATCAAAGGCAATCACATGGATCAACCAGCACACATTCTGAGCGATATCCTCCAGTTCATCTTTATGGGCCTGCAGCGGGGTTCAATCTATGCGTTGGCGGCCATGGGATTCAATATGATTTACAATGCCACAGGGATCATCAATTTTGCGCAGGGAGAATTTGTGGTTCTGGGCGGCTTGATGATGGTGACGCTGAGTACGGCGCTAAGTCTTTCCATCCCTGTCGCCTTCGTTCTGACAACTTTGTTTGTCACTGTTGTTGGAATTTGCATGGAACGATTTACCATAAACCCTGTAAAGCATCCGACGGTGTTGCGTTTGATCATTATTACCATCGCTGTCTCCATCATTATAAAAGGCGCCGCCATGTGTTTGTGGGGCAAAAACTCCCATTTCATGCGGCATTTCTCCAGTTCCGAAACATGGGAGATATACGGCGCGACCATACTTCCGCAAACCATTTGGATTATCGGAATTCTTTTGTGCATTGTCGCAGGCTATATCTTTTTTTTCAATTATACGATGACGGGAAAATGCATGCGCGCATGCGCCATCAACCGGGATGCTGCTCGGCTTGCCGGAATCAACGACCGCAAAATGGTAATGCTTTCATTCGCATTGTCCGCCGGGATCGGAGCAATTGCCGGCATCATCATCACCCCCATTATTCAAATGGATTATACCAGGGGGGCGCTGCTTGGCATCAAGGGATTCGGCGCCGCGGTCCTGGGCGGTCTCGGAAACAGCATGGGCGCGGTTATCGCCGGCATTCTGATCGGAATTCTGGAGGCCATGGCTGCCGGATATGTTTCATCCCATTATATGGATGCCATTGCCCTGATTATTCTGCTGGCGGTTTTATTTGTAAAGCCCAGCGGCATATTCGGCAGCGCTGAAGCGATGAGGTTAAAAGAGTTTTAGATGAAGCAGAAGGATTACATCGGCATCGCAGCCCTGACGACCCTCATCATCATTGTTCCTTATCTGGTGACCAACGATTATTATCTGGGCGTTCTCATTTTTACGGCGCTGAATTGTTTGGCCTGCATAGGGCTCTGTCTGCTGATGGGATATGCAGGGCAGATATCCATCGGCCACGGCGCTTTCATCGCCATCGGCGCTTACGCATCCGCCATTCTGACGACCAAGCTCGGATGGTCTCCCTGGGCTGCCATGGGATTCGGTGTGGTGACGGTGATTTTTGTCGCTTTTTTTGTGGGGATTCCGACGCTGCGGCTCAAAGGCCATTATCTGGCTATGGCGACGTTGGGGTTTGCCTCGATAGTTCATATTGTTTCTGTGGCCGCAGTAGGTTTTACCGGCGGTCCCTCCGGTATCATGAACATACCCCGTCTTTCGATATTCGGTTTTCAGTTGAATTCAGACGTAAAATTCTTTTATTTCAGCTGGGCCATAGTCATTGCAGGGCTTTATCTGGCTGTGAATTTGATTTACTCTCGGGTGGGAAGGGGCTTAAAAGCCATTCATGGCAGCCAAGATGCTGCATCTTCCCTTGGCGTCAATATTACCGTATATAAGATCAAAATTTTTGTATTAAGCGCCATATATGCATCCATCAGCGGCAGCCTTTATGCCCATTACGTCCTTTACATCGACCCGGGGCCGTTTGATGTCATGCATTCGGTGCTTTTGGTCACCATGGTGGCGGTGGGAGGCATTCATAATATCTGGGGTGCCCTGACCGGTGCGATATTATTATCATTATTGCCGGAATTCCTTTCTTTTTTATCCGATTACCTCCAGGGATTCGGCATCCGCTACAAAACTGATTATGATACTCTTGTTTACGGAGCTATCCTGTTGTTGATCATGCTCTTTTTGCCTGAAGGGTTGTTTGATGGATTGTACCGATCCATCAAAGCCGTGTTCAATCTCAAAAACAGGTTAATGAAGGGACGTTCGCAAGGTGCAGTCTGATATTCTCAAGCTGGAACAGTTGCATAAGAATTTCGGCGGCGTGACCGCGGTGGACAATCTAAGTCTCTCTTTTGCAAAAGGAGAGGTGACGTCTCTGATAGGACCCAACGGCGCTGGCAAAACGACCGTTTTCAACCTGATCACCGGTTTTATCAAACCGTCATCCGGAAAAATCATTTTTAACGGTTGGCACTTAAACGGAAAAAAACCCCACATGATCGCGGCCATGGGAATCGGACGGACGTTTCAGAACGTTCAGGTCTTTTCCAATATGACGGTTCTTGAAAATATCATGGTTGGTCGTCATTTGCGCTCCCGCTGCGGAATGTTTTTTTCTTCTGTCCTGCCGCCGTTTCTGAGACTGGAGGAAAACCGGATCCGATCAGCCGCAAAGGAATGGATATCTTTTTTAAAACTGGATCAATATGCGGACTTTTCTGCCGGAATACTTCCGCTGGGCAACCAGCGGATGCTTGAGATAGCAAGAGCCCTTGCGCTGGAACCCAATTTGCTTCTTTTAGACGAACCTGCTTCCGGATTAAACGCCCGGGAAACCATCGCTATGGGAGAATTGATACAAAAAATCAAGTCCATGGACATCACGGTGATTCTGGTTGAACATGATATGGAACTGGTGATGGATATTTCCGACCGGGTGGCGGTGATCAATTTCGGCAGGTTGATCGCTGAAGGAACGCCCAAGGAAGTCCAGCAGAACCCGGATGTCATCACCGCTTATTTGGGAACTTAAACCGCATGCTTCGCCTGGTGAACGTCAACAGCTATTTCGGTCTGGTGCATGTTTTGAAAAATATATCCATGCACATTAACGAAGGTGAAATTGTGACCCTTCTGGGCGCAAACGGCGCCGGGAAAACCACAACCCTTCGGGCTGTCAGCGGCCTCCAGCCGGTTCGGGGCGGAAAGATTTTTTATCAGGGTAAAGAGATTACCGGCGCGTTTCCGGAAAAGCTCGTGGAGCTCGGCATCGCGCTTGTGCCTGAGGGGAGGCAATTGTTTCGTCCTATGTCAGTGTATGAAAATCTCGAGTTGGGCGGCCACATTATTTACAAGCTGTACGGTAAAAAGCAGCTGAAGGCGGATATTGACGGCATGTTTCTTTTGTTTCCCATATTAAAGGAAAGAAAAGGCCAGTTCGCCGGAACCCTGAGCGGGGGGGAGCAGCAGATGCTCGCCATAGCCATGGCCCTGATGGCAAGACCCAGACTGCTGCTTTTGGATGAACCTTCCATGGGGCTTGCCCCGCTGATCATCAAAGATATTTTCAAGATGATCGCCCAGCTGCAGGAGGAGCGGAAATTAACGGTTTTATTAATTGAACAGAACGCCAATGCCGCTTTGAAAATCGCCGACCGGGGATATGTGATAGAAACCGGCCGGATTGTTCTTGAGGAGAAAGCCAAAGCCCTAATGGCCAACCAGGAAGTCAAGCGGGCATATCTTGGTAAGGATCAGAAGGAAATTTGGGAATAATTTTTTTTCTGTAGGAAAAAAAAATGTGGAATCAAAAAATTGAATGCATGGATCGGGCGGAGATTGAACAGATCCAGCTCGAAAATCTCCAGGCGACCTTAAATCGCGTTTATAAAAATGTCCGGCATTATCGAAAAGTATTCCGAGAAAAAGATTTCATGCCGGAGGATCTGGAAAGTTTATCTGATCTTAAAAAACTGCCGCTCATTACGCGCCGGGATTTAAGCGAAAATTATCCCTATGACATGCTGGCCGTGCCTTTGCGGGAAGTTGTCCGACTGCACATGGCATCGGTGAATTTTGATGATCCGATTGTGATCGGATTTACGCGCAACGACATCGTCAACTGGGGGGAGTTGATCGCTCGGAACCTGACTGCAGCCGGCGTCACCAAGGATGATGTGCTCCAGATTGCATTAACGTTTGGCATCATCACCGGCCCTTTTGGCGTCCAGGTGGGCGCTGAACAGATCGGCGCGTCCGTGATCCCCATGTCGGCGGCGAAACTTCATGATCAGGTCAAAATCATGAGGGATTTCAAGACCACGGTCCTGGTGTCAACGCCAACCGTTGCAATGGGGCTTATCCGTAAAATGGAAGAGATGGATATGGACCCCAGAGGGCTTGCGTTAAAATATGGCATTTTGGGATCTGAACCATGGTCCGAATCGATGCGCGAAGAAATTGAAACAAGATTGCAGATCATCGCAACCGACACATACGGATTGACTGAACTGTTCGGCCCCGGGGTGGCGTGGGAGTGCCCGGCCAAAAACGGGCTGCATCTTGCGGAAGACCATTTTATTCCTGAAATTATTGACCCGGTAACCCTTGAAACCCTGCCGCCCGGAGCACGTGGAGAGCTGGTGCTTACTTCCATCTCCAAAGAGGCGTTTCCGCTGATCCGTTTCCGAACCGGAGACCTGACGACCCTTGACTATTCCCCCTGCGCATGCGGCCGGACCCATTGCCGTATTTCTCGGATTTTCAACCGGTGCGATGATGTGATCGTTGTAAAAGGCACCAGCATCACCCCGGATCAGATCGGCCGTTTGATAAAAAAACTTACCGGCGGAAGGCCGGTTTTTCAGCTGGTCATTGAGCAGGTCGAACGTCAGGACCGCCTGATGGTCCTGCTTGAAATCTCAGACAGGACTTTTTTTGATGAAATGAAAAAACAGCGTATTTTTGTGGAACGTCTTCACCGTGAGTTGTCGGAATTTCTGGGTTGGGAAGTCATTGTCCGACTGGTGGAACCCGGAACATTTGATTCCAGCCAAAAGGTTCTTGACAAACGTCAATTAAAATAAAAAAAAGAAAAACAAATCGATAATTTTTTCAGGTGAATTTTTAGTTTATTAACATTAATTAAACAAAGGAGAAGGAGTCATGACTGCAAAGTTAATTTTGGGGACGGAAATCCGAGAGCAGATTTTAGCTGAAGTCGCGGATGAAGTTAAACAGATCAAGGCAAATCACGGTGTGGTGCCGGGTCTTGTAACGATCCTGGTCGGCGAAAACCCGGCTTCGATCTCATATGTGACGTTAAAAATTGAAACCGCTCACCGCCTCGGCTTCAAAGAAGTTCAGGACAGCCAGAAAGTGGATATAACCGAAGCGCAACTTCTTGGCTTGATAGATAAATACAACAAGGATGATTCTATTCACGGCATTCTGGTTCAGCTCCCGCTGCCCAAGCATATTGATGAAAAAAAGGTGCTCAATGCCATTGATCCGGACAAGGATGTGGACGGCTTCCACCCGGTTAATGTGGGGCGCTTGATGATCGGCGGATCTGAAGTGAAATTCCCGCCCTGCACGCCTGCTGGCATTCAGGAAATGATCGTGCGTTCCGGCGTTGAAACCAAAGGCGCAGAGGTTGTTGTGGTGGGTCGGTCCAATATCGTCGGCAAACCGATTGCCAATATGATGCTGCAAAAAGGCAAAGGCGCGAATTCCACAGTCACTATCGTCCACACAGCGACAAAAAATCTGGATTTCCATTGCAAACGAGCCGATATTCTCATTGTTGCCGCCGGTGTTCCCGGTTTGGTCAAGCCTGAATGGATCAAGCCCGGCGCATGCGTGATTGACGTCGGCGTTAATCGCGTGGGTGAAAAAGTCAGTGAAAAAACCGGCAAAAAAATCGCGATTTTGCGCGGAGACGTTGATTTTGACGCTGCCAAAGAGATTGCAGGATCAATTACCCCGGTCCCAGGCGGCGTGGGCCCCATGACCATTACCATGCTGATGAAAAACACGCTCAATTCTCTTAAATTTAAACTTGGCATTTAATAACCGGTCGTACCGCATTCAAAAGCGGGGGGAGTTTGTTTCGCCTCCCGCTTTTCTCTTTTATCCTCTTGTATTTCATTCCAGTTTAATCTTAATTTCCAACGTTTTTTGCTTTAAATCAGGATGGTTTGAATTGTTTGCTTGACACCCGGACAAGGTGAATGGTAGGGTTTTTCAAAAAAAAGTTCGGCGCTTTTTCCAAATGCGCCGGTAACCTTAACACCTGAATCATTATTGGTTGAATACGAATGAATTATTTTGTTTTTATAACGCTCCATTACGGGTAGATACATGAAAAAAAAGACGGTGTTTCTCCTTGCCAGAATCCCAGGCTATAACCAGGCCTCCCGGTTTTTTTCGCATTTATCCGTCAAGGCAGTGAGGCAAACGTTGCTGTGGTGCGCGCTGGTGATTTCCGTTATTGCCTATGATTACAATCTCCGGTATCAGGCCGATCTTATAATCAAAGCATCGCCCAAATACAATCCCATAGCCCAGGCCGATGAAAATACTCATCAACCGCAGATCAATACTTTCAGGACTCAAATCGATTCATTGCGGTTCCAATTGACCAGGCTCAACCAATTGACTGCGAAGATCAAGTCAGCCGCAGGATTTGATCAGAAGCCTTCTGAAGCGCACAAACTGGGTATCGGCGGCTCATTTTCCAAAAACCTTGCTTTTTCTCTTTCAGATCCTTCAGGGTATAGTCAATGGGTCAATGATCTGGACGCTGAAATCAAACAGCTGGATTATTCTTCCGTCGAGCAGTTTGATGAATATCAGGTCCTTTTGGAGACGGTCAAAGAAATAAAAAAAATTCAGGATGCAACGCCTGCGATCTGTCCGGTGGAAGGCGGTCGCATTTCTTCAAATTTCGGGTATCGGAAATCGCCGTTCAAAGGAACCAGCGAATTCCATTCCGGTCTTGATTTTTCGAGCCACAAAGGGACGCCGGTGAAGGCGACGGCGGATGGACGCATCGTATACGCCGGCTATAACGGGGATTTGGGAAAAGAAGTGATCATTGATCATGGATTTGGCATAGTGACCGCTTACGGTCATTTAAGTGAAATCAAGACGAAAGTCGGGCAGCAGGTTCAAAGAGGTGCTGTTATCGGCAGAGTCGGCAATACCGGCCGAAGCACAGGGCCTCATCTTCATTATGAAGTCCGCTTGAACAACAATCCGATAAACCCCAAAAAGTACATTCCTGAATATCTGGCAAGCAGAAACCTTTCAAAATAGTTCTACTTTCCTTTCATCATCTGTCAAGATCATGTTAAAACGCATATCCTGCTTCTGCGGCGCCAAACGCTGTATGGGGCTTTAGCTTTTTGGTAAAAATATGATTATCCGGAGGTCTTACGGCGCAAATGAAACTCGGTTCATTTCATAAACTTTTATTAAAAGTATTCGGCAGCAAAAATGAACGAATTCTGAAACAGATCAGCCCGATGGTGGATGCCATCAATTCGCTTGAACCAAAAATGAAGGCCCTGAACGATGCAGATTTTCCTGAATTGACGGTGAAATTAAAAAACCGAGTACAGGCTGGTGAATCTTTGGATTCTTTATTGCCGGAAGCTTTTGCGGCTGTTCGGGAAGCCTCCCGCCGGACTTTGAACATGCGACACTTTGATGTCCAGATGCTGGGCGGCATCGTTCTTCATCAGGGTAATATCGCGGAAATGAAGACCGGTGAAGGCAAGACCCTTGTGGAGCCGCTGGCGGCGTATTTGAATTCCCTGACCGGCAAAGGGGTGCATATCATTACGGTCAATGACTATCTGGCCCGCCGCGACGCCGAATGGATGGGCAAAGTCTATAAGTTTTTAGGCCTTCATGTCGGCGTAATTGTTCATGGTTTAACAGACCGTGAACGGCAGCTTTCCTACGGCGCTGACATTACCTACGGCACCAACAATGAATTCGGTTTTGATTACCTCAGGGACAATATGAAATTCGAGAGGCAGTCACTGGTTCAACGCCCTTTGCATTTTGCCATTGTCGACGAAGTGGACAGCATTCTGATTGACGAAGCGCGGACGCCGCTGATCATATCCGGGCCTGCGGAGAAATCGACCCAGCTCTATTATGTGGTAAATAACATTATCCCTTCTCTTCAAAGGGACTCTCATTTTACAATTGATGAAAAGGCCAGATCTTCCGTGCTGACCGAAGACGGCGTTGGGAAAGCGGAAAAATTGCTCGGAGTGGATAATCTTTATGATCCCAAAAACATAGAAATGCTGCACCATGTTAACCAGGCCCTCAAAGCCCATACGTTATTCAAACGGGACGTGGATTACATCGTCAAAGATGGCGAAGTCATCATTGTGGACGAATTCACCGGCCGCTTAATGCCCGGCCGTAGATACAGCGAAGGGCTTCACCAGGCTCTGGAAGCCAAAGAAAAAGTAAAAATTGAAAATGAAAATCAGACCCTGGCCACCATCACATTTCAGAATTACTTCCGCATGTACGAAAAACTAAGCGGCATGACAGGCACCGCTGAAACCGAAGCAGCTGAATTCGCAAAAATATATAAACTCGACGTGGTTGTCATTCCCACCAATGAACCCATGATCCGGACGGATTACCCCGATGTGATTTATCAGACCCGGCATGAAAAGTTTGAAGCTGTGCTGGATGAAATCGTTGAACTTCATAAAAAACAGCAGCCGGTTCTGGTGGGAACGGTTTCCATTGATGTGTCTGAAGATTTAAGCGCAAAGCTCAAACGAAGAGGAGTCCCGCACAATGTTTTGAATGCGAAAAACCATGAAGGGGAAGCTGAAATCGTGGCCAATGCGGGCCAGAAAGGTTCAGTCACAATTTCCACCAACATGGCCGGCCGCGGAACGGATATAGTGCTGGGAGAAGGGGTGGTGGATCTCGGGGGCCTGCACATCTTGGGCACTGAGCGACATGAAAGCAGGCGAATCGACAACCAGTTGAGGGGCCGGTCGGGGCGCCAGGGTGATCCCGGTTCATCCAGATTCTATTTGTCACTGGAAGATGATCTGCTCCGGATTTTCGGAGGGGAGAGGATTTCCGCCATCATGAGCAGGCTCGGGATGCAGGAAGGAGAGCCCATCGCGCACCGGATGATTTCAAAAGCCATTGAAAATGCCCAGACAAAGGTGGAGGCTCACAATTTCAATATCCGCAAACAGCTTCTGGATTTCGACGATGTCATGAACCAGCAGCGGGAAGTAGTCTATAAGCAGCGCCGTCAGGCATTGGGCAACGATAGCCTCCGCCCGGTGATCGATGACATGATTCGCGAAAAATCCGAAGACATCGCCTGGATGTATGGGGATGAGAAAACCCCCCCCCAGGATTGGGATTTTAAGGGGATTAATGACGCGGTTTACAATCAATTTAATCTTCATCTTCAGGTCAATGTTGAAAATTCAGGAGATGTGCCGGAAAAACTGGCGGCTCGCATCCATGAGTCGGCTGTCGCAATGTATAATCAGAAAGAGTCGGCCGTCGGCGCGGAAAATTTCCGGAACATAGAACGGATCATCATGCTCCAGACCGTTGACAATCTCTGGAAAGATCATCTCCTTTCCATGGATCATTTAAGGGAAGGCATCGGCTTGCGGGGATACGCCCAGCAGGACCCGATCATGATCTATAAGAAAGAAGCATTTGAAATGTTCCAGAATATGGTTTCCCGGATCAAGGAAGAAACCTTGCGCATTTTGTTCAGAATACAGGTCGCAGAGCCTGAAGATGTTGAGGAAATATCAAAGCCTAAAGAGCAGGAGATGACATTTTCCCATGGCTCCTCCGGAATCAAACGCAAACCAGTGAAGCGGGCGGCTGAAAAAGTCGGCAGAAATGACCCCTGTCCCTGCGGCAGCGGAAAAAAATATAAAAAATGCTGCGGCGCATGATTTGTGTGGTATTAAAATCAATAAGTTATGAATGACGGGTTTGCAGGACCCATCCTTGAAATTTATTTCATGGAGTGATTGTTTCCGCGCGATTTATCCAAAACATCCTTTTTGATTGAATTGCTGACTCTGTTTCGGGTAAAATGCAGGCATGGTAAATTGGTTTTTCATGATTATATTAAAACCATAGTAGCAAGGTAGCAAAAGAGTCTGTTTTTTTACAGATATAAAGGGGCGTATGGGCGGGCATAACACAGATACAAGGGAAGAATTATTATCCCAAACACGGATAGACCAAGAAGAACCGCCCATGTATCAGGTGTTTCTGCATAATGATGATTACACCACCATGAATTTTGTTGTGGAATTGTTGATGGCCGTTTTCGGAAAGACACTTCAGGATGCCACGCAGATCATGCTCAATATCCATCAAGCGGGTATCGGTGTTTGCGGTTTATACACCTATGAAGTTGCGGAAACCAAAGTGGAAATTGTGCATCAGCTTGCGCGCGAGCGAGGGTTCCCGCTGAAAAGTTCTTTTGAAAAGGCCAATTGACAGTACGGGGCATTATTTCCGCCCGTCTATTGTGAGGGATTCTGCAATGATCAGCAAAGAATTGAGCGCAGTGCTCAGCCATGCGGTGAAAGAAGCAAGAAAGCGTCGGCATGAGTATGTTTGCGTTGAACATATCCTGTTTGCCATCATCCGTGACCCCAGCGGCATTGAAATTATTGAGTCCTGCGGCGGCAACGTATCCAACATTCAAAATGAACTTGAAAAGTTCTTCAATGATAAACTTGAGCGGATCCCGGATGAAAAGGAATATGTTCTTCAGCAGACCATGAGGTTTCAGCGGGTGATTCAACGAGCCGTAAATCATGCGCGATCCGCAGAAAAGGAATTTGTTTATATCGGAGATATTCTGGCGTCCATGCTTGACGAAAAAAATTCCCATGCCGCCTATTTCATGGCAGCCGAAGGGATCACGAGGCTGGATGTTTTAAATGTCATTTCACACGGAACCCAGGGCGCCCCTTTTCGGGAAGCCGGAGACGGAGGGCTCCTGCCGGGGAAAAAGGACAAGAAAAAAACAATTGATCCATTAGAGGCGTTTACGGTGGACCTGGTGGATCGCGCCATGCAGGGAAAGCTTGACCCGCTGATCGGACGCATGAATGAAATGGAGAGAACCATCCAGGTTCTCTGCCGGCGCAGAAAAAACAATCCCGTTTTTGTGGGAGATCCGGGGGTCGGCAAAACAGCCATGGCTGAAGGCCTTGCCCAGAAAATAGCAAAAGGAGAGATCCCCGAATTGCTGCATGAAGCCCGGATCTTTTCACTGGATTTGGGGGCCTTGCTGGCAGGCACAAAGTATCGCGGTGATTTTGAGCAACGGCTCAAAGCGGTCATTTCAAGTCTTCAAAAAAGAAAAAACGCGATTCTGTTTATAGATGAAATACACACGATTGTCGGCGCAGGGGCCACCAGCAGCGGTTCCATGGACGCTTCCAATATATTGAAACCCGCTTTGATGACCGGAGAATTGAGGTGCATCGGATCCACCACGTACGAGGAATTCAAAAATTTCTTTGAAAAAGACAGGGCTTTTTCGCGTCGTTTTGAAAAGATTGAAATCGCCGAACCATCCATTCCCGACACCATTAAGATATTAAAGGGCTTGAAATCCTATTATGAAGATCACCACAAAGTTGAATACACGGCGGAAAAAGCGCTTAAATCCGCCACCGAATTGTCGGCCAAATACATCAATGAACGGTATCTGCCGGATAAGGCCATTGACGTCATTGATGAAGCCGGGGTTCTGCTCCGCCTGAGCGGTTCCAATTCACGCAAGCGGGTGCAGCCGTCGGATGTAGAAAAGGTTGTTTCCAAAATCGCCCGGATTCCCACCCAGAGTGTCTCTTCATCCGACCGGTCCAACCTGGAGCATCTCGAAGAACGATTGAAGGAAAAAATATTCGGCCAGGATGACGCCCTCGCTTCGCTGGTCAAAGCCATCAAACGTTCGAGGGCCGGGCTCGGCGCTGCGGATCGTCCCATCGGATCATTTCTTTTTACAGGACCCACGGGTGTCGGTAAAACGGAAGTCGCCCGTCAGATTGCGCGAATTATGGGAGTTGCTTTTCTGCGGTTCGACATGAGCGAATATATGGAAAAACATGCGGTAGCCAGATTGATCGGCGCGCCGCCCGGATACATCGGGTTTGACCAGGGCGGACTGCTGACCGATCAGGTCCGGAAATCTCCATACAGCGTGGTGCTTTTGGATGAAATCGAAAAAGCCCACATGGACATGTACAACATTCTGTTGCAGGTGATGGATCATGCAGCATTGACGGACAACAACGGCAAAACCGCTGATTTCAGAAACGTGATCCTGGTCATGACATCCAATGCCGGCGCCAGGGAAATGGTCTGCAACACCATCGGTTTCGGCGGGGATGGACAAAAAGATCCTGCTGAAAAAGGGAAAAAGGCCATTGAACAATTCTTCAGCCCTGAGTTCAGGAACCGTTTGGACGACATCATATCGTTTAAACCTTTAAACCTTAAAATCATGGAACAGGTGGTTGATAAATTCATCAGTGAACTCCAACCCCAGCTTTCCATAAAAAAAGTAGTTCTTAAATTGTCTGGCAGCGCGCGGCTTTGGCTTGCCAAAAATGGCCATGATCCTCATTTCGGGGCCCGTCCCCTTGACCGTTTAATCCAGAAAGAGATCAAGGACGTGCTGACAGATGAGATTCTATTCGGGCGGCTGGTAAAAGGCGGCGAGGTCCATGTCAGGGTAAAAGACGACAAGCTTTCTTTTACGTATTCTTGATCTCTTCATGCCGATTTTTCGTCTGTCTGAAAAAATCTCTTTCCCCCCGCCGCGTTTTGCCGAGCCTGAAGGACTGCTGGCCGTGGGAGGCGATCTAAGCCAGAAACGACTGCTGCTTGCCTACAGGATGGGGATTTTTCCATGGTACTCCCAGGGCGATCCCATTTTATGGTGGTCGCCGGATCCCCGCATGGTGCTGTATCCTGATGAAATCATTCTGTCCTCACGGCTTAAAAGGTTAATGAAGCAGGAGGTTTTTGAGATCACTTTCGACAGGGCGTTTGACCGCGTGATTCATGGATGCGCTCAAGCACGGGTTAAAGAAAATCAGGGCACCTGGATTTTGGATTCGATGATCGACGCCTATTGCCGGCTGCATGAATCAGGCTATGCCCATTCTGTTGAGTCATGGCATGAAGGAAAGCTCGCCGGGGGGCTTTACGGCGTTTCAATGGGCGGATGTTTTTTCGGTGAATCCATGTTTACCGAACACGCCAATGCTTCCAAAATAGCCTTGGCCGCATTGTGCGATTTTTTGAAACGTGAGTCTTTTGATTTTATCGATTGCCAGGTCGCATCCGGCCACCTTCAGCGTATGGGCGCCAGAGAAATCTCCAGAGAACAATTTTTGAAGGAACTTGAGAAATCGATGCGACGGGCGACGCTCAAAGGAAAATGGATATGATCGAATCTGGCACATTATATGAAAAGGAGAAAGTATGGCTGAAACCAGTGAAAGAAAATTTTATTTAAAGCAGTTTAAAGCCATCAGCAACGCAATCTCGACTTATGAAGACTTCAATCTGCTGGTTACTCATCTGGTGGAGGGCGTTTGCCGGACATTTAAAATTAAGGGCGCCAGCATTATGATTTTAGATGAAGTTGAAAAACAGTTGTTCCGCGTCAGCAATTACGGAATCAGCGAAAATTATCTGAACAAAGGCCCTGTGTTTACGGATCAGAAATATCGCTCCCTGGCTACTGGCAAAGTGGAAATCATCAATGACATGCAGCATGACGCGCGCATCCAATATCCGGATGCCGCCAAAGACGAAGGCATCGTCTCCCTGATTGCCATTCCGATTAAATACCGCAAGAATCCAATTGGTGAGATGCGCCTTTATTTCGACCAGCCGATGTCAATGCATGAGGAAGATATCGAGTCCCTGTGCGTGCTTGCCAATCAGCTCGGCCTTGTCATTGAAAACAACGGATTGAAGAATTTTGTTGAACAGATCAAAATGGCCATTGACAGTCTTCCCCCGAGGATGTTGAGAAGCTGATCCGTTTATGAAACAGCCGATTACCGATACCAGCGATTTCTTTTCAATAGACAGCGGCGATGAACTGCTCGTCGGAGACAGAATATACCGGATTACCGGTTTTGAGAGAGAGCGCAGGTTCGGCAGCGAAGACCCGAAATTCTGGGTAAAAAGAGCCATTGACAAGGCCACCGGCGAACGTAAAATCATTAAGCTTGCCTTTTTTGAAAAGTTTGAAACCATTCTGAGCGGCGTCTCCATATTATGCTATCGAGATCCTGACAAAGAAAGCGACATACTGGCATTGACGAAAGGCAATCCTCTTTTCATGCAAGGAGAGACATTCAAGGATTTTAAAAACAACAACATCCGCGTCCTTGACATTGTAAGGGGGAATAATTTTTATGTCATGCTGGAGCAGATTCATATGGATCATCAGACCTATTTTTACACGGTCTTTCCGGATATACTTAAAAATCTGATTCGGTCTTTTGAGGCTCTTCGCCTGCTGCATGTCAACGGATTCCGGCATGGCGACGTCCGCAACGACCATGTGATTGTTGAAAACGCAACGGGTAATTATGTGTGGATTGACTTTGATTATGATTTCAGCACTCCGGAAAATCCTTACAGCCTCGATCTTTTCGGAGTCGGGAATATCATGCTATACGCGGTAGGAATGGGGTTTCATGAGCTCAACATGATCATCGATGATTCAATCAAATATCCCGGCGTTGCTGATCGGATAGATGTCAATGATTTCTCCATTATGTACAAATCCAGACTGATGAACCTGAAAAAAATTTTTCCGTATATTCCTGATTCTTTGAATAACATACTTTGCCATTTTACCAAGGGATCTGATATTTTTTACGAGCATATCGATGAAATTTTAGACGACATGCATCACGTGACCATCCAATAAAATAATAAGGGAGGTTGCTTTGACTGCTTCTATCTTAGTGCCGATTAATGATTCCGTGAGTTCCAGGGCGATTATTAATTTTTTGATAAATATGCCGTTTTGCCCTGAAGATTCACGAATTACATTGATTCACATTTTCCGGCAACCGGCGTCCGGCGAAGACTTGATGGGAAAAAAATTCATGGCCCAGCAGCCGGCACGTTTCGCCGCCGTGCTCCAGAATGCAAAAGACCGTCTTGTGGAGGAAATGGGTTTTGCGCCGTCCCAGATCGAGACGGTGCTGCTGACAGACCCGTATCCTTCAGTAACGGAAGGAATCATCGATTTTTTTAAAAAGGACAAATTTGACATCGTTGTCATCGGCCGGAAGAAGATGTCGAAATCGGAAGAATTCGTTCTGGGGGATATCAGTGTAAAGCTTGTACGGACGCTTGACAATACGTCAGTGCTGGTTGTAAAGACAGGATAAAATTTTCCAAATACATCGACATCATGAATCCGGAGGTCAGAACCCGGAATCAGTTGAATTTAAAAAATTTATTATAAGGAAGCCTTGATCATGCATCATGTTCAGGATTGTATTTTTTGTAAAATCATTAATAAGGAGATCCCCTCGGAGTTTCTGAAAGAAGACGACGAGCTCGTTGTGTTTAAGGATATCCATCCCCTGGCGCCTGTTCACCTGCTGATCGTTCCCCGAAAGCATATCCGCAGCATCAACGATCTCCTTGAGGAAGACCGTGCCGTTGTGAGCGGCATGATCATGACCGCAAAGGATATGGCAAAGCAATTTTCTGTGGACAAGTCAGGTTACAGGCTTTTTTTTAACGTTGAAAAAGGCGGGGGGCAGGAGATTTTTCATCTCCATCTGCATCTCATCGGCGGCTGGGAGTAAGCCTATGGAGAAGGCGCCGATTTTTGAAAAAGTTTACAGAGATTATCTGGATCAGGTGAGCGGGTTAAATCTTGCCGGCAAGGCGGAACTCCTCGGAATCAGTATTGAAGAAGATGGAATCCGCGTTCCTGTTTTCCGGCGCGAATACCATGTAACGCCTGCCGGAATTATGGACGCAGATAAAAATCAGCCGCTCCACGCAATCAGTGTTTTGCTATGCAGGTATTTGATTCTTTGCCCTGAAAGGGAACCGGCAAACGGCAGGGAATGGGTTTCATACAAGGATTTCATGAATGCGACGCCTTTTGTCAGCGGCTTTGTCAATAATACTGAAAAAGCCATTGCAAAACATTTTTCCGGAAAACTAATAGCGCTTGAAGACGCCTGCCTCAAACTCGGCGGGATTCAAGTGTCAGACGGCTTGTCGTATGATCTTTCCATTCAGGTTTCATGCCTGCCGAAAATTCCGCTATACCTTTTATTCAATGATGCGGACGACGAGTTCCCCGCCGAATGCCGCGTACTCTTTGAAAGACGGGCGGAGCAATACTTGGACATGGAATGTCTGGCGATTTCCGGGTGGCTTCTGACGGACTACCTGATGCAGATCAGCGGAAAAGACCGGACCACGATTATGTAATCTTATTTTTATCATTCCAATTAATTGCAAAGAATTTTAAAATTACGATATTATTTTTTAAGGAGCGCAGATGGGAAAAACGGTTGCTGAAAAAATTTTTGATGCGCACCGGGTGGACAATCCGTGCGATGATATTCACGTCATCCGTCTGGATGCAGTCTTCTGTCATGAAATCACCACTCCAGTGGCGATCAATGATTTGATTGCCAGGGGGAAGGACCGGGTTTTTAATTCTTCCAAAATAAAGGCGGTGATCGATCATGTGACGCCCGCAAAAAATTCAAAGACAGCGATGCAGGGAAAAATTGTGAGGGATTGGGCCAGGCGGCATCATATCATGGATTTTTTTGATATCGGACGAAACGGCGTGTGCCACGCCATTTTTCCTGAAAAAGGGTTTGTCCGGCCCGGGTATACGATTATCATGGGGGATTCCCATACCTGCACCCACGGCGCTTTCGGCGCATTCGCCGCCGGCGTGGGGACAACGGATCTTGAAGTCGGCATTTTAAAAGGCGTCTGCGCATTTCATTATCCTCAAACGATCAAAATTGAAGTCAACGGCGCCTTGCCGGCGGGAGTGTACGCGAAGGATGTTATTTTGTCCATTATCGGAAAAATCGGCGTCAGCGGTGCGACCAACAAAGTCATCGAGTTTGTTGGCCAGGTTATCGACGAAATGAGCATGGAGTCGCGCATGACGCTCTGCAATATGGCGGTTGAAGCCGGCGCCACATCGGGCATTTGTTATCCTGACATGACCACTGTGGAGTATCTTTGGCCGTTCATTCAGGATGAGTTTAAAACCAAGGATGATGCGAGGGATGCGTATCTAAAATTTCATTCGGATAAGGACGCGGTGTATGACGCCTTGATTACCGTTGATGTGGGAGATCTGGAGCCTCAGACAACCTTTGGATATAAACCGGATTGCGTCAAGCCGGTCCATGAAATGCATGGCACTCCGGTGGATCAGGTGTATATCGGTTCCTGCACCAACGGCAGGCTTGAAGATCTTCGGATTGCAGCGTCTGTGCTGAAAGGATACAGGATCAGCGACACCGTTCGCGGCATTGTCTCTCCCGCGACCCCTGAAATTTTCTCCCGCGCCCTGGAGGAAGGCATTATTAAAGTTTTCATGGATGCCGGATTCTGCGTCACCAACCCCACCTGCGGCGCATGTCTGGGCATGAGCAACGGGGTGCTGGCCGAGGGCGAAGTGTGCGCATCCACCACCAACCGGAATTTTTTCGGTCGCATGGGCAAAGGGGGGATGGTCCATCTGATGAGTCCGGCCACCGCTGCGGCAACCGCCATTGCAGGTTTCATCACTAACTCAAAACTCTTTAAAGGGTAAAAAATGAAACAATTTAAGGGAAAAGTTCTTTTTCTGGATCGATCCGACATCAATACCGATGAAATCATTCCGGCAAAGTATCTGATCGAGATATCCAAGGATGCTTTAAGGCCCCATCTTCTTGAAGACTTGAAACTATCGGATTTTGAACCTTCGAAAGATATTGCCGGAAAAGCGATTATTGTGACCCGATCCAACTTCGGATGCGGTTCATCCCGGGAACACGCGCCCTGGGCCCTTGAAGTCAACGGCATCAACCTTGTCATTGCGGAAAGTTTTGCCAGAATTTTCAGGCAGAACATGTTCAACTGCGGCATGATGGCCGTTGAACTTCAGCAGGATCATATCGACCGGTTGTTTACTGATTTTTCAGGAGATCAGACAATAATTGAAACGGATCTGCCCAATAGCCGGTTTATTGTGAGTTCCGGCAAGACCAGGGCGGAATTCCCTTTTTCCATATCCGATTTTGACCGGGCGCTGGTTGAAGCGGGCGGATGGGTTGAATACGCGGATCAAAATTATTAAAATACGCCATGAAAACCAGTTTATTTGACATAATGACCGTTGATCAACTCAAGCGCTATATGCATTCGACGCCTGAAAAAGAATATCTTCTGGTGGATGTCCGCCAGCCAGGCGAATATATGCAGACACATATTCCAGGCGCTTTGCTGATGCCCCTGTCAGATTTGAAAACCAAATTAAGCTCTTTGCCCGCCGACAGGGATATTGTGTTTTACTGTCTGGCAGGCAGTCGCTCCAGAACCGCCGCCGTCATGGCCGCCGATCAGAAAAAAGATTCGCAAAAGAGAATTTACTCCCTGGAAGGCGGGATCAGTCAGTGGACCGGCGCATCGATTGATAAAATTCCGAAAATTCAAATCTTCGACAAATCACACACAATTCCTCAGCTTTTAGAAACAGCTGTTCGCATGGAAAAAGGCGCTCGCGTGTTATATGAAAAACTAAATGAAATTAATTTGTTGAATAGCGGCGGAGATATTTTTTCACAATTGGCTGAAGCGGAAATGTCCCATGCCAGAACGTTGTTTGGGCTTATTGAAAAATATTCGGACGCGCCGCTTCAATCTTTTGATGAATTCTTCAATGCTTTGCCTGACGATATGGTCGAAGGAGGCGATGCCGTAGACGATCTTGTCGGTTACATTCACAGTATTCAGAAATATGGATGCATCAATCTGTTGGATCTGGCGATGGATGTTGAATTTGTCTCCTATGATTTGTATAAAACCCTGGCCAATTTAAAGATCGGGGAAGGGGACGCGGAAAGAATCCTTCTGGGCATTGCACAGGCTGAAAAAAATCATATGTCAATGATCGCAGATTCCTATGAACACTGCCGGATGGCTGAAAAAGCTTGACCGTTTTTCATCTTGTCACCGTCCGTTTGACCGCGATACGTTCAGCCGTAGAGCCGCAAAAGTATTCCGGATGTGCCATTTCCGGCCTTACTATACAATCAAGGTCTTTCGCGTCAAAAAATTTTTTTATTGCAAAACCCCACGGCCCTGAAAAGCCGGCCGGGAAAAGAGAGGTTTGAAATGGAAGCGAAAAAGGTTTCTGACAGTGCCGTGATGATCGTCCAGCACATGACCCAGCAGGATGCAAACCTGGCAGGAAACGTTCACGGCGGCGTGGTCATGAAGCTCATCGACAATACCGCCGGACTCGTGGCTTTGCGACATTCCCAGCGCTACTGCGTGACAGCTTCCCTGGACCGGCTCGACTTTCACAAGCCGGTTTATATTGGTGATATGCTCCGGCTGATGGCAAGCATCAATTATGTCGGCCGAACCTCCATGGAAGTCGGTGTCCGCGTTGAAGCCGAGAACGTATTCACCGGCGAGGTCCGCCACACCGCGTCCGCTTATTTGACCTTTGTGGTATTGGACGAGCATGGGAAGCCCGCCACAGCCCCGCCGGTGCGATTCGAGTCTGACGAGGAAAAACGCCGCAACTGCGAGGCAACCCTGCGCCGGGAAAACCGCCTCCGCGAACGTCAGAATGAGCGGAATCACGCTTGTGAGGCCAAAAAGAATCAATGAACTTCGTCGCGCCCCGCACGGGGCGCGACTGGGGGATGTGTCTGACCCGTCCCCGGACCCGATGTTTCAATCCACGCGCCCCGCACGGGGCGCGACATTCATGTTTTTATACCTCCGATTAATTCAAATTGTTTCAATCCACGCGCCCCGCACGGGGCGCGACCATCCTGTAACACTTGAACCATTAAAAGACGAGGCCGTTTCAATCCACGCGCCCCGCACGGGGCGCGACTCAGTTATAATGTCTTCAGGCGCTTCCAAAACAGTTTCAATCCACGCGCCCCGCACGGGGCGCGACTTTAGTTGCCCCTGAGATAATGTCTGCTCGGTAAGTTTCAATCCACGCGCCCCGCACGGGGCGCGACATGACATTTGTGATGTCGAATCCGAACTCCGGTAGTTTCAATCCACGCGCCCCGCACGGGGCGCGACACTATGGAAACAAATTCCTGATGATGAATTAATG
>JALOPH010000335.1 GCA_025453995.1 Desulfobacterales bacterium
CCGCTGGCTGGACCGGGTTCTGCGCTGGAAAAAGATAAGAATTGCTGAATTATAGAAGGCTTTGAAACCTCATGAGGCTATCTGAAAAGGAAAAGCAAATTATAGTCACCGCAGTGCTCTCGTTTGATCCGGATGCTTCAATTTATTTGTTCGGTTCAAGAGTAAATGATAAAAAGCGAGGCGGGGATATTGACTTGCTGGTTTTATCCAATAAGCTCACTTATGTTGATAAAATCCGGATAAAGAAATATATTTTTTCGCAAATGGATGAGCAAAAGATTGATATTGTTATTTCTTCTGATCAATATGATTCTTTTACAAAAATGGTTAAGGATGAGAGTGTTCTGCTTGCATGAAAAATATTAAAGAAATTATAGATCAGAATTCAACAGAGCTTCACAATGCATGCGCCCTTCTAAAGCATTCACATGATAAGTGTCGTCGCATTGGAATGCAGGAAGGACTTAATGCAGATGAATTGGAGAGTTTTGAAGCGTTGACCAGCCGGTTTGCGCGTCTCAGCGATATGATAATCCAAAAAACGTTCAAATTGTTGGATCATTTGGAACTTGAAGATTCTGGCACTGCGCGTGACCGGATCAATCGGGCGGAAAAACGCGGTGTAATTCAGTCTGCCGATGATTTTGTTGAAATTCGAATTTTACGAAATGAGATTGCGCATGATTATAAATCAGATTCGATTTATGAAATTTTTGAAAGAGTTCTTTTTTACACGCCGATGTTGCTGGAAGCAGTCGAGATGATTTTAAAATATGTTCAAACAATCAAACATCGAGATAAGATATGATGAATCATATCATTTCAGGAAAGCAAATCGTTATAGGCGTCTGCGGCGGGATTGCCGCCTATAAAAGCGTTGAGCTGATGCGCCTGTTTCAAAAAGCCGGGGCCAACGTGCGGGTGGTCATGACAAAGAACGCAGCATCGTTTGTTGCCCCGCTGACGTTTGAGGCCATATCCGGCCAGCCGGTGTTTCTGGATATGTTTGAGGCGGGTTCAGAAAATTCCATGCGGCACATTTCATGGGCTGATGAAGCCGATGCTGTGGTGATCGCGCCGGCCACCGCCAACATGATCGGCAAGCTGGCAAACGGTATTGCCGATGACGCATTGAGCACGCTCATGCTGGTGGCGACCTGCTCAAAATTTATCTGCCCGTCCATGAACACGCACATGTATGAAAACCGGGCAGTCCAACGGAATCTTGACATGCTTCAGTCTGATGGACATGTGATTGTGGAGCCGGGCGAAGGCGAGCTGGCGTGCGGCGCATACGGCCCCGGCAGGCTGGCTGATCCGGAATATATTTTTCAGCGAGTTGTCCAGTGTTTTTATCCCAAAGATTTTAAGGGAAAAAAAGTTCTGGTGACCGCCGGGCCCACCCGGGAGCCCATAGACCCGGTGCGCTTTATCAGCAATCCTTCCTCGGGAAAGATGGGATACGCGCTGGCGGAAGCAGCGGCCGCAAGAGGCGCAGGGGTGACGCTGGTTGCAGGCCCGACTGGGCTTTCAGATCCCATAGGGGTCAATATGATAAAGGTTCAGACTGCTATGGAAATGGCGGATGCGGTTTTTGGCGCGGCCAAGGGGGTGGATGTCATCATTAAAGTGGCGGCTGTTTCTGATTACCGGCCGGTTGAAAAAGCAGCCCACAAGATCAAGAAAGATCAAGATAAGTTGACCCTGTCGCTGGAGCGGACCCAGGACATACTGGCCGAGCTGGGGCGCAGGAAAAAGCGCCAGGTTCTGGTGGGTTTTGCCGCTGAGACCCGGGATCTGGAAAAATACGCGCTCAAGAAGCTTAAGGAAAAAAACCTGGACATGATTGCCGGAAACATTGTCGGCTGATGGATTAAACAGTGCGCCAACGGAAACCCACTAAAAATCATTTTGTTGGGTTTCGCCTATAAACCAGTATTTCACAACCAATCGATAATAGTAGGTTGGGTTGAGGCACGAAACCCAACAAAACAAGACGGACTCAACCCAACCTACAAAATTTGAACTTTTCGTTAAGGCATTTAATACTTTTAATGAATCAAATGGTTCAGAAAATAATTGATTATTTTTCAACCAGGCCGGAAGTCGCAGCAGTATACCTGTTTGGGTCATATGCAAGAAATCGTCAGCATCAGACCAGCGATGTGGACATCGGCATATTGTTTGAAGACGTGCTGTGTGAAAAATCTGCTGAAAAGATCGATGAGTATCACAAAAACCTGTCTCGAATCATTCGAAAAGACATACATCTCGTGGTCATGAATCATGCCGGAGAATTTCTTGCAAAACAAATATTCTCTAATGGTAAATGTATTCACAAAAAAAATAGACGATCGGTTTCTGAATATCAGATGAAAATGTATTCAATGATTGCTGATTTTTCTTACTATCAGGATATGATCCGCCCCGGTTTTGTGCGTAAATTAATGGAGAAAAAATAAATGGTTGATAAAGCACTCATTTTAGCCAAAGCCGGATCTGTCAGAAAACACATAAACCGTATCCGTGCAAAAGGGAGCACTGAACTTTCAACTTTTTTAGGCGATATCGATTGCCAGGAAATCGTTCTTTTCAACCTTCAGATGGCAATCCAGAATTGCATAGATATTGCGGCCCACATAGTCAGCGATGAAGGTTTTGGAATTCCCGGAAGCACCAGTGAACTGTTTTATCTGCTTGAAGAAAAACATTATCTGGATCAGGCTATGACCGAAAAAATGATCAAAACAGTCGGGTTGCGAAATTTAATTGTTCATGAATATGGAAAAATTGATTTGAAGCGGATATTTGATGCGGTTCATTCTAACCTTCAAGATTTTGATGATTATCTAATCCTGATATATAATAAGATCGTATTAGTTGATTATTGCCTGCTCAGTGTTTTGCAAGAAAGAAAATCCCGCCTGACCTTCTTTTTTCAAGGGGAGGTGAATTGTTTGCCAGAAGGATGGAAT
>JALOPH010000001.1 GCA_025453995.1 Desulfobacterales bacterium
GTTGGCCACCACGAACTTGATCATGGAAATTTCATGACGCGCTGCTTTGGCGCCTTCGGTGTCGATCTTCCAGGCTGCATACAGGGTCATCAGCCGGGCGGCAGTAATCTCAGCTGCGGATTCAGCCACCCACTGCTGGATAATCTGCCGGGATGCCAGCGGCTTGCCATCTTTGGTGATTTTCCGATAATTGGCGCGCCGGCACATCATCTCAAAGGACCGCTGGCAGATGCCCAGCCACCGCATGCAGTGATGAATTCGACCGGGCCCGAGCCGTTCCTGGGCAATGACAAACCCGTGCCCTTCCTGTCCCAGGAGGTTTTCCCGGGGGACCCGGCAGGATTGAAACAACACTTCACCATGGCTGAAATAATCTTCGCCTGCGTGTCCCATCACGGGAATATTGCGGACAAGGTTGAATCCCGGAGTATCCGTCGGCACAATGATCATGCTGGCCTGGAGATAATCGGGCGCTTCCGGGTTGGTCACCGCCATGGTGATGGCGAAATTTGCGCCATCGGCCGCTGTGGTGTACCATTTATGGCCGTTGATCACATAATCGCTTCCGTCTTTGACCGCTGTGGTTTCAAGCAGCACCGGGTTGGACCCAGGCATATCCACTTCGGTCATGGCAAAACAGCTGCGGATGTCTCCCCGCACCAACGGAAGGAGATATTTTTCCTTTTGCTCCGGCGTTCCGAACATGTGCAGGATCTCGACATTGCCGGCATCCGGCGCCTGGCACCAGAAAACAAAATGCCCCAGGGGAGACCGGCCGAGCGCCTCGGATAAAAGGCCGTGATCCACCAGGGAAAGCCCCATGCCGCCGCAATCTTTTGGAAAGTTGGGCGCCCAGAGTTCCATCTGTTTGACCTTTTTCTGCTTCTCCCTTATCACCGGCAGCATTTCCCGGAAACCCTTGTGGGCGAACTCCGGTTCCAACGGGATGAGCTCCCGCTCGACAAACTCGTTGACCAGATCCAGAATTGCTTTCATTTTTTCGGATACGGCAAAATCCATGGCACTATCCTTTCGGCTTTTTTTCAGGCGGGCAAACCGCATGCCTTAAAAAATTATTTGGTAAAATATAATAATTTTGTTTATCGTTTCATCAAAAGAATGTCAATAAAAAAACGAACGATCGCTCGATTTTTGCTTGACCTTGAAATATAACCAATGGAATAATAATAAAAAATAAATTAACCCCAGATCCTTTTACGAAAAAGCTATATTTATTCCAAGGGATAAATAATGAACATACTGGCATGCATCAAAGGAGTCCCTGAAGTTGAAGATGCCGTCGCGTTTAACGCAGACGCGCCGGATGTGATCGCAGATGCTTCCATAAATCTGAGGTTGAACCGGTTTGATGAATTTGTTGCCGAGGCGTCTGTTGTTCTTAAAACCCGATTCCCGGGAACTGTCATTGATATTGTTTCCGTGGGGCCTGAAAACGCGAAAAAAGCCATTCAAAGAGCCATGGGCATGGGGGCGGATGCGGGATATCATATTCTTTCCGATTACAGTCAATCGTGCGATGCCGTTTACGTGGCAAACTGCATTGGTCAATTTGCAGGGTTCAGGCCCTATGACCTGATACTTGCCGGCGTGATGTCTGAAGACATGATGCAGTCCCAGACAGGGCCGATGGTCGCACAACGGCTCAGCCTTCCGTGGGTTACGTCTGTCATTCATGTAGACGTCCGACCGGATCAAAAAACCGTTTATGTGGAGCGGGAACTTGAGGGCGGGATCAGGGAAATGATCGATGTCACGCTACCGGCTGTTTTGACCCTTCAGAGCGGCATCAACGAGCCCCGGTACCCTTCGATTTCCAACCTCATCCGGGCCATTGATGCCGGGGTTGAAACCATCACGCCGGAGTCTCTCGGGGTTGTGGAAAAAAAGACCGCCATGATTACCGGTTATTCGTATCCTGAAAAAACTCGCGAAGGATTGATTCTTGAAGGGACCATTAAGGAAAAGGCGCTCGCGCTCCTGAAAATTCTTCGCGAAAAAGGACTTCTTGAAAAAAACAGATGATAATTCTGTTTTTTTGTCGCGGGCGGTGTGTTATATTTCCATGCCAAAACTCAACTTGCTCATATAAAGAGGAAACTATGAGGAAAAGGCTTCAACCATGTCATCCAATTATATTTGATGCCATCCTTGCCGGAATAATCGCATTCTGCTTCGCGATGACTGTAATACCATGTTCAGCCAACGCAGAACAAAAACCTGTGACCCTTGAAGAATGCTTAGACATTGCCTTTAAAAACAATCTCGATATTTCCCAGGCTGAAAAAGGTCAAGATGAAGCTGAATTCAAACTCAAGCAGGCACAGGGACGGCAATACCCTCAAGTGGATATAAATGCCCTATCCGGATACAACACAGATGTGACCAAAATGCCGATCGGGGATATGACCGTCCAGGCGCCTCCGCCTTTCGGTGAGCTAACCGTTCCCGGAAAAGATGTTGTCATCGGTGAACATGAAAAGGCCGATCTGTCTGTTAAGCTCCAGCAGCCGATCTATACCGGGGGGCAGATTGAAGGGGGCATCCGGGCGGCCACAGCCGGATTAGAAGGCTCAACATTTCAAATCGCCCTGGCCAAAAGCCAGGTCCGAAACCAGGTCATCAACGGATTCTATCAACTGGCCAGCGCCCAGGAATTCAAAAACATCGCTGTTGCCAGCCGCGACCAAATCGTAAGCCACCTCAAGGACGCTACCAACCTGCTGGATCAAGGCATGCTATTGAAAAGCGAGCTTCTTCCCATCGACATCCGGCGCCTGGACACGGAACTTCGGATCATCCAGGCGGAAAACGCCATTGCCAGAGCAAAAGCGTCCCTGGCCGAACGCATGGGAATGCCGCCGGAAAAACCGGTGGATATCCTGGTCAACTGGAATCAATGCCCGCCGTGGCCCATCCCTCAAACGCTTTTAACGTCCGACCCGATGCGGCCGGAACAGCAGATCGCCCTTGCCCAGATTGAGGCTGCCGCTGCTGAAGCCGACATTGCCACCGGCGGATTGAAGCCCCAGGTCGGCCTGGAGACATCCGGGCATTACGGATGGCCGGGATTTATCGCCACCGAGCCGGAATGGGAGCCCTGGTGGCAGGCGGGGGTGAATGTATCCTGGAACATCTTTGACATGGATCAGCGAAAGAATGAACTCAACGCGGCGCTTGCCAGAAAATCCAGGCTGGAGCAGTCCAAAGCATCCCTGGACCGGCAGATTGAATTGGACCGGATCAACACCCGCCTTTCCTATGAAGAGGCATACCAAAAAATGCTGATTGCCAAAGAGAAAGTCATATCCGCCCAGGAAAATTTCAATACCAAGGAAAACAATTTCAAAGTCGGCATGGCGAACAATACCGATTTTCTGGATGCGCACACGGAACTGATGAATGCCAAATCCGAACTGACCGTGATTTCCGCGCAAGTCCAGACGGCCTGGGCCGATTATTTAAGGGCGCTGGGCAATGAGGAATGGCATCCGGATTGATATTTAATGCCTGAACGCAAACCTCATCTTTCCGTTCAGGCTCTGCTACTAATAAAAGGAGAAACCCGATGAGTTGTAAAAAGTATTTTCAGTTCTCAATTATATTAAGCGCCATGGTGGTGTTTTTCGGCTGCCAGGAAAAACTCCCTGCTGATTTTGCCGGTTCAGGAACCCTGGAAGCCACCGAGGTCACAGTCGGATCTTTGGTCAGCGGCACCATATTACAGCTCACCAAGGAAGAAGGAGATCGGACTGAGATCGACGAGCTTTTGGCTGTCATTGATGTGGAAAAACTGGTGCTTCAGAAAGCCCAGCTCCAGGCCAGCCTTGGCGAAATAGAAGCCAGCCGAATTGCCGCTGATGCTGCCATTGCTCAAGCGTCGGATAATCTCGAAAATGTTCAGATACGGTATAAACGCATCAAGGAGCTGTTTGCCAAAGGTTCGGCCACACAGCAGCAATTTGATGATATCACCACCCAATTCAGTGTGGCCCGAAGTCAGTTGACCGCCGCCAACTCCCAGGTGCCGCTGCTGGACGCAAAACATGCTGAGATTGAAGCCACCATGTCGGTGCTGGACCGGCAGATCAAGGATGGAACTGTGATCTCCCCGTTGGATGCGACGGTGGTTGAAAAATATGTCGAACCCGGCGAAATCGCGATCCAGGGCGGCGCCTTGTATAAACTGGCGGATCTGGGCAACCTGTGGATCAAAATATATGTGGCGGAAACCGATGTGGATCAGTTCATCCTCGGACAGGATGTGCTTGTAAGGGTGGATGCAAGCCCGGACCCGTTTCCCGGAAAGGTTTCATGGATCTCTCCGGAAGCTGAATTCACGCCGAAAAACGTCCAGACCAAAAAGGCCCGGGCCGAGCTGGTCTATGCTGTCAAGGTCATTTTGAAAAATAGGGACGGTATTTTAAAAATCGGAATGCCGGCGGAAGTGCATTTAATTAAAAAATTTTGAAAAATTTTTTATGACTCAGCCGGCCATCCAAATTACAGGACTTAAAAAAAGATACGGGGAAACCGCCGCCCTGGCGTCCGTCAGCTTTGATATTCTGGCCGGAGAAATGTTCGGGCTCATCGGCCCCGATGGCGCCGGAAAAACAACGCTGATACGGATACTGACCTCTCTGCTGGACCCGGATGACGGTGAATGCCGGCTGTTGGGCATTTCAGTCGCCAAAGAGCCCGCGGAGGTCCGAAAAGTGATCGGCTACATGCCCCAGCGGTTTTCGCTCTATCCGGATTTGACCGTGGGAGAAAATATCCGCTTTTTTGCCGACCTGTTCCGTGTGCCGAAAGCGCAGCGGCTGAAACGCACCGAAGAACTGCTTGGATTTTCCCGGCTCTCGCCTTTTGTCAATCGACGCGCCGGGCAGCTCTCGGGCGGCATGAAACAGAAACTTGCCCTGTCGTGCGCATTGATTCATACGCCCAAGGTCCTGATTTTAGATGAACCCACTACCGGTGTCGACCCCGTTTCCCGCCGGGAATTCTGGGATATTCTAAAAACACTCAAAGAAGGCGGCGTCAGCATCCTGGTCACCACTCCCTATATGGATGAAGCGGAAAAATGCGACCGCGTGTCCCTGATCAACAAGGGCAAAATCCTGGCCGTCGGAACTGCGGGGGAAATCACCCGGCGCTTTTCCGGAACTGTTTATGCGCTTTTCGGCGGGAACCTGCCCGGCCTTGCCGGCTGGTTCAAACACCGGCTCCACCCAAATCAGGTGCAGATTTTAGGGGACCGGATTCATGTGAGCCTGTTTACCGATGCGGGGGAAACCATGGATGCGCTCTGCCTGACCGCAAAAAAAGAGGGCCTGGCTATTGATGCTGTTGAGAAGGCTCAGCCGGGACTGGAAGATACTTTTATCGCGCTGATCGCGGATAAGGAGCAAAGCGAAGAAATTGCCTGATTTATTCATCTCATACAAACTCTTACTGGTACTCGCGCCCGAAACATTGAAATCAAATGCGATTATGAGTACGAGCACGAGTAGGAGTACGATACGAAAATTCAGTATAAATAAAAGAATATGAACCCGGCCGACAATTCATCCCCTTCTCGCAATTTTGCCGTTTCCGTGCGGAATCTCACCCGCCGGTTTGGTGATTTTACGGCTGTTGACAATATATCCTTTGATGTGGGCCAGGGGGAAATATTTGGTTTCCTGGGCGCCAACGGCGCCGGCAAAACCACCACCATCAAAATGCTGACCGGCCTTCTGAAACCATCGTCCGGAATCGGCACCGTCGGCGGATGGGATGTCAACCGGGAATATGAAAAGATCAAAACAGGCATCGGGTATATGTCCCAGCGGTTTTCCCTCTATGACGACCTTAAAGTGGAAGAAAACCTTTTCTTTTTCGGGGGAATTTACGGCCTGAGCCGGGCGCAGATTAAAAACCGCATTGAAGAACTGGACATTGCCTTAAACATCTCCAAAATGGAAAACTTTAAAACCGTTTCCCTTCCCTTAGGGTTCAAGCAGCGCCTGGCCCTGGCGTGCGCCATTCTTCACAAACCGCCCATCCTGTTTCTCGATGAACCCACCGGCGGTGTGGACCCGATCGCCCGGAGGTATTTCTGGGACCTGATCTCAACCCTTGCGGCCGCGGGAACCACGGTCTTTGTCACCACCCATTACATGGACGAGGCGGAATACTGCCACCGGCTTTCTATCATGTACAAGGGTCGGATCGTGGAAATGGATTCACCGGCTGAGATTAAAAAAAAATACAACATGGCATCCATTCAGGATGTCTTTATTCATCTGGTGGACAGATAAATCATGATCAACTCGCGCCTTATGCCGCTTATCCGGAAAGAATTCATCCATATCCGCAGAGACCCCCGGTCGCTGCTGATACTGCTTTTCATGCCCCTGCTGATGATGTTCATCTTCGGATATGCCATCAACATGGATTTGAAGCATATCCGGATCGGCATCTGCGACTTGAGCCGCACGCCGGCCAGCCGGGACCTGGTTGAAACCCTGAAAGCCTCGTCCTATTTTAATATCGTGGTACGGTATGACGACCCGAGAAAGACCGAATCCCTTTTCCAGCAGCGACTGGTGAGGGCGGCGGTCATCATCCCGGCGGATTTTGAGCGCAATTTTGCCAGATCACCCTCGGCGCCCATCGGCGTGATCACCGACGGCACGGACGCCAACAGCGCGACGCTGGTGCAGAACTATCTGGACAATATTTTCGTCAGCCAATCACTCTCCAACTTATCCAACGGCAACGGGATGCCGATTCTTGTCAAGCCACGGATGCTCTATAATCCGGACATGCTCTCGGCCCATTTCATCGTCCCCGGTATTGTGGCGCTGCTGCTGATCATGATCGGCGCATTGCTCACCTCGGTGACCATCGCCCGGGAAAAAGAAACAGGCACCATGGAACAGATTCTGGTCAGCCCCATCCAGCCCTATGAAGTGGTATTGGGCAAGGCAATCCCGTATCTTTTACTGGGATTTACCATCGGGCTGTTTATCATGGTCTTCGGCCATCTCTGGTTTGATGTGCCCATGCTGGGTTCCTGGTTCTGGCTGCTCTTGTTTTGTATTTTCTATGTGTTCACGGCGCTGGCCATCGGAATGCTCATCTCCACGCTCGTGGCCACCCAGCAGGTGGCCATGATGCTCTCCTTAGTGGGAACCCTGCTGCCGTCGGTGATGCTGTCGGGGTTTGTGTTTCCCGTGGCGTCCATGCCGCTGCCGCTCCAGGTGATTTCCAAGATCATACCAGCCACCCATTTTCTGATTATCATCCGGGGGATCATGCTCAAAGGCAACGGCCCCCTGGAATTATGGCCTTCGTTTCTGGCCATGAGCGCGGTGGGGCTGTTTTTTATTTCAATGGCGGTGAAACGTTTCAGGATGAAGCTGAAATGAAAAAAATCTGGCACTTAGTCCGCAAAGAACTCTACCAGGTCACCCGGGACCCCAACATGCTCCGGGTGATCTTCGTGGTTCCCATGATCCAGCTTCTGGTGCTTGGGTACGCGATTACGACAGACATTAAGAATCTGGATATCCTGATCTGCGATTTGGACGGCTCAGCCATCAGCCGCGATCTGATCGAGCGGTTTTCTCATACGGAATATTTTAACCAGATCAGCCAGTCCTGCAAATCCGGCGACATTGAGAATCATCTTTTCGCCGGGCATGCCGTGATCGCCCTGGTCATCCCCAGGGATTTCGGCAGGGATATCGAAACCAGACGCCAGCCCGAAATCCAGGTCCTTCTTGATGGCCAGAACTCCAATACCAGCGCGGTGGCGCTCGGATACTGCAACCGGATTCTCCTCCAGTTCATGCAGGACACCATGGCACAAACCATGGGCCGAAACCCGGCCCTTGCCCGCTCGGTGCGATTCATCGAGCCGGTAAACCGGACGTGGTATAACCCGGAATTAAAAAGCGTTTACTATATGATCCCCGGCATCATTTCCATTCTTCTGACCATCATCACCATGCTGCTGACCAGTCTGGCCATCGTTAAGGAAAAAGAAATCGGCACCCTGGAGCAACTCCTGGTCACGCCGCTTGCGTCCGCCCAGATCATTGCAGGAAAGACCATCCCGTTTGCCCTCATGGGATTTATAGAAATGAGCGTGGCCATGACTTTCGGCGTGCTGTGGTTCAAGGTGCCCATTGTCGGCAGCCTGCCGGTGCTGGGCCTGCTGGCGGCCACATTCATCCTTACCACTCTGGGACTCGGCATCTTTATCTCCACCATTGTCAGCACCCAGCAGCAGGCTCTGTTTTTGTCCTGGTTCTTTATGGTTTCGTTCATATTGCTTTCCGGCTTCTTTTATCCAATTGAAAACATGCCGCGATGGTGCCAGATCATCACCTATGCCGACCCGCTGAGATATTTTATCGAAATTTTAAGAGAATTATTTTTAAAAGGCGCGGGGCTGGATGTCCTGTGGCCGGAAATGTTTTCCCTGCTGGGCATCGGCGGCGCCATTTTTACCCTGGCGACTTTGAGATTCCATAAACGGACAACGTAAAGATGATCAAACAGAACCCCGGACCTTTTCCCGAACAAGACTGTTAAAAGGCAAAAGGATGAAACGAAACATTAAACTGTTCATGTATAAGCATGTATTGCCCTATATCGGGCTTTTCATTGTCAAAACCATCGCCTTAACGCATCGGGTAAGAATTCTTGATGCGGAAAATGAAACCAGGATTCTTGATAATGGCGGAAGCCTTATTTATATTTCATGGCATCAGCGATTCTTTCCGGGAATCACATTTTTTGCAAAACGCAGGCCCATTGCGATTATGATCAGCCAGAGCCGGGACGGCGAGATCATGGCCCATGTCGTTAAAGTCCTCGGATGGCATCCGGTGAGAGGCTCATCCTCCCGGGGAGGCAAGGAAGCGCTCCAAGAACTTAAAGATTTGGCGCTCAACGGGTATAAGATCGGCCATATTGTAGACGGGCCAAAGGGGCCTGTTGGCGTTGTGAAGCCGGGATTGCTCAGGATCGCCCAGGTTGCGGGATTACCCATTGTCCCGACCGTAACTTCCGCCCAGAAAAAATGGAGTTTCAAGAGCTGGGACAGATTCATGATCCCCAAATTTTTTTCCAGAGTGATCATCAGATTCGGAGAACCGATCATCATCCCCCAGGATATCAATGATGATGAGTTTGAAATCAAACGACAACGTATTGAAACAAAACTTAAGGAACTCTATGATGATACGGATTCGATATGGAATAGCCCTGAAAAAATCCAAAAAATATTCCATCCGCAGAGCGCTTTTTAAAACCTTCTTGAATCAGGCGTATGGGATCATTAAAAAAACAACCGCATCCCGAATTGAAACACACTTCAAGAAAACCTCGTGCAAAAGCTCAATAAAATATGTTATAGAAAAACCGGCCACCATCTCCCTTTCCTGTAAACGGTTGCACCCAAAATTCTTCAATTAAGGAGGCGCCGCATGAAAAGAATTTTCAAAAATTTTAACATGCCCGTGACACTGATATTTTTGATCTGTTTTCTCCTGTGCGGAAACGCTGTTGCAGAAGATGTCACCTATAACGGATCTGAATATGATGATGAAATCTATTTCGGCGTTGCGCGGGTGGCGGACCCGGATGACGGCATTGTTGAAAACAGACTATTTATTTTGCGCTATACTAAAATAGGAGAAACTGAAAGCGTCGGCTTTATCTCATGGGATATTGATCCGGCCGGCTCCAGGCTGACCATCAACGGCAGGGAAGGGAATGACCACATCGAAGCCTTGGCCCCAAGAAATCAGACCACTAAATACAATCAAAGATTTGAAAATATCGCCCCCCTGGCCAATTATGAGTTTCATCTGTACGGGGATGACGGACATGACACCATATTGGGGACGCCTTATGTTGACAGGATTTACGGACAGTCGGGAAATGACTGGCTCAACGGAAATAACGGCGATGATTGGATCTGGGGGGGGCAGGACAACGATTTCGTGGTTGGCAACGGAGACAATGACCATTTATACGGGGATGCCGGCAATGATATCCTCATCGGTCATACCGGGTTAGACTATACCAGCGGCGGTGAGGGCACCGATACATTCCGCTGCCGGAAAGCAGACCACATGCAATCCATGTATGATCCGGCCAATTGCGCAGAAGATTGCGATGACGGGGCCTATAATAATTCTCTCCGGAACAGCGTCGAACAAATAAGGAAGTATGACCCTTACCGGGACTGGGCCATGGTGACGATTCACAATAAAGGCGTTTATTATGAATATCAGACCACCAGCAACCCGGAACTGCTCTTTTCCGATCGGGCGGCCGGGGCGTCCATACTGCTGAAAGAAGGCGGGGACATCCCCTTTGCCGGGGATTTCAATGCCGACGGGTATGATGATGTGGGTGTTTTCAGGGCGGACAGCAAACGATGGTATTTTAATTTAAATACAGGGAATTCAAGCCGAATCATTGACGCAGCCACCGATGGAAGATCTGTTAAATGGGCGCTCCCCAACGACCGCCCGGTGGCCGGCCGTTTCAACCGCAGCGGATCGACCAGCGCGGCGGATGGGATCGCTGTATTCCGACCTTCCACAGGGAAATGGTATTTTGATTACAATAGAAATGGAATCACCGATAAATCGATGAACAGTGCCGCCCGGGGAGGCGACATTCCTTTTGCCGGGGATTTTGACGGAGACGGTTATGACGACATCGGATGGTTTCGTCCATCCAACTGCCAGTGGTACATTGACTATAATTTTGACGGGGATTATGAATTTGTCAGCGTTGCCTGGGGATTGCCGGGCGACATCCCGATTGCAGGCGATTTCAACGGAGACGGCCGGGATGATATCGGCGTTTTCAGGCCGTCCAAAGGCACTTGGTATTTTCACTGGAATCTTTTCAATACCACCGTTACCAATGATAAAAGCGGTCCCTGGGGCGTCCGGGGCGACATCCCGATTGCAGGCGATTTCAACGGCGATGGCCTTAGCGATACAGCGGTATTCAGGCTGTCCAATGTCCGGTGGTATTTTGATTTTGACCATGACGGGGATACGGACCCGTCTGCAGGGGTTTCATTCGGCGCCTGGGGATGGTGCGGCATGCCTCTGATGACTGTTCACAAGCAGTACGGCAGCACCTGCGGCCCCGCGTCTCTGGCCATTGTCATGGACTATCTGGGTTTGGCCGACCGCTCCAGCACCTCCTGGTGGTTTGATCCGGACCTCAAAATCGGATATACGCCGGATGCCGCATGGACAAACGTCCAGGATGTGGTTCACGTGGGTTACAAGCTTTCCATGGAACACATCATGTATGAAGGATATGTCAATGATTATGAAGAAAATGACTGGGACACGGATCATCCGGACTGGTATCCCAATACCGGTTTTCTCAGTAATGTTTTCGTGCTCAATACCGCCGGCAATGACTGCGGCGATGCAAAAGACTGCGCTGAATTTTACGGCATTGACTATCCCCTTGCCTGGGCGGCCTGGGATTCAGCCGCCGGCAAATGGCTGGGAAATCTTCAGAACTGGATGATCTATGGCCAGGCCGTGGGAACCAGCAGAAACAACGCGAATGCAGGCCTGCCCTTTGTGGCCAACAAATACGCCCCGGCCAATATGAAGGACGCGCTGCCGGTATCCACAAATCTTGCTGACGGCGATTTCCAGAACCTGACCCATTTAAAAACCGTCATTAAAAACTATATCGACAACCACATTCCAGCAGTTATCGGTGTGGATGACGGTGGGCATTTCAACACGATTATCGGATATTGGGAAACGAAAAACGGATTTTACATCTACTCGGCCGATCCTCTGGACGGGTGGGGACGTGCTTACTGGAACAAGCCCATGCGCTGGAGGAGGTTTCTGTTGAATACTCATACTTTAAACCAGGGAGGGATGGCAGGCATATTGCTGTTTGGCCATTCGCCCAGCGGATGCTCGGGGACTAATCCCTGGGCGAGCCGGATCGACTCGTCGTTTTCCGGTGTGAACCTATGCAATACATTAATTATGTATTGAATGGACAGATAACGTGTATCTGATTATTTTTTTTATTATTTTTATATGCATTGCCATCTGGGCGGTGTTATTTCTAAACAAACCGAGCAGCACAGAAAAAACAAGGCGCGAGGTGCGCAGAAGTGGAAAACAATTTGTTTTTTCAGAAGAAAAGCCTTTTGTAGCTTCTGTCAAAACCACCCAACCAAAGAGGATGCAGCCGGAAAAACCTTATTCTCAAATCATGAAAAAGGAAATTCCGGCTGCTATGGCTTCAAAAATCACTCCAACGAAAATTCAGACGCCAGGCTCTCAAGAAACGGAAATATCAACAAATAAAGTTGAAATAATTGATGATTTTTCAAAAAACACCCCCCCGCAAACGCATGACGATGAACTGGATTTCGATCGACTCTCTGAACTCATTGATGATTTTTTCAGCGACAACCAAGACTCAAAAAATTTTAAATAAGCATTAACCAAAAAACATCTGCTGCTCCTGGATTTTTTCTTGACAGGATTTATTTACGTTGATAAAAAACTGACTGAGCGCTCAGTTAACAATTTACCTGATTTATAGCCATGAAAATCAAAAAAAAAGACGCCATACTCAACGCAGCCACCCACTTGTTTTCAGTAAAAGGGTTCAAAGACACCCATATGGCTGAAATATCCAAATTGACGGGCGCTGCCGAGGGGACAATCTTTTACCATTTCAACAATAAAGAGGAGCTTTTTTTAACCATTTTAAACGAATTCAAGGAAAGCATTCTGAATGAATTTAAAAAGTTCACCGAAGAAAACACATTTGAAACCGGCCTTTCCATGACGGAAGAGATGATTTCTTTTTACCTTCATATGGCGCAATCCATGGAAGACCGCTTTCTCCTGCTCCACCGCCATGACGCCTATGAATTGTCCCAGACCAGCGAACCCTGCCGACAACACCTTGAAGCCATCTACAACTGCATGGTGGACATGTTTGAAAACGCCATCGAGCAAGGGAAAAAAGACGGGTCCATCGGGGATATTTCCTCCCGTAAAGTTGCCATGATAATTTTTGGAATGGTGGATGGATTGCTGCGGTTTAACACTTATGGACTTTACGATGCCGGAACATTGTTCAATGAGCTGATTTATGCCTGCCGAAAAATTTTAAAAAATGACAGGTAATTTTTACTCGAGGAAAATATGCTGGAAAAAATATTTCCGTTTTTAGGCTGGTTTAAAAATTATAATTCAGGAAGTTTTAAAACCGATCTCATTGCAGGGCTGACCGTCGCCCTGGTGCTCATCCCCCAGTCCATGGCCTATGCCCAACTGGCGGGGTTGCCGGCTTATTACGGACTTTATGCTGCTTTTCTCCCGCCCATGCTGGCATCCCTGTTCGGGTCCAGCCGGCAGCTTGCCACCGGTCCGGTGGCCGTGGTGTCGCTGATGACCGCCGCCTCCCTGGCGCCCCTTGCAAAAGCAGGCAGTCCCGGCTATATCACCTATGCCGTTCTTCTTGCCCTGATGGTCGGCGCGTTTCAGTTTTCTCTGGGCTTGCTGCGGCTCGGCCTGGTGGTCAATTTCCTGTCTCACCCGGTGGTCAACGGATTCACCAATGCCGCGGCCATCATTATCGCCTCCTCTCAGCTCTCAAAAATGTTCGGTGTTTCCGTGGATGAAGCCACCCACCATTATGAAACCATTCTCCGGGTCATTCAAGCGGCAATTCACTATACGCACTGGCCCACGTTCGCCATGGGCGTTTTTGCTTTTGCCGTCATGTATGCCCTGCGATGGTTCAACCCGAAAATCCCCAACGTGCTTGTGGCTGTCGTGGCCACCACCCTCATTTCATTCCTGGCGGGGTTTGAACACAACATCAGCGCAACTATTTATAATATACCAGACGCCTCAATTTGCCGGCGGATCAGCGAATTCAACAAAAAGGCTCTGGAAATTGAAGCGCTTTCAAAGCAAAGAACCGACCTGTATACAGATCTCTCAAAAGTCAAAGAGGAACAGAACATCATCGCCGAACTCAACGCCGAACATGACTTGGAAGTGATTTCTTATAAAATAGACACGCTCAATGAAGAGTCCCATAACATCCGGGAGGATCTCCGGAAAATCATGTTTGCTGCAATCCCCCAGCCGGATGGATCTCTAACATTCTATATTCATGGCAATATTCCTCCCGGTGAAAAAACAGACGGAAGAATCTGGAGGATCAAGGTCGGCAACAACCCCATTCCCGAGGACAAAATAACCTTGATAGGCGGGGGCGCGGTCGTGGGTGTCATCCCCAAAGGACTGCCGGCATTTTCCGTGCCGAAAATCGACTTCAAAATCTTTGGCCAGCTCTTTCCTTACGCGGTTATTATTTCATTGCTGGGGTTCATGGAAGCAATCTCCATCGCCAAAGCCATGGCCGCCAAAACCGGCCAGCGGCTCGACCCGAACCAGGAACTCATCGGCCAGGGACTGGCCAATATGATCGGCGCCATCGGTAAAAGCTACCCCACATCCGGTTCTTTTTCCCGCTCCGCGGTCAATCTCCAGGCCGGCGCCGTATCCGGATTGTCCAGCGTTTTTACGAGCCTGACCGTTGTCATTGCACTGCTGTTTTTTACGCCCCTGCTCTATCACCTCCCCCAATCGGTTCTGGCGGCGGTTATCATGATGGCGGTCATCGGACTGATCAACGTGTCGGGGTTTATTCACGCCTGGGAAGCCCAGTGGTATGACGGCGCGATATCCATCATCACCTTCATCTGCACTCTGGCGTTTGCGCCTCATTTGGACAAGGGCATCATGGTGGGGGTGGTGCTGTCCCTGAGCGTTTTTATCTATAAAAGAATGCGGCCGTCCGTGGTTTCGCTGTCACGGGCCGAGGATCAGGCGTTGCGGTGCGCCCGCGTTCATCAACTCAAGGAGTGCAAATACATTGCCATGATCCGGTTTGACGGACCTCTCTTTTTCGCCAATGCCAGCTATCTGGAAGACAAGATCATGGAGATCATGCAGGAGAAAAAAGAGCTTAAACACATTGTGATCGTATCCAACGGCATCAATGATATTGACGCATCGGGCGAGGAAACCTTGTCTTTGCTTGTGGACCGGGTGCGAAGCGCCGGTGTGGACATCTCTCTTTCCGGCGTGAATGAGGCGGTCATGAGCGTATTCAAGCGCACGCATTTCCCGGAAAAAATCGGAGAACACCACATCTTTCCAACCATGGAAAAGGCTATCGAATCTATTTATGAAGACGCGCATCGGGATAAGGAGGAGGGGCTGTGCCCCCTTGTCCCCGTATGCGTAACTGCTTGATCCCATTATAACAGGGGGGTGAAATGTCAATTATCAGTATTTTTACCGGAACATTCTGCAATGAAGAGGAGCTGCTTGCGGCATTGGCGAAGAAATCCGGATACACGCTTGTGAGAGACAAGGAGATTGTCCAAGCAGCCAGCAACCTGTCGAAAATGTCGGTATCAAAAATTGAGAAGGCATTTTCCGCCAAGACCTCCGTATTCAACAAATTCACCCATGAGCGGGAGCGATCCATCGCCTATCTGAAATCTTCACTTGCGGATATGCTCATGAATGACGATCTTATTTTTGAGGGGTTTTGCGCTCATCTCATTCCCAAGGAAATGGCTCATATTCTGCGCGTCTGCCTGATTGCCGACATCAAATTCAGGAATGCATTGTGCCAAAGACAAAAAAAAATCAGTTCGTCTGAATCCGCCAAACTCATCCGCGCCATGGACGAGGACCGGGCGTCCTGGGTCCATATGGTCCATCAGGCCCATGACCCCTGGAATGCCGGACTCTATGATATTGTTTCCCCGGTGGACAAAATGACCCGGGAAAACATCATTGATTTGATCATAGACAACGCCAAAAAGGATATCTTTAAAACAAACAGGAGCGCCCGGAGAGCTCTGGATGACTTCAAACTTGCCGCTGCCGTGGAAGTGGCGCTGATCAATGAAGGGCATCATGTCGGCGTTAAAGCAGACAACGGCGATATCATCATGACCATCAACAAGCATGTGCTTCTGCTGACCCGCCTGGAAGATGAGCTCAAATCCATAGCCGGTCGTATCCCCGGCGTGAAATCCGTACAGACCAAAGTCGGATCGGAGTTCCATCAGGCTGATATTTACAGGAGATGCAATTTCGAGCTTCCGACTAAAATCCTTCTGGTGGATGATGAGAGGGAATTTGTTCAAACCCTTTCAGAACGGCTGATGATCCGTGACATGGGGTCCGCCGTGGCCTATGACGGCGAGTCCGCGCTTGAGCTTATCAAAGAGGACGAACCTGAAGTCATGATTCTGGATTTGCGCATGCCGGGAATCGACGGGATCGAGGTGCTCAAACGGGTCAAACAGACAAATCCGCTTATCGAAGTCATCATCCTCACCGGGCATGGCTCTGATCTGGACAGGGATATATGTTTGAGCCTTGGCGCATTTGCGTATATGCAAAAACCTGTCGACATCGATGAATTAAGCGAAATCATCAAAAAAGCCAATGAACGGATTCGGGTGAAGCTCGGGCGGCAGCCAGCGGCATCGTGAAGGAAGAGCAAGCCCCCCTCCCTCCACTTTTGAAAAGGGAGGAGAAAAACTGCCCCCATTAAAAGGGGATTGAGGGGGGATATCGATGTGAAGAAGCTCTCAACATAAAATCAACACAATCAGATTTTACGCATGAACCCCATATCAAAGTCATCTGAGGAAGCCGGGTCGTTTCCGCATACCCAGAAGCACCTGATGAATTACCGGCGGATCTGGCGGACCGTAGTGTTTCTGACAGGCTGCGTATCGCTTATCCCGCTGATATTCATCACCACTATTGACTACCAGGTCACCCAGCGGGCCATCGAGTCGGAGTTTCTGCTGCGAACCACCCGGATCATCTCCAATACCCAGCGGGCCATCTCCTTTTTCCTGGTGGAACGAAAATCCGCGCTCAATTTTATTATCCGGGATAATAATTTCACTGACCTGGAAAATCCTGACAGGCTGCTTAAAATTCTGGAGAATCTTCAGGAAAGTTTCGGAGGCGGGTTTATGGACCTGGGTTTAATTGATTCAGACGGGCTTCAACGAAATTATATCGGGTTATATGAACTCCAGGGAAAAAATTACAAAGACCAGGAGTGGTTTGAGGAAGTGGCCGAACGCGGGGATTATATCAGCGATGTCTTTATGGGATATCGAAAAATTCCCCATTTTATCATCGCGGTGAAGAGGGATCTGCCGGACGGCTCTTTTTATATCCTCCGGGCGGCCATCGGCATCGGTCCCTTTGAAAATCTGTTGTCCAACCTTGAGCTCGAGGGTTTGGGCGACGCCTTTATGATCAACCATGACGGCATTCTCCAGACCGCCTCCCGGAATTACGGCGGCGTTCTGGACAAAATCCCTCTGCCTGTCCCTAATTTTTCAGATAAATCTGAAGTGTATGAAAGCGGCGGTCCCGAAGCGTCACGGCTGGTCATCGGCTATAAATTCATTGACGATGCGCCTTATATCCTGATGATTGTTAAAAACAAGCATGAATTGATGAAGCCCTGGATGAAAACCCGCCTTCAGCTCATCGCCTTTCTCATCGGCAGCATCACCGTGATTCTGACTGTCATTCTGTGGACCGCCGGATTCATGGTCAGAAAAATTAAAAGCGCCGACCAGCGGCGGGTGATGTCTTTGCACCAGGTGGAATACGCCAACAAAATGGCCTCCATCGGCCGCATGGCCGCCAATGTCGCCCATGAAATCAACAACCCTCTGGCCATCATTAATGAGAAAGCCGGCCTGATGAAAGACCTGTTTCTTTTCAAAGGGGAATATGCCAAAGACGACCGTGTATTCACGTTGATTGACGCCATTCTTGCCTCCGTCAGGCGCGCCGGCACCATTACCAAAAGACTGCTGACCTTTGCTCGAAAATTTGAAGCTTCTGTTGAAAAAATCAATTTAAAGGCGCTGATCAGCGAGGTGATGAGTTTCTTCCAGCGGGAAGCGGATCACCGGGATATCGCGCTTCAAATTGATATTCCTGAAAACATGCCTGAAATTGAAAGCGACGTGGGAAAGCTGCAACAGATTTTCGTCAACATTATCAACAATGCGTTTGCCGCCATTACAGGCAGGGGGCGCATCAGCATTCATATGGCTTTAAAAGGAATTGATCATATTTTAATCACCATCAGCGACACCGGCTGCGGGATACCCAGGGAGGATTTATACCGGATTTTTGAGCCTTTTTTTTCCACCAAAAAAGGAAGCGGCGGGACAGGACTCGGTTTGTCCATCACATATAATCTAATTCAGGAAATCAAAGGAAAAATATCAGTGGACAGCGAGGTGGGAAAGGGTACCACGTTCGAGATATCGCTGCCCATCGTAAAAGACGAACCCTTTTAGTCAAAGGAGTTGATATGGCGATCAATGTTTTACTGGTCGATGATGAAATTGAGCTGGTCTCCACTTTGGCGGAAAGATTGTCCATGCGGGGGTATGAGGTCAAATGGACAACCACCAGCGAGGACGCCTTACGCCGGATCGAATCCCAATCCTTTGACGTGGCGGTTCTGGATTTAAAAATGCCCAGGATCTGCGGCCTGAAGCTCAGGGAAAATCTTCAGAAAAAACAGCCGGCCATGAAATTTATTTTTCTGACCGGATACGGGTCGGAAGAGGACTACCGGAAAATTTCCGACCAGATCGGCGAAGAATTTTATTTGGTAAAGCCGGTGGACATCGACGTTCTGATTGAAAAAATCAACATGGTTGTAAAACCACAAACAAAAGGCGAACCATCATGACGGACAACCCAAATGCAATTGGCGGTGAAAATCTCCGCTTTTTCGGCAAAGTGACCGCATCCATCTCCCATGAAATCAAAAATGTTTTGGCAATCATGAATGAAAAAGCCGGCCTGCTGAAGGACCTGACATTGATGGCGCAAAAAGGAATAACGCTGGATATAAATCGCATTCAATCCATTGCGGATGATCTGCGGGCTCAGATCAAACGGGGAGACGACATTATCAAGAACATGAATAAGTACTCCCACAGCGTGGATCATGAGATTGCTGAAGTAAACCTTTCGGAGTTGATCGGTCTGATGGTCACGCTTTCAGAACGCATGGCTTCCAAACATGGGATCACGCTCATCGCCCCCCCCGTCCAGTCAGGCCTCTCGGTCCGTACCCGGCCTTTTATGCTGGAACAACTGATCTGGCAGTGCCTTCAAATGATCATGGAACGAAGCGAGCAGGATAAAACCATCACCGTTGAGATTGCATCCTCAGATCAGGGCCATCAAATCATCCTTCGGAATAAAGGGGGAGCGGCGTCTCTGCCAAAAGAGGCCATATCGTGGTTGATCAAAACACTTCATGCCGATCTGAAAATCATGAACGGGGAAACCGGACTGGTTGTGTCGCTTCCCCGGGATATTTCCGTTCAAGAGGATTGACCGGAATGTATAAATGTCACCTAACTAAAGGAGGTTTTATATGCAGCCCAGAGTTTTGATTGTAGATGATGAGGAAGTTTTTGCCAAAACCCTTGCCGAAAGATTGTCCATCCGGGATTATAAAGTCGCGGTGGCATATAATGGCAAAAACGCCATCGATCATGTGAAAAAGGAAAAAACAGACGTGGTGATCCTGGATGTTTCCATGCCCGGCATGGACGGCGTTGAAGCCTTAAAAGAAATCAAAAAAGCAAAACCCCTGACGGAAGTGATCATGCTCACCGGGCACGCGACGGTGGAAACCGCCATTGACGGCATGAAGCTGGGCGCCCTGGATTATCTCATGAAACCCTGTGAAACCGAAGAACTTGTTGAAAAAATCAACATGGCCCATAAACGAAAATCCGAACACGAGGAGCGGATACTTCAGGCCAAAATGCAGCGCATCATTTCTTCGCCACGGTCTGTTTTCAAGGAAGATGATTGAATGGCTGCTTTCGGAAACGGATAATTTGGCGCCAGAGGAAAAGCGGCAGGGCCATCTTTGACCCTGCCCAAAATATTACTATAGGAAATTAAATTAAAAATCCTGTCCGATCATAATCAATGGCAGGGTCCAATAAGCTGAGGGCCTTCATATTCCAGTCCACATTCTATTGGATTACAGTGGCTCCCGATACCCCTATACCATCCCATGAGGGTGTTTGCGTCTAATTCAACCCAACCGCTGCCCCCATGAACCTCGTCTTGAGACGTATTATACCCTGAACCGCTGAAGTGGATCAAAATTTTACCCCCAATAATTTCTGCGTTCCCATTTATCAATGTTATACTTCCATCTGTGGTTTCGCTTCTGCCATGGACGATGTAGTGTTTCCCAACCGTACGCATTACAGCCAAGCTTACAAGCTCGCCATTACTATCATTAGTTAAGCAAATCTCCCCCTTGTTGCTTGGCCACAGGTTGGGTCCAGCCTGGACTGAATTCAACCAGCAAAACAAGATAGCCGCAATTACAATTCCTGCCTTAACAACTCCCATTGATCTCATAAGTTACCTCCTCCAAAAAATTGTAAGTATGTTTGACCGGGCGCTTAGGTCATCCTCAGGCAGAAAACAATTTTCCGGCCAATGACCCGCTCCCGCCCAGGGGCTTTTGCAAACATGAGTTAACTGATTGGGTCTTATGCGAAATTGGATTTTTTCAGATCCATCCCTCAAGCCAAGGCCTGAGGGATGGATTATGGGGGAATTTTGAGGCGAACCAAGTTCACGTCCAACTCCCAATAATATAGTTGAAGGGGACGATAGAATAGGTCTGTAATGGATTTTAAGACTATAATGCAAAAATATTATACAAATGTCAACAAATGCATAGCTTATCTGCCAACGGCCAGTTTCACCGGGCGCGACGATCTATCAGTGATCCGGTGAAAACTGAGGCTGCCTTCAAAGTGTTGGTTCCTTTGGAAGTTGCGCTCCATGCCACACAGCAACAATCCAAACAAATTGACCTTTAATTTTGTAAAAGAATCGGTAAGGTGATACTACCACTTCACGGTAAGGAAGTTCTGAAAATTCAGGAATAATTCTTCCAGACTCAGGTAAGGCTTCGAGCCTTCGCAAAATTGTTTCTGCTTTATTTCGAAAGTTAACTGCCGCTGATGATTTATCCTTTCGAATGTATGATATCGCCGAAAGGAATTGGTTACGGGCAGAAGGAGTAAATTGAACCTTCACTATTATTCCTTGGCTAAAAGGGCGTCAGCTTCCGAAAGAACTGTATCCAGGTCATATCCTTCACCTAATTCAATTTCCCTTTCTCCCTTGGCCAAAAGCATTAAGAGTTCCTTTTCATGTTCGGATTTCTCATAGGCTTCAACGCCGATCATTACAGCTGTTGCTCGTCCTCTTTGCGTAATGATTAACGGCTCTTTATTTTTATTCAATTGTTTCAGAAGTTTGGCTGTATCTTGTCTCAAGTCGCTTATAGGGATTATATTAGATAGCTTTCTCATGGCTTACCTCCTATTGTGCTTTCGAAATGTATCATCAAACGTCCCATAAAGCAACTGTTTAACAAGACAATTTTATTTGATAGCAATACGCCAACGCCCGGCATAATGCGCGGCGGCATTTGCCGTCGCCTTGATGCCGTGGTTGGCCTCTCAATAGGCAAAAAGCTCTTGCAAACAATTTATAATTTTAATCTGCGCGCTTTGGGAAATTACACCAAGCTTTTGAATTAACCTGGATTGAAGGAATTCAATAATGGAGAATTTGAATATGAAAACACTCATTAACGGACTGCATGAATTAGAGGGTAAGCAATGATTTGTATTCTAAATCCCGAATTAACAACAGGTTATCCGGAAGCTCAGGGTTTAAAACAGGCCCGAGACTTTGGGAAAGCCATTGCACGATTCAGCAAAGTCGTTGCTGACGGCGACGCCAGCTATATTGTGCCTGAACGGAAAGTGTAGATTTTTGGTCAAAGACAAGGCCGCAAAAATTTTTTAACCGCAGGCGTAGCGGCGTTACGTCGAGGATCAAAAAATTTCGAGAACGCAGTAATTGACCAAAAGATGCGGTTTCCGCTCGGGAACTTAAAAGACCGCTATTCAATCACACGCCAGTAAATCATTCCCGGCGGGTTTTCCGGGACTGCGATATCGCTTATCTCCCCGAGAGCATCCGGCAGAAACAGGTGCCCGCCTAATTCAACGGCATCAAATACAGTTTTATCTATTTTCTGTCCGGTGGGAGTAAGACTCAGGATTAAATCCTTCTCATCAAACAAACGGTCATGATTTGCATCAAATTTAGGTTCAGGAGTACGCCCGCCGGTGCACGCATCTATCTGATGCACAACTGAATCGCCCCCGGCATCACAAGGCGCATCCGAAGGAATTGACGAAATCATCACTGAAATCCGTGAGTTCAAGACGGGGTCATGAATGGAACGCTCACGCACATCCGGCAAATCAAAATACCAGCCCGCATGAACCCCTCTTTTGCTATTGGCATCATAATAATGGACTGGATGATCCGTTAACATCCGCCACTCGTTTGTTTCTGATTCAACTTCCTGTTGAAGGAGGGTCACATTCCTGCCATTTCTATCCAGATAGTAATTGCCAGATAAATTCGACAGCTTTCTCTCCGGTGTGAACGCACCCAGATACAATTTTCTTGAAACCGATTCGCCCAGCGCCTGTTCCCACATTTCCTGCCAATCCCAGATGCCATAAAACGTCTGGGTCGATGTATCTGCTGTATCAGGTACTCCCAGATACCGGCCGGTACCGAAAATAACCATGAACCCTTTTCCTCCAGACGCACAGCTTTGCATCACTTCAGGAGACACAGTGATCGGCTGGACATCACCGGTAGAATTCCGTGCAGTGAATAGCGGCTGGGGATTGACGCCGTCTGAAAATGAAAAATTCCATTGGCCTGTGGAGATTCCGGTCAGATCGAACTTCCACAAATTCCCCATCAGATCACCGGAATAAACATAATCCGCATATCCGTCGAATTCCCTGTCAATGATCGTGGGGGACGACATTCCATTGCAGCCGCCCGCTCCGGTATCGAATTTTTTGATAAGCGCTCCTGTTTCCGCGTTTAGTATATACAACACCGCCCTGCCGCTGATGCTGTCATATCCATTCCCGAATATCGCCACCCAGCCGGCTGCCTTCGTGTTGACAATGTAGGCGCGGCTGAATGCATAACCCAGATCCGCATCACTATCAGCCGGGTATTCCCACTTGACAACAGCGCCTGCGTCGGCCTCGCTAAGGCCATTGACCTCCGTCACATCCAGGCAGAAGTATCCTTTCCCCCCCTTTCCCAGCCCGCATACCAGCAGGACTTTCTCCCCGATGTCCGCCACATAGGGCGTGTTGTCCACATAAAAGATATGTCTGTAAGCAACGTTGGCCAGATAGCTGAGATTATCCAAAACCAGATTCGGCACGTAAGCAAACATTTCCCTTCCTGTTTCCGCGTCAAAAGCGTGAAGCATTCCGTCATTGGCGCCGGCAAATACCGCGCCGCTGTTGCCATAATCAAAGCAGACCGGCGCTGAATGCACGATATCTCCGAGCTTGCTGTTTCTTGCCCTGAATGCGCCGCCATGCGCTATGTCAAGGCTTGAATCGCCGCGCAAATAGTCCACCAGATGACGGGCGATTTCAGAATCAGGATCAAGGCTCATTTTCTGCCGCTCATTAAAACTGTCATACCTAAACGGAATACCCCCTCCTCCTGAATATGAAAATATCACCCGGTCATCAGGTTCAATTTGATCCAGCAGCAACCCCGCCCGCCATTTCGCCGATCCGATGCCGCCGGTCTTTACATCCAATGGAAAGGCAACCAGATCGCCTGACCAATTGTCTGTATAATAAATTCCCTGGTATATCATGGACCCGACGTGGCGCTGGACTGAGTTGGCGGCAAGGCCGGCCGCCGTTCCCAGGCGGTTTTCAATGTCCGTCTTTAAGACATCCAACGCATCGATCAATTCTTCAGGACTTTGCGCGGAGACATGTTCTCCCCTGCCATTAACTGCGGCATGGAATAAATCATCGATTTTTTCCAAATTGCCGCCGGCTGGATCCGGCCATTTGGGACAATTCCCTGCCGTGCATTCCCGCCATTCATCCCGATCAATGGTTCCTTGCAGGCCAAAAGAGAGCCCATAGCTTACCATGTGCTGATGATTCGCCCCGTCGATGGCGCTTTGAGACACATTATTCTCCAGATTCCTGTTCAAGTCGTTTTCATAACAGGTCATGGCCACATCCGCCAGGGTGTCTGAATAAACATCTCCGAATTTTCCGCCGTCAAACTCCGTATCGTGATCACCGTCCGCGTTGCCGACATCCGGTGAATCATCATTCCAGAATCCATCGGTTACAATCACGCAAAAAGCCTGTTCACAGGCGCCGCCGTACTCGGCTGAAAAAAAAGGATAGCTTTCATCGCTGGTATGGATCGGCAGATTCCCTGTCTTGAGATAGTCACCCATGAAATAAGCACCGATATCTTTAAGTCCCTGGCGAAGCGGTGTGCTGCCGCCGACTTTTAAACCATAGAGAATATCCAGCAGTTGATCGGTATAATCATAGTTGATGTCGCCGATCGTGGCTTTGACCGGCAGCGCGGGCTGGGCAATTCGTTTATGAAGTGAAACAAGGCCGACATTGACGCCTTTCATAGAGCAGATGATGTTGGCGACGGCTCCTTTGGCTGTGAGGATGCCCCGCCTATAAAATGAATACCAGTTGGCGAAATTCTGTCTTTCACCGGCGAAAGTTCGGCCGCTGACAATCCCGGCCGCCTGAGCCTCCAGCGCCGTCAATTTTTGCAGTTCATCCGCCGCTATGGTTTCATCGCCGTCATCAGTGACCCGGAAATATTCAAAATCATTGTTAAGGTTTACCAGAAAAAGCCCGCTGCTGTTTTGTACATAATAATGCGCATTGATAATGTTGATGCCGGATTCCTTCTGGACCGGCACCAATGCGACCGCGTCCGCGCAGGCTCGATGCAATCTGCTGCTGTTCACCGTATGGCGGATGACCACCCGCGCGCTTCCGTCAATAGGTATATCAGAAAAAAGGAGTTCCCATCGGCCGCCGCCCGACTTCTGATTGACCGTTCCTGTATGGGTTTCATCTCCATTCTGAACTTCAAGGCAGACGGAGCTTGAATTGAGACCCGCGTCCGCCACCCACCACATACGCACATCGTAAACGCCGGTCTGAAGGCCTTCGACTTCCCATATGGCCTGGTATTCACCTGGATTCCGGGCGTTGAGGAAATTGGGGCCGTGTTTCAACCCGGAAAATTCGGATTGCCAGGGTCCGAAAGATGAAAACCCTGAATCCATATTATCCACAATCACCCCTCCGGCTCTAATGATATCCCCGGTGGTCATTTCGGAAAAATCATAAAATGTTTCATTCATATCCAATATACAGGAACCGGACACCGGATCGGATCTTGGTCTATCGGGATCCGCATTGGGGGCTTCCGGCCAGTCCGGAGGATCTGTTCCCGGCAACACGTTCCATCGGGGCCACGGGAGGTAATTCGATTCCGGATTGTAATAGAGGCGATTATATCCTGACCATTGTGATTTCCATCTCATCTTCGCCATTCCGGGAGATGCATCACAGAGTATTCCCAAAGTGAGGGCATCATCCCCTGACTTTGGGAACACGCCTTCATCTTTTTCAAATATATTTCCTTTCTCCCGCGCGATAAAATCACAATCCATGCTGCCCGAATCATCCAACAGAAACATAACAATGCTTGGCGCCGCCCTTTTCAAGGCATCCAAAGGGACGTCGGCCAAATCCAAGCAGCCAGCTTCGGCCCTGAAGGCGCCGGAACTAAAGACCCAAAGAAACGCGATGCAAATAAGGCAATACAAGCGGCAGGCTGACTTCATCAAATAAGTGTCTTTCATTTTCATGCGATCGATCCATTAAAATTTGCGTTCCAAACCAATTTCAAGCCTCAGGATGCCGTAGTTCTCGGACACATATTCAGCAAGAAGCCTGCCTTTACGGCGGACGGGCGTTGTTGTTTTTAGTGAGCATCCGTCAGCGGCTTCCCAGCCGATAAGGGTATACCGCAGCGGCGCACCTGCAGGACTATCATCATTCAGCTCACCTCTTTGCGAAAGGATGATATTCTCCGTTGCGGTTCCATTCTTAATTCCTTCAGGAACAACCGAATTTGATGCGTTGAGCACTGGCCCGCTGGAAGTTGCGCTGCTCCATTTTTTTTCCATGGTTATTTCCCATTCTTCATCATTAATGATCCAATCCTGGGCGGTCCTGTGCGGGTCCAAATCAGATATAACCCCATCGAATTCCATATCTGCAATTCTTTGAAGTCCCTCCATGACCGCGCTTTCCACAAGATGCAGATTCTGCTTGAACAAACCGGCATTCCGAACGGACAAGGATTCTGAGATAGACATGGTGAGGGCTGAAATCCCGATGATCGTCATCAACGCGAGAATCATCAGCGTTATTAAAATGACAGCGCCGCATTCATTTCTAACAATAGGTTCCATACGTTACTCCTGCCCTGTGTGTTGGCCGATGCATCATTGCCGCCTGAAGAATACGCGCGTATTTCGCAAAAACCTCTTCCATCAAGTCTTAGAAACCCCGACTTTGACAAACTGGAAATTAATCAAGGTTTTGCCTGGTCTTTCATCTGGCGTGACCCAAAGGGTGATGGTTTTTGAACGCGTAAGCGGGAATGGCGCAAGACCTTTGAGGGCTGGGAGCGGCGCATCGTCGACAATTTTCCAGTAAACCCTGTATTTTCCGGTCCAGTCGGTGTTGTCCGAAAAACTGCCTGCGGCTAAACCGGGGTTTAGATCATAAAAATCTGTTTCACCGTCACCATCATCATCCTCACCATTGTCATCAAGGTAAAATTTCATGGCCATCAGACGCTCGGATTGGGTTTCGGCAATATTCAAGGCTTCGGTCTTTTCCCTGGAACCTCTGGCGCTGTTGATACCTTTGGTCTGCATTACGCCAACCGCAAAAAATCCTAAGGAAAAAACGGCCAGGGCGAACAAAACCTCGATAATGGTGAATCCGCGGGGACTTTTTTGATTATTCAGTATATTTTGACGCATATCGCATCCCATGGAATTATATTATAAATTTCTACAGTAAACGGTTGCGCTCAACTGCAGACGCCTGAGGGTATCCGCTTGAGCGGGAAGAATGACCTCTCCCTGCTGATTAAAGTAGGTAGTCGTGTCCGGGTAAGCCCACAGCAAACCCCTCAATTGCTCCCCGGATCGGGCAACAAGTGTAATCTGAACCGCCTGTATCTGCTCCAATGAAAAACCTGCCGCCAATGGGTTTCCATCCTCATCCAGATAGACAAAATTCAGCGCGTCGATATTCTCGGCAAAAGGCTGCAACCCCCCGCCGGTATCCCTCCCCAGGTCACAGGGGACCCTGTCTGCCCGGCCGTCACGGTTTGCGTCACGGTTCAGCGCATACCGGACAAACTCATTGGCGTCATTGGTGTCTCCATCAGGCTTCGGCAACCCGGCATTGTTTTCCAAATCCATGGTAAATGAAAATTCCGCAGCAGTAGCCCTCAATATGCATGCGCCCGCCTTGCGCGTGGGATCGCATCCTGCTGTTCGGATCTCATTTTCCATAATTTCCATTGCGGCTCTCGCCGTCTGCTGCATATCGAGCATGGTTGCCTGAGAGATCGCTCCTCTGATTTGGGATATGTATGCAGAGCATACAACCGCCATGATAATTGAGGCCATCGCCAACGCGACCATTATCTCAACCAGCGTGAATCCAGCCTGGTTTAATGTCAGGCATATGGTGGGCTTATTTACCTTTTTTTCAGACATAGTGACATAAATCTATGTTGTGATCCTTGAATTTCCGGTTATCGGCACAACAATTCTCCTGACCACACCGTTCTGGTTGACTAGACTCACCGACCCTGCACCGCCCGCTGTCAGCCCCCGACTGTTAAAACGGAGCAGGCTGTTTCTGAAAGTAATTCTACTGATCCGTATTCCAGGCGGCAGAGGGTATTTTATTACCTTCGCGCGGCCGCCTGCCACGCCTCGCGTATAAATGCGTGTTTCATATTCATTGGTGACAGCATCAAATACAATTTCAACTGAAGATTTTTCTTTCATGGCCCTTATCCTCAGGTTCTGGATGGTCGCCTGGATGTCCCTTGTCGCCCTGTTCAACTGGTGATCCTGCCGCCACCGAATCATATTGGGCGTGCTGACGGCTAAAAGGATGCCGATGATTGCCATGACCACTATCAATTCGATTACCGTGAAACCGGAAATGCGCTTCATTCTTTTTTTGACCTTAGTTTAGTTAAAAATTTTTTATACTAATTTTGTTTGCATGTCAACTTTTTTTATTTAAATCAAATTAAAACATAATTGATGTAGAACTTAATTAAAGCTCACTTAAACTGGAACTATTTTGAGTACGACTTATTTCAACGCATAATCGATATCGCATATCCCCCAAAAGCATGATCCTTAAAATAAGGTTGAATTAGGCTTGACAAAATTGGTTTTACTTATTAAATAAAAATTTTTTAAATGGGTAAAACAGGATAACAGGCTAAGGCTATTGGCAAACCATATAGAATCATAACGACTGAAAGGAGAATTAAAAATTATGTCAAAATTGATCCCACCCCATGGCGGCAAAGGACTGACCTGCTGTCTGCTCGAAGGGGCCGAACTGGCCGCTGAAAAGAAAAAAGCAGAAGGTCTTAAGAAAATTTCGATTTCCCCGCGCGTTAAAGGCGATCTCATCATGATCGGCATCGGCGGATTCAGCCCGCTGACCGGATTCATGACAAAAGCGGACTGGAAAGGCGTATGCGAAAAATTCCTCCTGTCTGACGGCACCTTCTGGCCGGTCCCCGTAACCCTGGATGCTTCCAAGGAAGAAGCAGCGGCCATTAAAGTCGGCGAGGAAATCGCCCTCTATGATCCCGAGGGAAAAGAAATCATGGCTACCATGAAGGTCACCGAGATATATGAGATGACCGAGGCTGACAAGAAGTATGAATGCGAAAAAACTTTCATGGGCGAAGGCACCCCGACCGCCGAAGATTTCTGGAAAATCGCCAAGGATGACCATCCCGGCGTTCAGATGGTCATGAAGCAGAAAGAGTTCAACCTGGCCGGCCCGGTAAAAGTATTAAGCGAAGGCGAATATCCGATAAAATATGCAGGCGTTTATCACAGGCCGGCAGAATCCCGCAAACTTTTTGAGGAAAGAGGATGGACTGAAATCGCCGCCCTGCAGCTTCGCAACCCCATGCACCGGTCCCATGAATATCTGTGCAAAATCGCAGTTGAAGTCTGCGACGGCGTCTATATTCATTCTCTGGTGGGCAACCTGAAACCCGGCGATATTCCTGCTGAAGTCCGCGTGAAATGTATCGACGCGCTGGTAAAGCACTATTTTGTCGAGAAAAATGTCATTCAGGGCGGCTACCCTCTTGATATGAGATATGCCGGACCCCGTGAAGGCCTCCTGCACGCCACTTTCCGCCAGAACTATGGATGCTCACGGATGATCATCGGCCGCGACCATGCCGGCGTGGGCGACTTCTACGGCATGTTTGAAGCACAGACCATTTTTGACAAAATCCCGTACCCGAAAGAAGAAGGCAAGGCCCTCAAATGCATGCCGCTTAAGATCGACTGGACCTTCTATTGCCACAAATGCGACGGCATGGCTTCCTTGAGAACCTGTCCCCACGGCAAAGAAGACCGCGTCATGCTGTCAGGCACCATGCTGAGAAAGAGCCTGTCTGAAGGACTTAAAGTAGTGGATCATTTCGGCCGTGAAGAAGTTCTGGATATTCTCCGCGAATACTACAAAGGCTTGACCGAAAAAGTGGAAGTCAAACTCCACGGCGCCGCCACCGGAGAAACAAAGAAGTAAATTTTATTAACATATAAAATTAAATCAAAGGGCGTTCATCTGAACGCCCTTTTTTTATGATGATTAGCTTCACGTAAAATACTTGTTATTCATTGCATGTCATTGAATAGAATTCTTTCAGTTGACGCTGCCATAAGCGTATTTAGATAGTTATTGAATTTCTTGAAGACGTCCACCCATCATTCCATCCCGATATGATCAAATAAAAACCCCGCCGCACCTGAAGAAAGGCGACCAGGGCGGAATGTGGAAATTAATTTTTTCGTTGCGTTATATCCATCATGCGGTTTAGCCCGATGCCGGCCGCAAGAAAAAAAAACCATGAGCACGGATGTAAATAACGAGGCGTGGGCCGTTCCACCAAAAAAAGCACAACGCCGATGCAAATAAAAGAAATAAGACCGATCAAAAGGCTTTTTCGCCTCTCTTCGACATCATGCGCAAATAAAATCAGGAGGCACCACCACAGGGGCATAAACAGTAAAAATTGAAGCCAGTTCCCTGAAGAAAGAAAATATCGTCCTGTGGGTGTATTCAAATCAAAAGCCGATGATTGGTCTCCCGGATATCGGAAATGCTTTTTGATCAAATCATATAATCCGTCATCTAATGCGGCTACCCCCATATCGTTCTCCATCGAGGATTGAAGATATGATGGGTTTAAATAATCCATCAAGGTTTGCCCCCCCAGTTTCAAAAAAGCCAGGGGCTTGCGGCTGATTGCGCGAATTACAGTCGAGCGTGCAATGGCGTCGGCTCTAATCCGATTCGGTTCTATTTTTTGCAAGAGGTCAACAACGCCTCCTTTTTCCCATCGGTGTGATCCTCTTACGCGTCGGTCTTTAGTGGAAAACTTTACACTGCACAATATCTTTTTTCCAATATCCTCGTCCGGGAAATCATTAAGATCAACAATAGGTATGATATAAGCCAATGCAAAAAAACCGCCATCGTAGGAATACGCGGGAGGTTTGTGTTGTAGATACCCGTGATACTGTTTATAGGCGCTTGTAAAAGCAAACAAAACGAAAACAGATACTGCAAGATGACCGATCGCTTGCAATAGCGGGTTGGGATCTTCAGTTTTGAACCCATTGGTTATCGTCGGTATGGTCAGGAGAGGTATGGCGAACGCGCAAATCCAGACCAATGGTATAAAAGCAAAACGAATAGCGATCATCAGAGTGGCAAGACATTGTATTACAATGAACCATCTGATTTGAGGATTTTCAAGGTAATGCAAAGCGGCCCACACATAAAAGACAAACATTGTGAGCGCAAGCGACTCCGTCATAATATACCGGGCATAAAGCAACTGTAACGGTTCAATGGCAGTCAAAAACGCAAATGCAAAAGCGATCCATGTGCGAACTTGAAAATACCGGATGAGCAAATGGGCCATGACTCCTGAAACAACACAAGTCAGAAAGGTCTGCACAATGACGATCGTTGTAAGGGTCTGGGCGCTTACTGCTACAAGGCGGATAAAATATCCGTAAAGGAAGGAACGGTCCGTCGGAGGATTTCCCGAAACGGCGGACCATATGTAACTGCCCGAATCGCCGAGAAAGAACATCGGGTGATGATCGAGCCATAGCAACCATCCTTGAGACACCAGCATCATTGTAAAAAAAGAAAACCAACCAAAAAGGCTGTTTGGGGGGTATATTTGATTCTCTTTCTTCGTTGACATCAGGATGGTTTCGGGATTGGGAACGGTCATTCCTAAATGCATAAATCTTATTTCAAAATTTAAATTTATGATCAATTACCAGTTGTTCATCCCGTCTGACTGGTCGGCAGTGTTGCGAAATATTGTCCGACGCGAGCTCCCCCTGCAAACAATATGATGCCATAATCCCGGTGCGGCTATAGCAATCCAATATCAGCTTCAAAACATCAAGGCAACGCGTTTATTCTTCACCCTGTTACCAAACCGGCAGAAAAATTTTGGGGTTGATCAAAAATAAAAAATGGGGGGCCGAATTTAAATCCAGCCCCCCATTTTTTTTATTCAAAAAAATTTTAACGTCTGCACGGGAACCTCAGATTTTGATCAAAGACAAAGCCGCAGGAATTTTTTAACCACAGGCAACGCTGAGCTACGTTGAAGATCAAAAAATTCCAAGAATGCCTTATTTGACAAAATCTGCGATTTTCCGTTTTATTTCCGCCCCGCATATTCATTGTACGCCATTGCCACGGTCCGGTACACCAGATGGGCCAATTTGGAGAACGGCAGGAACATAAAGAGCACAAACACAAACATCAGATGGATAAAATAGATCAGGTAGGTCAGAAATGCCGCATCCGCCAGACGGGTCAGCTCGGTGAGCATGCCGGTGACGCCCAGACCCAGCACGAGGCCGACCAAATACCAGTCTTTATAGGTGGTGACCTGGTCTTTGGATTTATCCAACCTGTTTTTTAACATCAGTACGCCGCCGATGACCAGGGCGACGCCGGAGACATTGGCCAGCCATTTCACCGGCGCCAGCACGCCGAACAACTGGGGATAAGGTCCATGAATGCCCAGGCCGTAAAGCACCACAAAGAAGATGCCGGTCACGATGGCAAGCCCGATAAACGCAAAAAGCACCATCATGTGGGGCGTGGTTCTCTCACTGTTGGTTCCGCACTCTGAGAACTGCTGGTGTTTTAAAATCTTCGGGATGATACTAACCAGTGACTGGATGAATTCTTTCGGATCAATGGCCTGTTTACTGGTCTTCCCCTCTTTTAAGGCATTTTCATGCATGTCCGCAATAAAACGCTTTAAACCAAGGGCAAATACCGCAACCACCCAAAGGGAAAGAGGGATAAAAATCAGGTCTACAAGCCAGGTTGAGAAAAACTTGGCATGGGCGATGGCGCCATGCTCATTGCGTTCCGGCGTGAAATCCAGCAGACCGGTGAGCAGCCCGACCACCAGAAACACCACGATGGGAATCGCCGCCACGATGTGAAGCTTTTTCGGATCATGGATCAGTGCGCCGAGTTTTTTAAATCCACCGTAATAAGAAATGGCATACATCCGGATCGCAGCCAGCACATCTCCGGGTTTTGCGCCGCGCGGGCAAAGGGTTGAACAATCCCCGCAGTTATGGCACAGCCATATGTCGCCATTGCCGACAACTTTGTCTTTCAAACCCCAAGCAGTTGCTATCATCTCTTTCCTGGGAAAAGGTTTACAGTCCGGCGAAATGGGACAGGCCACAGAACACGTGGCGCACTGGAAACATTTCTTGACCGAGTCTCCGCCATATTCACCAATTTCTTTTATAAATTCAAGATCTGGATCGACCAGGTATTTAGCCGCCATAGTTATACCTCCATATGTTTATTAGAAACCTTTAAACGGATTGGGCCCCAGTCCTTCGATTTGCTCGACAAAATCATTGATGATCTTGGGGACCTTGTCGTATTCATCGATGGCAATTTCAAACTGAGCCACACGCTCATTTTCGAGCGCAAGACTTTTCAGCGCTTCACCGATCTTCTTCATACGGATACTGGCAAGCTCGCTTCCTTTCACAAAGTGACACTGATAATCGTCACCGTGTTTGCATCCCAGCAGGAACACACCGTCCATACCCTGGGATAGAGCATCCTTGATCCAGATCACGTTCACAGAACCCAGGCAGCGCACCGGAATCAATCGCACATCCGCCGAATAGGACAAGCCGTTAAGGCCGACGATGTCTAATGCCGGGTATGCGTCATTTTCACAGACAAGGCCAAGTATCCGGAAGGGCGGTTCTTCGTAGTCATCCGCTGACGGGACTTTGACCGATTTTACCATGGAGCCGATGCTGTCGATATTATAATCGGCAAATCCGATAATGCGTTCCGGGCAAGCGCCCATGCAGGTGCCGCAGCGACGGCACCGGGCCGGATTGGGCTTCGGTGTGCCTTTAGCGTCATCATCCAGCGCGCCGAACGGACATTCTTCCGTGCATCGCTTGCACTGGGTGCATCTCTGGAAGAAGAAATCCGGGAATGTCATGTCGCCGGATCTCGGGTGGACTGCAACGCCCCGGTTGGCGGATTCAATGCACTGAATAGCTTTCAAGGCCGCGCCCGAGGCATCTTCTACCGATTCATCAATGGACATGCTCCGCCGGATGGCGCCGGCGGCATATACGCCGGTCCGCTGGGTTTCATAGGGGAAGCAGATGAAGTTCGAATCCGCATATTTGTCAAACAGATCATTATCCCTGAATCCCGGTCCCTGGCGGTAGGCCAGATTGATCACCGGGTTATCCGTGGTGACCGGCACCATGCCGGTGGCCAGCACCACCATGTCAGCTTTTACCTGAACCTGCTCACCCAAAAGGGTATTGCTGGCGTCCACCATCAAACCGCTGCCGCTCTTGGCAACGCCGGTGACTTCGCCTTTGGTCAGGAAAATGCCGGGGTCCTGCTGAATATTCTTGTAAAAATTCTCCGACAACCCAGGCGTCCGCATATGCTGATAGAAAATGAACGCTTTACCATCGGCATAGTCTTCCCTGACATATTTGGCCTGCTTAAGAGCCACCGAACTGGTCACGGCGCCGGTAAAAGCAAAGTCAGAGTCGTCGCCGTTTCCAGGGCTTTGGATAAAGACCACGGATTTGGCCGCCTTGCCGTCAGACGGACGGACGATTTTACCTTTGGCAGCGATCTCCTCAAACTGGAAATTGGTGACCACATCCGGTGTCTGTCCCAAGCCCAGATGGGCGAACTCGCCGTCTTTGGGCTCATAGGGCCGCCATCCGGCCGCCAGAATGACTGCGCCGAACTTCTCGCCATTGGGATCGAGCGTCAGGATGTCATTTCTGCCTTTATTGTATTCCATGTATTTTTCATGGAGTTTTTCCGCATCCAGTTCTTTTCCGGATTCATCCACCTTCATTTCAGGCGGCAGTGGGAATGGAACGTCAAACTCGATCTTTTCACCGGGTTTTTTCAGCGTGACCGTGAAATCTCCGGGTTCTCCCGCAATACGGGCGACTTCCGTCTGGGTCTTCACCACAATTTTAGCGTTGGATTCGACCTGTTTGATTTTGTCTGCAACAACCGATGGGATCAAATTCTCGTAGGGGGGATTGACCGGCAGTTGTTTTCTCCATTTGGCTGAATTGCCGCCGAGCTGGGATTCCTTTTCAACAATGGTGACCTCATAGCCGGCTTTAGCTGCATCCAAGGCCGCCGCCATGCCGGTGACACCGCCGCCCAGAACCAGAATTTTCTTTGAAAAGCTCTGCAGCTTGTAGGGCTCAGGAAGATTGATCTTTTTGACCTTGGCTATGCCCATCCGGATATAATCTTCAGCCATCATCTGGACCCTGTCGAATTTTGTGGAGTCCTTTTTTTCCTCTTCAGTCAGCGCGGGAAAGGTTGAACGGGGGTGGGACCAGGCCACGCCTTCCCGGATATTAACCCGATCAATGATGCAGCCTTCTAACTTAAACACGTCGTAATTCACGCGGCGAGAACAAGCGGCCAGCACAAATGCATTGATCTTTTTCTCAGCATTCTCTTTTTTTAAAAAATCAATCCCTTCCTTACCGCACAAAAACGGGTGGGTTTGACAGGGGAATCCTTCGTCTGCAGCCACTTCGCTTAGGGCGCTCACATCAAGGGCATCACCGATGCCGCAACCTGTGCAGATATATACACCATACTTTTTATCCATGGTTAACCTCCTATCTCCTCACCAGTGTTTGAATGGCTTTGAGCGCCATACCGGTGGCGTTCTGGTTTGATGACACCACGTCCGCCGGCTTATTGGCGCAGCCTGCCGCGAACATGCCGCCCTTATCAAAGTCATTGATAATAAACCCGTCATCCGTGTACTTAAGGTCCGCCGGGAGTTTGGAAACAGCCGCTGTGGGCTGCATGCCGGTGGCGAGAACGACCAGGTCCACGGTTTTGCGGATTTTCTCGCCGGTGACGGCGTTTTCAGCCACCACGGTGATCTGGTGATTGTCCGCCGCCTGTTCGACAGCCGCCACTTTTCCTTTGATAAAGAAGACCTTGGCGTCTTCCTTTATCTTTTTGTAAAATTTTTCATACCGGTAACCCGGTGCGCGCATATCAATATAGAAGATAAAAATTTCCGCATCCGGATACCTTTCCCGGATATAAGTGGCATGTTTCAAGGATGCCATGCAGCAGATATAGGAACAATAGGGAAGATGGTTCTCATCTCTTGACCCGGCACATTGAACAAAGGCCACACTTTGCGGCGCTTTGTCATCCGAAGGTCTCAGAATCTGCCCCTTGGTCGGTCCGTTGGGCGCGGCCAGACGTTCCAGCATCATATTGGTGATGATATTGGGGTATCGGCCAAAACCCAGGTTGTCAATCTTGATGGCGTCGTATGGCTGCCAGCCGGTTGCCCAGACAACGGCGCCGACATTGAGATTGACGGTTTTGGTTTTCATCTCAAGATCCACCGCATTGTATTTGCAGGCTTCCTTGCAGCGTTTGGCGTCTTCGGTGCCGATGATCTGTGAAGAGATCACATACCGGGCGGGAAACGCCATTTCATAAGGCAGGTATGCGCCTTTCATCCTGTTTAAACCGAAATTAAATTCATTGACGATCTCCGCCTGACAAACTTTGGCGCAATCGCCGCAGCAGGTGCAATTCTCATTGACATACCGGGGAGACAGTTTCACGGTCACCTCATAACTGCCGGGGGCGCCGCTGATCTTCTCCACTTCCGCCATGGTCAGAACTTTGATGTTGGGATTGTCTTTGATTCTTCTGTAGTTGATTTCCAATCCGCAGGTGGGGGGGCACAGCTTGGGAAAATACTGGTTGAGTTGGGATACTCTTCCACCGAGGTACGGATTTTTCTCAACGATGAAGACTTCATACCCCACTTCGGCCGCTTCGATGGCGGTAGTCAATCCGCTGATACCTCCACCGACCACCATAATGCTTCCGCTAAACGGGGCTGCTTTATTTTCTGTCATGCTCATCCTCCGTGCTAAAGTGTTCTAATTTTTAATTCAGAATCCAGAATTCAGAAGTCAGAATCCAGAATACGGAGAATACCAATTCTTCCCATTCTGGCTCCTGGCTCCTGGCTTATGAATTCCACGTTTAATAAAAACCTCCAGGCGCCCGAAAAAGGCGCCTGGAGGCGTCAATCAACGACTTGCATCGTCACATTCAAGGTTTAGGGGAAGATCTTGATATAATCGACCTTCTTGAGATCCCACTTGTTTGTCTTCTTGTCATAGGTGGAGTTGGTGAAGCAGAACCAGTTCTTGTCATCCTGTCCCGGATGATCCGCCTGATAATAGAATCCCGGATAGCGGGTTTCTTTGCGGAACTGGATGTGGCGCAGGTGAGCCTCAACCGTATACAACCGATGATAGATTTCCCAGCATCTCATGAGTTCATGGAGATCTCCGGCAGCCAGTTTCTCTGCATCTTCACGCATGATTTCAAGGTTTTCAATGCAGATTTCAAGCATCTTGCTGGAGGTCTGATAATAGGTTGACGTTCCGGCGCCGTACTCATGGGTGTTTTTCATCATCCGGTACATCATGCCGTTGGGCTTGATGTAGTTGGGGTTGATGTCTTCAGCCGTGGTATAAGCGCAGTTGTCCAGATAGACTCTGACAGGTTTGTAGACCATGTCCACCAGTTCTTTTGCGGTTTCTTTGATGGCCGGTTTGAAGGAAGCGTTGTCGCGGACAAACTTCACCATCTCTTTGGCGGCCATACGGCCTTCCGCATGGGAGCCTGAAGAGAACTTGTGGCCTGAGCAGCCCACGCCGTCGCCGGAGGTAAACAGACCGATGACCGTGGTCATGCGGTTGTATACCTTGCCGTTGACTTTGATTTTATACGCATCGGGAACCCAGTCATAGTCCGGTCCTGAAACCCACATGCCGCAGCAGCCGGAGTGAGATCCCAGAAGATACGGCTCGGTGGGCATAACTTCTGAGTTCTTCTTTTCCGGTTCGCAGTTCTGTGCGCACCACAGGTTGGCCTGGCCGCAGGTCATATCCAGGAAGTCTTCCCAGGCTTCTGATTCAAGGTGCTTGAGTTCCTTCTTGTCCATGGTTTTGGCAATAGCATCCAGCGCGGTAACCGTATCCATCATGATGGGGCCGCGGCCTTCTTTCATTTCAAAGAGCATCAGGTGGTTGCGCAGGCAGGTCGGAGTAATAGCTGCGGTGCCATAGGGCGCATATTTTTCCAGCTCTTTCTTGGCGGCGTCGCTGGCTGCGAAATTTTCACCAAGGCCGTTCAATGTTTTGGCTTTGAACAGAAGGAACCACGCGCCGACCGGGCCGTAACCGTCTTTGAAACGGGCCGGGGTGAAGCGGTTTTCCATCATGGACAGTTGGGCGCCGGCTCTTAAGCCCATGGTAAAGGTGGAACCTGCGTTCCATACCGGATACCAGGCGCGGCCTTTGCCTTCACCTACGGAGCGCGGCTGATAGATGTTTACCGCGCCGCCGCATGCGACCATAATCGTCTTAGCTTTGATGATGTAGACTTTGTTTTCACGCAGGGAGAATCCCACTGCGCCGGCAATCTGATTCGGGTTGTTGGCGTCGTTGAGCAGCTCAACGATGAAGCAGCGTTCCAGAATGTTTGCGTCGCCAAGAGCCTTTTTCGCGGCTTCGGCTACGACTCTCTTGTAAGATTCGCCGTTGATCATGATCTGCCATTTGCCTGTGCGGACCGGTTTTGCACCGCTTTTCAGCGAACCCATGGACAAGCCTTTCTTGCCGTCCATGTTCTTGCCGTCTGCGGATTTCTTCCAGATCGGCAGGCCCCATTCTTCAAACAGATGAACAGAGTCATCCACGTGGCAGCCCAGGTCGAAAATCAGGTCTTCGCGGACAATGCCCATCAGGTCGTTTCGGACCATGCGGACGTAATCATCCGGAGCGTTTTCGCCGACATATGTATTGATGGCGGAAAGGCCCTGAGCCACCGCGCCGCTTCTTTCCATGGCCGCTTTGTCGCACAGAAGAATCTTTGCGTCCGCAGCCGCCCATTTCTTGATTTCAAACGCAGTTCCGCAGGCCGCCATGCCGCCGCCAACGATCAAATAGTCGACTTCGCGCTCTTCAACTGCCGGATCTCTTACGGCTTTGAGTTCACCCTTGGGTTTGTTTGGTAATGCCATATTATATCCTCCTTAAAAATTATAATTCTCAATTCGTCATGGTTTCGGATAAATCGATCAAAGACACAATTAGACGGTCGCCTTCGGTTTCGGAATCTGATAACCGTCCGCTTCCTCGGTGGAAAGCAGGCCGCTGTCAAGGTCTTTTCCTTTGAGGTCCGGATATGCATTTGCAGCGCCTTCCGGAGTGGTCCGGATGGGGAACTTGAACCGCTTGATGAGTCCGTTTCTGAACTTGCAGGTCCACATGACATCCTCGGTGCCCATCATCGGCATAATGCTGCTTCCCATGGGCACAAAATCAGCATACCCTCTGACTTCAATCGCCTGGGTGGGGCAAATTTTTACGCAGGAAAAACATTCCCAGCACTGATCGGGCTCCTGATTGTAAGCCTTCATCGCGTTGGGATCCAGAACCATCAGATCATTGGGGCAAATATACATGCAGGCTGTTTTATCGCCGCCCTTGCACCCGTCACATTTTTCAGCAATTACAAAACTTGGCATTAGCTACCTCCTATTTAACGTTTTAATGAAAGTGAATTCTTCTCCACTTATGAACACAATCCAAAATGATTACTGACCTGGCGCACCTCCTTTCGCTCAACATAAAATATTATGAATTTTATTTATTTTTTAATCCGGTTTTCGCACCGACCGTCTATAATCTCTCTTTTGAGATATCCTTAAATATCAAGGGGATAAGATAAATTTTTGCATTAAAAATAAATAATTAGCATTCCCCAAAAACCTTGTCAAGAGATTTTGCCCCATGTTTTTTAGAAAACAGTTTGAACAGTTTCAATGCGTTATCACCCGATTGTCGCGTCAATATCTGGATAAATTATTTTATCATTATACAATATATCGTATGCCCCCGTCAGGCTGAATATATCCGCTGGACGCGGTCTGATACGCCGGTCAAAACCTCGTAGCTGATGGTATGTATTTTATGCGCGATTTCGTCCACGCCGATGGATTGAACCCCCTGGGTTCCGATAACCACCACCTCATCGCCGACTAATGCTTCCCGAGCATCCCCGACATCAATCATGGTCTGATCCATGCAGACCCTGCCGATCACCGGGGCGCTTGCGCCATTGACCAGCATCCTCCCTGCGGAAGAAAGCTGTCGATTGAAGCCATCGGCATATCCTATGGCCACTGTGGCGATGGCGGTGGGCCTGCCGGTCCGGGCTGCGGCTCCGTAACTGACCGAAAACCCGGCATTCACGCGCTTGACATGAATGACCCTTGATTTTAATGCCATGACGGGTTTTAAAGATATCTTTGTTCTGTCCGTCGAATCAGAAGGGTAAATGCCATACACGGATATGCCCGCCCTTACCATGTCCATATGGGTTTGGGGCATCTCGATAATGGCCGCGCTGTTGGCCGCGTGTTTGATTTTGATTTCAATGCCGCATTTTTTTATCTCAGCGATGAAAAGATCAAACAGTTCAAATTGCCGGAGAGCGAATGTCTTATCCGGGTGATCCGCAGTTGCGAAATGGGTGTAAATTCCTTCAAGTTTGATGCCCGGCAGGCGAGCGATCATTTCAACTTCGCGGATGGCGCTCCCCAAAAATTTCCCCTGGAATTCCGGCGGATTCAGCTCGCAGGGCAGTATCCCCAGCCGGCCCATACCTGTATCCACCTTGAGGTGAATCTTGATTTTCCCGCCCAGTTGACGGGCCATGTCGGAGAGCCGCTTGGCGTGCTCAAAGGCATATACCGTCTGGGTCAGATCATAATTGATCAATGTGGCGGCATACTCCGGGTCCGTATATCCGAAAATCAGTACCGGCGCGTCAATGTATCCCTCCCGCAGCCGGATGGCTTCACTGATCCTGGCCACGCCCAGAAAATCCGCGCCCTCTTTAAGCGCCCGGCCTGAAACTTCAATCATGCCGTGCCCATACGCATTGGCCTTGACCACCGCCATCAACAAGCACTCAGGGCGCAGCAGCTTCTTTAACTGTCCGACATTATGGGAGACTGCGGCCAAATCAATTTCCGCCCAAACATTTCGGTTGATCAAAGGACCTCCAAATATAGGTTATATTTATATTAAGGAATTCAGAATCCAGGAGCCAGAATCCAGAATAAGAGATATGAATTTCAAACAATAAACAAGGAATAGCGAAGGTTAAAATCATTCTTCATTCATTATTCCTTGTTCGATATTCATTATTTTTCTGGCTTCTGGCTTCTGACTCCTGGATTCTGCTTTTACATCTTCCGGTCCAGACTCCGGTATTGAATCGCCTCGGCGATATGGCCGGATCTGATTTCCGGGTCACTTTCAAGGTCTGCGATGGTTCGGGCGATTTTCAATATCCGGTTATAGGCCCGGGCGGACAGCCCCAGCCTGTCCACAGCCGCCTGAAGAATCTGCATGGACGGGTCGTCCATCCGGCAAAATTTTTTTATATGCCGGTTTTTCATCTCGGAGTTCGCGTAAATATTAAAATTTTCAAGCCTCCGGGACTGGATTTGCCTGGCCCTGGAAACCCGATCCCGAATCGACCTGGACGATTCCGACGGCGGCGGATTCACCAACTCGCTGTAGGCAACCGCCGGAACCTCCACATGAATATCCATCCGGTCCAGCAGCGGCCCGGAGATCCGGTTTCTGTATTTCTGAATCTGATGATGCCCGCATTTGCACGTCTGTTTCGGGTCCATATAATGTCCGCACGGACAGGGATTCATGGCCGCCACCAGCATGAAACTGGACGGATAGGTAATGGTGGTGGCCGCCCGGGATATGGTTACCTTTCGATCCTCCACCGGCTGGCGAAGGGCTTCCAGCACCGGCTTTTTAAATTCCGGGAGCTCATCCAAAAAAAGCACGCCGTTATGCGCCAGGCTGATTTCGCCGGGCCTGGGGATGTTGCCGCCGCCGATCATGCCGGCATCCGATATAGTATGGTGGGGCGAACGGAAAGGCCGATGGGTCACCAGGGCCTGATCCTTTTCTAAAAAACCGGCGACGCTGAATATTTTTGTGGTCTCTATGGCCTCTTCAAAAGTCAATTCGGGCAGGATGGAAGGCAGCCTCCTGGCCATCATGGTTTTACCGGAGCCGGGCGGCCCGATCATGAGAAGATTATGGCCGCCGGCGGCCGCTATTTCCATGGCCCGCTTCACATGGGCCTGACCGGCGACTTCTGAATAATCCGATTCACTGAATTCTGTATCTTTAAAAACTGTTTCCGGGGAATATGCCTCTGGCGGGATCAATTTCTCCCCCCGGATGAAATCCACGGCATCCGTGAGAGTTCTGACCGGAATGACGGATATTCCGCCAACCACGGCGGCTTCCCGGCGGTTGTCATAGGGCACAAGAATCTCGGGATACCCGGCCTTTCTTGCTTCAATCGCCATGGGCAGGGACCCGAATACCGGCTTGATGCGTCCGTCCAAAGCAAGCTCTCCCAAAACCAGGCGGCGGTGCATGTCCTGATTGGGAATAACACCGGTTGCGGAAAGGATCCCCAGGGCAATGGGGAGATCAAAACCGGTCCCCTCCTTTTTAATATGGGCCGGAGCAAGGTTGACGGTAATACGGTCATCCGGAAAAGAATATCCGTTGTTCTGGATTGCAGCCTTGACCCGCTCCCTGCTCTCCTTTACGGAAACTTCAGGAAGGCCCACTGTCGTAAATGCGGGAAGGCCCCGGGAGATATCGACTTCCACTTCCATCACATACGCATCAATCCCGATCACTGCGCTGGTCAATACCCTTGACAGCATCCCTTCTCCTTCTTATCAACCGCATAACGGTATCAAAAACTTTTAATGGATCCCTATTTTGTGTCTGAACGGAAAATTAGATTTTGGCCAAAGACAAGGCCGCAGGAGTTTTCTGACCGCAGGCGCAGCGGCGCTACGTCGAGGATCAAAAAATTTCGAAAACGCGGTATTTGACCAAAAGATGCGGTTTCCGTTCGGGCACTGCTATTTATGTTGCCGGAATTTTTTCTTCTATAACAAAGCCGCCAAATGAGAACAATCAATTTTACAAATCCGACGGATTCACTCCTTCCATCCAGATACTGCGGATTTTTTTGCATGCGGATTGCATTTTTTAATGGTATCAGTTATAAAAAATTATAAACTATAAATTGCGAACGGGGAATTGCAAATCGCAAATGGGATCCTCCTCCTGCAGGAACAACCTTCATCTGGTGAATAACAAAAACAGACCATGACAATGGCGTACAACCAGCGCACGCTTGCCGAGCCGGTTCATTTTAAAGGTGTCGGCGTTCATTCGGGAAAAGAAGTCAACCTGACCCTCAAACCTGCGCCGCCCAATTCCGGGATCAACTTTCGGAGGGTGGACCTGCCGGCCAAACCTCAGATTAAAGCCCATTTCAACCGGGTGGTGGACACGAGCCTGGCGACGGTTATCGGCGAAAACGGCTGCATCGTCTCCACCATCGAACATCTCATGGCCTGCCTGGCCGGTCTTTCAATTGATAATGTGGTGGCTGAGCTGGATGATTATGAAATGCCCATCATGGACGGCAGCGCAACCCTTTTTACCCATTCCATCCGAAAATCCGGCATTGTCGAGCAGAACGCGCCCCGGATCTATTTTGCGGTCAATTCGCCCATCAAGCTTGAAAAAAATGGAAAATCCGTCTGCCTGCATCCCGCAGACCGAATGAGAATCTCCTGCACCATCGAATTTGATCACCCGGTGATCAAGACCCAGACCTTTTCCATTGATCTGACTGAAGATAGCTTTGAAAGGGAAATTTGCCGGGCAAGAACCTTCGGTTTTCTCCATGAGCTTGAGTTGATGAAATTTTATGGGCTGGCCAAAGGCGGATCACTTGACAATGCCGTGGTGCTCGACCAAAACGGCATCGTCAATCAGAACGGCCTGAGATACGCAGATGAGTTCGTACGCCATAAAATATTGGATTGCATCGGCGATTTTTCACTTCTCGGATTGCCGATTCTCGGGCATGTGGAATTGTTCAAATCCGGGCATCATTTCAACCATGAATTTTTAAAGGAATTTTTCAACCAGAAATCATCATGGGAAACCATGACCTTGGCGGACTTTGAACGGTCACGAAATGTCGCCTCAAGGCTTTGAAAACAATGAGGAGTTAAACACTGCATGAAAAAAGGACTGGCATTAAAAATTTTTACAGCTTTGCTCTGGGCAGTTGCTGCCCTGCCATCGATGACATCTGCAAACCCATTTATTCGAGACGTCCGCATCATTGACATGGCCGTAACCGATCATCCCGACGATTTAATGCTGTCTTTGAAAGTGGAAGGGGCTTTTAAAGAGAAACTGGAGGAGGCGGTCATGAGCGGCGCTCCCACGACTTTTTCTTTTTTCATCATTGTGTCGGAATTCAGAGGCATTATACTGGATAGAAAAATCCTTGAGGTGACGCTGTCTCATACGATCAAGTACAACAACCTCAAAAACGACTATACAGTCAAACGGTCCTGGGAAAACGATAAGCCGTTGACCACGGAATCTTTTGATCAAGCCAAGCAGTGGATGACCGAAATATCCGACCTGAGACTGATGCCACTTTCCCATCTTCAAAAGGGCGGCCATTATAAAATCAAAGCCAAAGCCGAACTCGAAAAGGTGACGTTACCGCTTTTTCTCAATTATATTTTTTTCTTCGTCACCTTGCTGGATTTTGAAACGGATTGGCAAACAATCAAATTCATCTACTGATGCCGTGCCAACACGCATATATACCGGCTGATTCCTCAAAATGAAACCCAACAGGTTTAAAAAGCCATTCTTCAAACTCGCCTCTGACGAAAAGCAGCGTCGGAAAAGGGATTATTTTATCATCGCTGTTGTTCTGGCGATGGTTTCCGTCATCAGCCTGATCACCGTGAAATCCATGCGGCTTGCCAGTGACATTCCACTGGATAATATGATATTGATGTTTATCCTCATCAATATCGACCTGCTGCTGATCATCCTCCTCATTTTCCTTGTGTTCCGAAACCTTGTCAAGCTTTTGGTAGAACGCCGCCGGAAAGTCGAGGGCACACGGCTCCGAACCAAGCTGGTGGCCGCATTCATCACCTTGACGCTCCTGCCGTCCACTGTGCTTTTCTTTTTTTCGCTGAATTTTATCACATCCAGCATGGAATTCTGGTTTAAAATACCCATAGACCAGGCCTTGCAAAACTCCCTTGCCGTGGGCAGAAACATCTACACGATGGTGGAGCAAAACAATGTTTTTTTCCTGGAAAAAACCGCGTACCAGATTTCCAGACGGAACCTGCTTGCCCCTGAAAATGCCAAAGAACTGGTTAATTACGTCCAGATCGCCCAGCGGGAATTCAATCTGGATATTGTAGAGGTCTACGATGCGGCAGGCGCCGCGCAACTGGCCTCATCCGTGGTTGAAAAACTGACCGGCAAGACCTTTGCGCCGGTGGCCGCCGATGCGCTCCTCAGAGGGGAAACGCTGGATGCAAACACATGGTCGACTTCTGATAATACGGTTTCCGGCGAGGTCATCCGGAATATTGCAGCTCTGCCGTTCGGCGCAAAGGGGGATGCGATTAGCGGCTTTGTCGTCATCAGCGTTCTGATCCCGCCGAATCTGTCCCAGAGTCTGACATCGATTTCCAGGGGATTTGAAGAGTACCAGCAGACCAAAATGCTCAAACGCCCGGTTCGGTTTACCTATTATGTCACCCTGACCATCGTCTCTCTGCTGGTGGTCTTCTGCGCGGTCTGGTTCGGCCTGTATCTCTCCAAAACCATCACCATCCCCATTATGGAACTGGCCGAAGGGACCCGGCGGGTCTCGGAAGGGGATCTGACGCACAACATCACGGTGGAGGCCGATGATGAGATCAAAACCCTGGTGGATTCATTTAATAAAATGACACGGGATTTAAGATTTAATCGCGTGGAGCTTGAGCAATACGCTAAAAAATTGTTTGACCAGAACATTGAAATAGAAGCCAGGCGCCGATACATGGAAATCGTATTGAACAATGTCTCTGCAGGAGTCATTTCCTTAGACTCGCGCGGGCTTGTTTCAACCATCAACCGCGCGGCTGAAAAAATGCTCTCCATCGAGTCATCTGAAGTTATCAAAAAAAGCTATCTTCATATTCTTAAAAACCAGCACAAGGAACTTGGCGAAGAAATTTATGACCGTTTCTGGAACAAACGGGAAGAAAGCCTTACAAGGTCAATCACGATGACCATTTCGGGAAAGAGGAAAAGCTTCATCGTCAATTTCAACGCGCTCAAAGACGATGCCGGCCAGCAGATCGGTCTGGTGATGGTGTTTGACGATATGACCGAGCTGGAAAAAGCCCAGCGGATGGCCGCCTGGCGGGAAGTGGCCCGCAGAATCGCCCATGAAGTCAAAAACCCGTTAACGCCCATTTCCCTGTCGGCCCAGCGGCTCTGGCGAAAATACAAGGAAAAAATCAACGACCCTGTTTTTGAGGAATGCACCAAAACCATCATCGACCACACGGAACTGATCCGAAACCTGGTTAATGAATTTTCAGCATTCGCCAAATTCCCGACCGCCAACCTTCAGCCCAGTGAGCTTGCCCCCATTATTCACGAAACCGTCGCGCTCTATCGGGAAGGCCACCCCAATATTACATTTGCAATTGACGCGGCAGAAAATATCCCGATCTTGAATATCGACCGGCAGCAGTTCAAACAGACCCTGATCAACCTCATCGACAACGCCATCGCGGCCATCCGCACCGAAGGGAGTATTGCCTTCAGTCTTTCCCATGATGAATCGAAAAAAAAGGTCACGCTGGCGGTGGCTGATACGGGCCTCGGGATTTCAGATCTGGAAAAACCGTATCTTTTTGAACCTGATTTTACGACAAAGAAAACCGGCATGGGGCTTGGTTTGGCCATTGTCAGCACCATTATTGCCGACCATAAAGGCAGAATTTATGCCGAGGACAATGACCCGCACGGCGCGAGGTTTGTGATTGAATTGCCGGTTTAAAACGAAGAAAGGTTCAATGGTTCAGCGGTTCACGGTTCAGCGGTTGAAACCCCCGATTCTCGAACCAATGAACCGGTGAACCGTGAACCTATGAACTCATTAAAGGAATAAATTTATGTTCCCATCCATCCTGATTGTTGATGATGAAACATCCATCCTCAAAACCTTAAGCGGCATCCTTTCAGATGAGGGCTTTGAAACCATTACCGCAAGCAACGGCTATGAGGCGCTGAAAATTCTGGATTCAGAATCTCCGGATCTGGTGCTGCTCGATATCTGGATGCCCGGAATCGATGGCATCGACACGCTCAAAGAGATAAAAAAAATTCAGCCGGCCACACCCGTGGTCATGATCACCGGGCACGGCACCATTGAAACGGCCGTCAATGCCACCAAAATCGGCGCGTTTGATTTTATCGAAAAGCCGATTTCCATCGACAAGGTCATTGTGGCCATCAACAATGCCTTAAACTTCCGGAGGCTTGAAGAAGAAAACCTCTATCTGCGCAAAAAAAACATCGACAGACTCTCCTTTAACGGCAACAGCCCCGCCATTCAGGAACTTAAAAAACAGATCGCCATCGCCGCTCCCACTGACGCGTGGATTCTCATCATGGGAGAACATGGGGTCGGAAAAGAACTTGCGGCGCGAATGCTTCATCAACTCAGCGCGCGATCCGGACATCCCATGATCGACATCAACTGCGCGGCTGTTTCTCAAGACCGGATGGAAGATGAACTCCTGGGGCATGAAAAAGGCGCTCTCCCTGGCGCGGGCTATAGGAAAAAAGGGAAATTCGAACTCGCACACGGAAGCATCCTTTTTTTTGATGAAATCGGTGAAATGGATTTGCAAAGCCAGGGAACCGTCGTCCGGATTCTTCAGGAAAAAAAACTTCAGCGCATCGGCGGCGGCCGAAGATTGAGCATTGATATACGCGTCATCGCCTCAACGAGCAAAGACCTTTCAAGGGAAATCGAAGCGGGAAAATTCCGGGAAGATTTGTTTTATATGTTAAACGTCATCCCCATCCAGGTGCCTGCTTTAAGGGATCGATCCGAAGACCTTCCGGATCTGATCCGTTATTTTCTTGCCCAGCTTGCCGAAAAGAACCATACCGCCCCAAAAACTTTCACTCCCGAAGCCGTTGAATCTCTGCGGCAATATTCATGGCCGGGGAATGTCCGCGAGCTGAAAAATTTTCTGGAACGTCTGGACATCTTTTTCAAAAACCAAATTATCGGCGCCAAAGATATCCCTTCCCCCTACAATCCGGCAATCAGCGGTCAAACACTATCCGAAGCATCCCTTTTTTCAGTAGACCGCTTGGACAAAGCCAGAGAATTATTTGAGCATGAATTCATCCGCCGGAAATTGACGGAAAATGACAATCATATCGCCAACACCGCCAGAGCCATTGGCGCAGACAAGGCCTTTGTTCAGAAAATAGCCAAAAAAATCAATGCGGCTTAAATTCAATGAGGGTTATCGCCGGCAGATTAAAAAAGAAAAAACTGGCAGCCCTGACCGGCGCCGCTATTCGCCCCACAGCCGACCGGGTTCGGGAAGCCATATTCAATATCTGCGCCTTTCGCATTGCCGATGCATTTGTGCTCGACCTTTTTTCCGGAACCGGCGCATTTGCCATCGAATCCCTGAGCCGGGGCGCACGCGCCGCCGTGCTGATTGATTCATCCAGCCGATCCATTGCCATCATTAAAAAAAATATCGCGGCCTGTCGACTCTCAGATCAGGCTGTTGTCTTCCAGTGGGATATTCTAAAAAACTTGAACTGCCTGAAAAAATTCGGGGAGGGGTTTGGCCTTATATTCATGGATCCGCCCTATAATAAGGACGCCATCCGCCCGACACTTAAAAATCTTGCGGACTCGGGCGCGTTAAAGAATGAAGCCCTGGTCATCATTGAGCACTCGATCACAGAACCGGTCCCTGAAAATTTAGCTGAATTTAAGCTTTTTGATCAGCGGAAATACGGAAAAACCCTTGTTTCATTTATCACTTGCGTGATAAATAAATAAAAATCCTGTACAGTTGCACAGGATTTTTAAAACTGATTCATGTAATTTAATTTTTTCCCAAAGGAAACAATAATGTGTAAAACAGCGATATATCCTGGTTCCTTTGACCCGGTCACCAACGGGCACATCGACATTATCTCCCGCGGACTGATGATTTTTGACAAACTCATTGTAACAATCCTGGAAAACCCGGCCAAAACTACGCTTTTTACCATCGAAGAGCGGATGGAACTCCTGAGGGAATCCTTGAAAAAATTCAGCGATCGGATTGAAATCGCATCCTACGGCGGCCTGCTGGTGGATTATGCGGTTGCTCGCAACGCCCAGGCGATTTTGCGGGGAATGCGGGCGGTATCGGACTTTGAGTATGAGTTCCAGATGGCGCTTATGAACCGGAAGCTCAACCGGGATATCCAGACCGTATTTTTGATGACCGGCCTGCGCTGGATTTTCACCAGCTCCTCCATCATCAAGGAAGCCGTAAAGTTCGGCGGGGATATTGAAAGCATGGTCCCGCCGGTGGTGTACAAAAAATTAAAGGAAAAATTCAACATTCCTGAAAAATAGCAACATTTCGTATTCCAAAAACCGCCGGCTTTAACCACAAAAAGGATATGGCAGGAAAGCGGGGATTCAGAACGGGAGTTTTTGCGGATATTTTAGTTTTGTGTCGCAGGAATTCCTGCGGGTGCGTTGTAATCAGGAAAATTTAAATCTCCCCTGACCCCTCTTTGCCAAAGAGGGGAAAACGGGCGGGCGCAAAGCCCGCCCCTTCTACATAGGATTGATAACGAGAAAAGATTGGGACGCTCTTACCTTATTAACTTAAATCATAGGGCATCTCGATACTTCACTAAAAGCGGCTAAATCCCATTTCCTATCTATTGCTGAAAAAAATTATTGGGAATTATTTGGGAATTAAAAATTTTGCTTGCATATATTATGTATACGTAATATATGATACCATAAATTATGGATAAAAAATACCAACAGGAGTCCCCATGCAGAATATGTCTCCTTCAAACTGCCCGTACTATCTGATTACCAAAGCTTCCCTGGCCATGACGTCCATGTTGAAAAAAGAATTGCTGAAGGCCGGTCTGCCGGAGGTAAAGCCTGCCTATATGGGAGTTTTGATGTGTTTATGGGAAAGTGACGGGATGGATGAAGTGCTCGGCAAATTCGGCACGAAAACCGGAATGAATCACACCGAACTGGGGCGCTGTGCCGGGCTTGAGCCCTCCACCATGACCGGACTGATCGATCGCATGGAAAAGGATGGCCTTGTGTGTCGTTTGAGTGATCCCAGTGACCGAAGGGCTTTAAAAATTAGCCTGACGGAAAAAGGCGTCAGTGTCCGGGACAAGGCGCTGGATGCTTTGGATCTGATGATCAAGGAGAGCTTTGCCGCAGTTTCCCCCGATGCGATGGAATCGGTGAACGAGGTTCTTAAAAAAATTTTAATCAATACCAATAAAGGAAATTTCGAATAACCAGTTGCTTTAAAAAGGAGATGGATGATGAATTTTGAGTTAACCGCCGATCAGCAACAACTTAGAGAACAAGCTGCTGAATTCTGCGCAAAGGAATGCCCGCCTGAATTCGAATCATCATTGGATAAAAACAGCATATTCCCAGAGAATCTGTATAAAAAAATGGGGGACCATGGTTTTTTTAAGGTTCCCTTTCCGGGAAAATATGGCGGGACGGACGGGAACATATTCGATGTTGTTCTCATCGCCGAACAACTGGCCCAAAACAGCTACACTGCGGTAAACATGTATCTGGTCAATGCGGTATTCGGCGGCATGATACTTTATAAATGCGGCAATGACGCCCAAAAAAATCAATGGATGCCCCGGCTGCTCAAAGGGAATCTGAAATTTGCTTTTGCTCTCACGGAACCCGAAGCCGGCTCCGATGTGCGTTCCGTAAGCACCCAGGCTGTTGATAAAGGGGATTGTTTTGAAATATCCGGAACAAAATACTGGACAACAGGCGCATCGGTTGCAGACTATATCATCACGGAAGCCCTCACCGGCCAAAACCCGGATTCATCCAAGGCCATGAGCATTTTTATTGTTCCGGTGAAATCTGCAGGTCTGACAATAACGCCGATTCCCAAACTGGCCGGGAATGCCTACCCTTCCTGCGAAGTAAACTTCAAAAATGTGCCTGTTGCAAAAGAAAATCTGCTGGGAGGGCCGGAATGGTTGAACAACGGCGTTCTCCAATTATTCCAGACAGCGGATCTGGAACGAATATGCGTTGCAGCCAGCTGTTTGGGAGGCGCTGCAACCATACTGAAAGAATGCCTGGAGTTTTCAAAAACACGCAAACAGTTCGGCAAACCGATCATCAAGTTTCAGGCGATCCAGCATGCATTGGCGGACATGGCCACGCAAATCGAAGCCATGCGCTGGATGACCTATCATGCCGCTTGGATGAAATCCATGGGAAAAGATTGCTTCAGGGAAATCTGTATGGCAAAACTCTTATGCTCCGAAACCCTAAACGACATTGCCAGAAAAGGAATGCAGATATTCGGAGGCAGGGGATATTCCATGGAATTCAGGATTCAAAGGTATTTGCGAGAAAGCTATTTATCCCTTTATGCCGGCGGGACTTCAGAAATCCAGAAAAACATGATTTCAAGACTTCTGTAACTTAAAAAGGCAAAAGAATGGTCATGAATGAATGCGCTAAATAGTGCCCCAACCCAAACCCTCTCAAAATCATTTTGTTGGGTTTCGATTATAAATCAATATTTCACAAACAATTGATAATAGAAGGTTGGGTTGAGGCATGAAACCCCAAAAAAAAGACAGGCTCAACCCAACCTGAAAGAATTTGGAATTTTCGTTCAGGCGCTACTGAACCCGCAGCGACCATACAAAGCACCCGCCGCCCCCGCCGCCAGTTTCATCTGCTGTGGTGAAATCCCACGAATAGTCTTCAGACAAAGGTTCGCCTTTTGCATTTTTGATCCCGGTCGTCAGGGTTGCCGCATATTTCTCTTCAGCCGCAAGGGAGCCGGCGGGTGTGAAGGAAGCTGTTTTATTGCTATATGCGATCGTCCCGGAAACCGTATCGCCCGCTTCATTTTTTAATGTAAATGTCTGAGAATTGATGGTGGATGCGTCCATGTTCACACTGAAAGTCACCGTAATGGCCGTCCCGGGGTCCACCTCCGCAGCGCCTGATTCGGGCGATGTGGAAGCAACGGCGGGCGCGGCGGCGGTGTACTCATAGGCGCCCATATCCACGCCGTCCCCCTGGGGCCGCGTATTTCCGTCAATGTCAATATCCGGCGCAAGCGTTGATGTGCCCGCGTCAATGCAAGGGGATTCTTTGGCAAGCTCATAGTTTCCGATACCGGAAAATCCCGGCGCATAATTTATGTTGCCAACGCCTGAATACCCTCCCTGGACATCGCTGAAGGTAACGGCGATCTCCGAACCCACGGCTTTATCGATCTGGCCCGGTGTGTTTCCCCACACGATGCAGTTGACGACAACACCGCCTGGATTCCCATGGCAGTATACGCCTGCGCCGAACAATGTGGAAATTGAATTCCCCGAAATGGTATTATTGATCAGCAATGCGGATGGCAGGGCGGGATCTTTGCCGTAACTCACCCCGCCGCCGACGTCTGCTGAATTATTCACGATTACATTGTTATCCACCCGGCCGGATGATTCCAGGAAAAGCCCGCCGCCCCAGTCGGAGCTTATATTATTGGTGATGGTGTTCCGGCTGATCTCCGCGCTTGATGATACGCACGCGATTCCGCCGCCGCCGTCATCAGAATGGTTTTTTGAAATGGTATTTTCTGTCACCGTCACCTTTCCGTTCCTGATCACGAACCCGTCGATGACAACCTTTTCGCAATCCTCTATCCGGATCCCCTGCCGGATATTTTCCCCATTGATGACGGTGCCGGACATATTGTTTCGGATGCTGCCGCCATTGCCCGGATAACCTCCATAGAAAGTGATCTGAGAAACCGGCTCGACCGTTTCTCTATAATTGCCTGCTGCCACATGAATTGTGTCCGCTCCGTCTGTATTTGAAGCAAGCTGAATTGCCCGGCCGATGCTGCGCAAAGCATGCCCGGCCCCCCAGGCGTCACCGGCATTCAGATCGCTGCCCACAGACTGCTGAACATAAAAATCATGGAAACCGGTGTTTCCCCCCTGGCCCGACCAGCCTTCGATTCTTGCCAGCATCCACCAGAGCGCCCTTCCTTTAAGATAACAGTTGAAGCAATGGGAATGGGCGCATTCTTCGCATTCCGGGCAGGAATAGGTCTCGCACCAGTTTTCGCACCATTCGCAGGCATCGCTGCCATTGGGGTAGGGTTTTCCGCCGGGATCATAGGTTTCAATGTCTGCAAAATCATAAAGCGTCTTACTATGGTCTTTGCAGTAAGCCCTGATACGTTCATTGTTTTTGTTCAATGTTCCGTTTGCGCCGCTGCCGTCCAGATGACCTGTCATATAGACAAAAGTGACATCCGGATAATCGGTTTCCAGTTTATCCATTTTTGACAGATACTGATCCACTTCATCAGACGATATATCTGAAAGCTGACCGCACCAGGACCACATGACCAGAGTGGTTTCCGGATGGTCTTTTAGATAATTCCGGGTGTTGGTCTCCCATTCAGGATACCCCAGGTCGGGAGAATCTTCATGGATTTCCGGGCGGTCATAGAGCCCGGGATTTCTGTTATCGTCCTGATCTTCGAGCATTTCCATGCCGGTGATCAGCTGGCTGCCGTGGGAGGTATGGCCGTAATATATTTTTTGCCGATCGCGGATGGTGGAAAAATAATTTGAAGGAATTTTTCCAAAATCACCGGCCGCCGTATGATCGGCAATAAAGGCATTGGCAGAGTTTATATTCAATGCGATCAGCAGGATTGAACAAAACAGCAGCGAAATGAAATTTTCAAGTTTGTAAGGGTAATAATTCTTTCGAATAAGTAAAAATTTCATAGCCATCCTTTATGTTGTCTGAAAGTAAAATCATTGAATAAACTGACTAATCATTTCAAAAAAGCTGATTGGAATTGAATATACTATCGGAGGATGAAATATGAAAGGAATAATTTTTTGATTTATCTTTTCCGTCTCAACTTTGACCGGTAAATGATGGCGGCAAGATTCATGCCCAGCACCAGGGCGATGAGCACGAGGGCGGTGCCGTATTGAAGGGGGCGTGTTTTTTCGATTTGCGTGCCGGCTGTGGCCAATACGTAAATATGATACGGCAGGGCCATGACCGGATCAAGGATGGATTTGGGAAGGAGCGTGGTGTAAAATACCGCGGCTGTAAACATGATGGCCGCTGTTTCGCCGGCCGCCCGGCTCAAGGCCAGAATGCCGCCGGTTAATACAGAAGGAAGCGCCGCCGGGAGAATTACCTTTTGAATGGTCTGCCATTTGGTGGCGCCCAGGCCCAGTGACGCCTCCCGGTAGGTGGCTGGAACCGCCTTCAAAGCTTCCTCGGACGTGCCGATGATCACCGGAAGCGTTAAAAACCCCAGGGTCAAGGCCCCTGACAGAATGCTGACGCCGATTCCCATCCATGTCACAAATACCGCCAGGCCGAAAAGTCCGAACACCACGGACGGGACACCGGCCAGGTTGTTGATCCCGAACCGGATGGCCCGAAGCACAAATCCCTGCCGGGCATACTCGTTTAAATAAACAGCCGATGCGATCCCCAAAGGGAATGCAATGGCCAAGGCTCCGAGGCTCAGATAAATGGTGCCGAGAATACAGGGAAGAATACCGCCTTCAGTCATGGCGTTGTATGGCATCTGGGTTAAAAACGTCCAGTTTATGGCCCGCCAGCCATTTTTAAGCAGAAAAAATACGATAATGATCAATGCCAGAGCGTTGATTACGGCTGCACACCGGAATAAAAGAAAAACAGCAGACTGAAACAGATTCCTCTTTTTCCCGGAATTTAGTGAAAAATTTAATTGATGCTCATTGTTCATACTTGCCGCCTCGGTATCATCACGAATGCAAAAAGGAATAATATATTTCCCCCCCTTTCACAAAGGGGGGCGGGGGGGGATCTAATGCTGAGCTTCAAAATCCCCCTAAATCCCCCTTTGCAAAGGGGGACTTTTTTAATCCATATTATAAGGTTGCCGCTCCTACCTGCCGATGTTTGTGGGAAATATAATCAGCGATAAAATTAAAAATCAGCGTAAAGATAAACAGGGTCATGCCGGTGGCAAACAGGGCGAAATAATGATCCCCTCTAAACGGCGCTTCCGCCATTTCCGCGGCAATGCTGGCCGGCATG
>JALOPH010000221.1 GCA_025453995.1 Desulfobacterales bacterium
CACCGGGAAGATGTGAACCAGCCGGAAATGATCCATGAAGCAGTGCGCCAGGCATTGGATGACGCGGGCCTGACCGCAAAGGACATCGACTGTGTGGTGCACGGCAATATGGAGCTTTTTGAGATGGTCCACCAGCCGGATATGTGGCATACCCTGGGTTCCGGCGCCTATGGAAAAGATTCATTCAGGGTCACCACCGGCGGCACCACCGGCGGCACCCTTGTCTGCGCGGCGGACAGCCTGGTTGCGTCCGGCATGTATGACGTGGTTATGGCCATCGGTTTTGAAAAACTTCAGGAAGGCCACACCACAGGAGGCATCACCAACATGGCGGACCCCTTGTGGGCCAGAAAACTCCAGTCCGGGGCGCTGACCGCCCAGGCTGCGGTCAAGATCATCGATGAATTTGGTCCGGAGCGCGCCAAAAAGGCCGCCATGCTGTATCGCATCATCATGGACAAGCATGCCTGTTTAAACCCCAACTCCCACCGGGCATTCGGCCTGGACTGGGACCAGATGGACGACCTGATCAAGAATTCACCGCCGCTCATCGGCGAGCTGCGGCTGATTCACATGTGCTCCCAATCCGACGGCGCGTGCGCCATGATTTTTGCCTCCGAGGAAAAAGCAAAAAAGATTTCCAAAACCCCGGTCTGGGTTCGAGATCATATCACCGTTCACCGGGAGGAAACCCTCAACCTGTGCAACAATTATTATCCCAACGAAACCACCCACCGGTTTGCGGCTGAAAAGCTCTATGAAAGAAACGGCATCCATAATCCCCTGGAATATTTCGACGTGTTTGAGATGTATGACCCGTCTGCCTGGTGGGGCCTGGACTGGATACGGGATTTCTTTCTGCTGGAGGGGGACGAGCATCTTAAACTTGTTGAAAGCAAGGAGATCATGATCGACGGCAGGATGCCCATCAACCCGTCGGGAGGGGTGATCGCGGCCAATCCCATCGGCGCCACGGCCATGGTCCGGGTGGCAGAAGCCGCCAAGCAGGTCCGGGGCAATGCCGGGCCGCACCAGATTCCACGGCCGGTCAACCACGCAATGGCTTCTTCATTCGGCGGCACCATGTGGACAGTGTTGTTCATGCTTGAAAAAGAATTAGGATGGTAGGGGGTGACAAAATGAGTGAATTTTTCGGAATCAAAGTCGAAGACATTTTCAATTCCATGCAAGCCCGTTTCCGGCCGGAAGGCGCAAGCGGCGTGAACAAGACATTTGGATATGATATCACCGGTATCGGGAAGTGGAAGCTGATCATCAAAGACGTGAAAATGACGCTGGATAAAACCGATGATCTGGCCGGCTGCGATGTGGCGATGGAAACCAGCGGTGAAACCTTTGTGGGCATCAACATCGGAAAAATAGACGCCATGGCTGCTTTCACGTCACGGAAACTCAAAGTCAAAGGAGATTTAAATACATTTGGCTTAACAAGCCGAATGTTTCAAAAATACATGATGCCCGATCAGGGCATCATGCCGGAACAGGAACTGCTGGTGCTTAAAAAGACCATATCCGTAAACCAGAAATTCGCCACCGGCCCGGTGTTCGGCAAATTTTTAAAAGCCTTAAAAGATAAAAAAATCCTGGCCATCAAGTGTCCGCAGTGCGGACGGCTCCAGTCCCCTCCCCGCGAAGTATGCGCCATCTGCAGGGTTGGAAACACCGAATGGGTGGAGATCGGCCCCAAAGGGGAAATGCGGATGATGGAATACTGCTTTTACGCCAGCCCGGACCCGCTGACCGGAGAAACCCGTGAAACGCCTTACGGCGCCATCGGCATTCTGCTGGACGGATGCAGGGACGAGGAGGTTTTCTGGCATCTGCTGCGGCCCGACCAGCTCGACAGGGTTAAAATGGGATCAGTCCTTTATGGAAAAGTCAGCCACGGGTCCCGGCTTCGCCCGGTGTGGAACGACAACCGGACGGGGAGTATTGATGATATTAAGTATTTTGAGATTGATGAATAATTTTTTCCGGGTAAATTTTAAAAAAATTTTCCCGGAAAAAATATAATCAAAAATGTATTGGCGGGGATAAACCCCGCCCCTACACAAACCATAATAAAGTGTCGGGCGGGCTTTACGCCCGCCCGGAAAGAATTCGAAAAGCCAAAAGGAGAAACTCATGAAAAAGGATTTTGACACCTCCGATTGCTATACCATCCAGGGCAAGCTCGCCCTCCCCTATACTTATTTTGCCGGCCGTGTGGGGAGCGCGTTTATCACCGCCATCCGGGACAAACAAAAAATCATGGGCGTCCGCTGCAACGCCTGCGGCAAGGTCTTTGTCCCGCCCCGCCAGACCTGCGAGCGGTGCATGGAAGATGTCCGCAGCAACTGGGTGGAACTGCAAAATACCGGCGAAGTGGTGAATTTCACGGTGGTGCGTTATGACGACAAGCACCTGCCCCGCAAGGCCCCCTTTGTGCTGGCCATGATCAAGCTGGACGGAGCCGACACACCCATGACGCATATTGTGGAGGGCATCGCGCCGGATAAGGTGGCGGAAGGATTAAAGGTCAAGGCGGTGTTTGCCAAGCAGACGACAAATACCATTCTCGACATCGAGCATTTTATTCCTTTGGAATAAAATTATTTTTTATTTCATAAAAACTTAACAAAAAGGAAATAAAAAATCATGTCACTGATTTATGAAAAAAAGGGCCCCATTGCTTATATTACCCTCAACCGCCCCGATGCCCAGAATGCATTTGACCCGGAGACCGTTATTGCTATTGTGGATGCATGGAAAGATTATCGGGATGATGACTCCCTGCGTTGTGCCATTCTCACCGGCGCAGGCACAGAAGTTTTTTCATCCGGAGCGGATTTAAAAAGGCTTATTCCGCTCATCACCGGCGCGCGCCCGCCGGAAACCGAAGCAGACAAAGCGGTTCAAAAAGATCCCTATATGACCCAGAAGGCGTTTTTGAGAAATTTCAAAATATACAAGCCCATTGTCGCGGCCATTAACGGCACGGCCATTGCCGGCGGGTTTGAGATTCTCTATGCGACCGACATCCGTGTCGCCTCCGAAGACGCCAAGTTCGGCCTCCAGGAAGCCAAATGGTCCATTGTTCCCATGATGGGCTCCACCGTCCGGCTGCCCCGGCAGATCCCCTACGCCAAAGCCATGGAGATTCTGCTCACCGGAGAGCTCATCGACGCCGAAGAGGCTCTGAGACTCGGATTTATCAATAAAATAGTCCCCAAAGGCCAGGTCATGGCTGAAGCCGAGCGGTACGCGAACATCCTTGCCAAAAACGGCCCCCTGGCCATCAAGGCCATCAAGCAGGGCGTGCTGGAAGGCATCGGCCTGCCGCTCAAGGAAGGACTGGCAAAAGAACTCGAATACGGGATTCCCGTTTTTTTAAGCGAAGACGCCAGGGAAGGCCCAAGGGCATTCAAGGAAAAACGGGAGCCGAAGTTTCAGGGGAAATAACTCTCAATACCATTCAAATCCGTACCACTGCCACTGATATTTAATAAATCCTCCTAAATCCCCCTTGTTCAAAGGGGGACTTTAATTCCCTTCTTCAGCAAAGAGTGGCAAGGGGAGATTTTTTTATTTGTTTGCGTGTAATCCCTCATGTTTTATCGCAGATTACTCAAAATCCCGGCGGCGCTTTGAATCCGCCGTTCAATTCCTCGATCAGGGAAGCAAACCGGATGGGGGTTTTGTCTTCAAGATACGGGCCCACGATCTGGACGCCTACGGGCATGCCGTCTCTGGCGATGCCGATGGGCGCAACCGTGGCCGGCATATAGGACGCGCAGGTCAGACCTGCCCAGGCGGACATGGTGTCTGCATAGGATCGATTTAGATTGTTGACCATTAGGGTGCGGTTAAAAAAATCGCCGTGATCATGGGCAAACGCTGTCACGGGGGACGCCGGGCAGAGCAGGACATCAACCTCCCGGAAATAATCCGCCCATTTCTGTCTCATGAGCAATCTGAAGTAGTCCAGGACCACCCAGTCCCGGTGCCGCAGGGTGGTGCCCCTAATCAGCTGGGCTTTGAAACTTTTGTCATCATCGGACAATTTGGGAAGTTCCTCGAGCATCTGGTCAAAGATTGCTTTGGGCAGCGCGGCATTGGGGACTGCGGTGAGAAGCCTTACGTATATATCATGGCAATCTCTGAAATTGATTTCCGGCCGCCTTTTCGTTATTCGTACGCCCTGTCTCGCCAGCAGATCCACAAAATCCGACAGGCAATCGCCCACCTGCGCGTCCACCGGAAAATCCGGGTCATCCAGCCAGATGCCGACGTTAAATTCCGATAATCTGTTTTTTCTGGGCATCGGCAGTTCCAGCTTCCACGCGGCCTGCATGATTTTTTTCGGACCGGCTATGATGTCCACGGCCGTTTCCAGGTCTGCAGCGGATCTCGCCAACGGGCCAATGACAGCGATATCCCCGCCGATGGTGTATTCGCCGGGGAACAGTCCTGGAAACGGCGGGATGTGTCCGCGGAAAGGAACAATCTCATAGGACGTTTTATGCCCGAAAACGCCGCAAAAATTTGCCGGGTTCCGGATGGACCCGCCGATGTCGCTGCCGATTTCAAGCGGCGTCAGACCTGCGGCCAACGCGGCGGCCGCCCCGCCTGATGATCCGCCGGGAACGCGCGCGACATTCCACGGGTTGTTGGTTTGTCCGTAAACATCATTGAAGCTCTGAAAGTCCTGGCCGAACAGCGGCACATTGGTCTTGCCGAATAAGATCACGCCTGAATTTCGCAGAGATTCCACCACATCCGCGTCTTTTGCCGGCATATGGTTTTTAAGTTTCGCAGATCCTGAGGTGCACGGCAGTCCCGCCACTTCGATGGTGTCTTTGATGGTCATGGGCAGGCCGTGCAGCGGGCCTAATGCTTCCCCCCGCGCCAGCGCTTCATCGGCCTTTTTGGCAGCCTGCATGGCATTTTCAAAATCAACAGCCACAACAGCGTTGATGGAAGGATTGAACCGCTTGTAGCGATCGATATATACTTCCAGCAATTCCGTTGAGCTGATTTTTTTAGATTTGATCAGTGCAGCCTGTTTCGTCGCCGGTAGATAATGCAAGTCCATTTTATATCCTCCATGCAATCAATTCGAGCTTCCATGAATGAAAGACAAAATGTCTTCAATAATCTGATGTGACTAAAATTAATGCTTTGATTTCGCTCCATGATGCTTAAAATCCCCCTCAATCCCCCTTTGCAAATGGGGAAGCCGGTTTTTCCTCCTCCCTTTGAAAAGGGAGGTCGGGAGGGATTTATTCATTTTTTCGAACAAGCAACCACCCAAGATCCTGACAATTCGTTAATTCGGGTAATTTCAAAATTTTAGCCTTCTTACGGATAGTTGTTCAATACATATTTGTTTATCTTGGCGTCAATGTCAGGACTCCGGCCTTGGAATTTACTTCCATTCTGAACCGATTCAGGTAATTGAGCCCCAGCAGGCCGACCCCATACTGGTCGGGCATATCCAGGATAAAAGCATTCACATGGCGCTCCACCCATTCGCCGATCTGAATGGATTCAAGGGTGACTTCCGGCGCGGTAATGATCTGGCTGGCGGTCATCAACTGGCGGACCGGTGCGGCATCCACATCAATGCCAAGGGCCTTTGCCGCAGCGCTGGGGATGGTCACCATGGAGGCTCCCGTATCCACAATGAAATTTAAATTTACGGTCTTGTTGAGCACGGCAGACACTGGAATATGGCTGGAACCGGGCGCAAAATGAATGACAATTTTATCTTTATCCTGATACAGTAATGGGCGGACCAATTATTAGACAGACTGATAGTAGTTGGACACAATTACTAAACAAGCCACTTCCACT
>JALOPH010000222.1 GCA_025453995.1 Desulfobacterales bacterium
TTCTTTGGATGCCATAAAGTCAGCGGTCATGATGGAGCCGGCGGTGTCTTCCGCATACAAAAGAAGCTCTTCCACATCCTCCGACCCTTTTTTCTTCATGATTTCAAGGACCGTCTCTGCCTTGTCTTCAGGCAGCATCTTGATGAGCGCCGCCCGATCGTCATCCGGCATTTGATCCATAATATGGACCAACTCTTCAATGGGAAGGTCTTCAATGATGGCATGAATTATATCTTCATCCAGCTCGCTGATGACATATCCTTTAATTTCAGGATCATCGATGAGATTAAACAGCTTGCATTGGTTGGACAAAGACAGGGATCTGAAAACAGGTATGAGATCGGCCTCATGGGCCTTTCCGATAACTTTTTTCAGCCGGTCATTCGCCCCGCGATGCAGCAGGCGGGTGATAGTTTCTATTAGGATTCTGCTTCTTTCACTGAGCATGGCAGTCAATTCTCATTAAGTGTATCCATCATATTCGGGATGTTAATACATGATCTTTATATGCGATTCTTTTTTCAATTCCTCAACCCATAATTTGAACTTTTCATTTACCTGATCTTCGTAGATTTTCTGGCGGATTTCGTCAGATGCTTCATCGATGGGTTTTGCCGGAGATTCAACAATTTCATCTACATAAAAGATTTGAAATCCGATTTCCGTTTCAATAACAGCCGAAAACTCCCCTGCTTTCAATGCGGAAACAGCAGAACCGATGGCGCCGCTCAATTCATCCGCTGCAAAAAAACCAAGCCTCCCGCCATCGCCGGCATTGACGGCTTCAGAATATTCTCTCGCCGTTTCATCAAAAGGCGATCCGTTTTTTAATTTTTCAATTACCTGGTCCATTCGGGAACGAACCGTCGCTCTGGATTCATTCTCTGCCGGATATGCCATCAGGATATTCCTGAGAAGATATTTTTTATGAATTTTATAGATTTCCGGATGCGCGTCGTAATACGCCTGAATATCCGATTGAGTAATGACAATATTTGAGGTGACCTCCTGGCTGACGAGCCTGTTGCGGAGAATCTGTTTCTTCAATTCATCCCGGTAGTTTGTAAGATCAAGTCCGCTTGAAGTCAACGCGAGCTCAAACTCTTCCTGGGAATATTTATTGATGGATTTGATCTGCGCAACAGCATTGTCGATATCGCTTTCTTTAACCGTAATGCCGGCCTCATCTATCTTCTGGTCCACCAGCTTGTCATCCACAAGATTATCTAAGGTTTCCATTTTTTTTTCATAAATAATCTCGCGCTCTTTCTCAGCCGGAAAACCCTTTGACTGAATCTGTTTTTCAACAGGTTCAAATGCTTTGTTGAGTTCCGCAAGCCGGATGATGTCGTCATTGACTATGGCGACAATACGGTCAACCACTTCAGCGCCCCGTGCGGCTCCGGTGACAAAAAATAAATTCAGCATCAACGCCAGCAAAAGCGCGCCGTATTTCTTAGAAAATTGATAGTTGTTTGAAAATTTCATAATATTCCTGAATGTCATTTGTTTGATTTTGTGGCTGTCAGAAAACCGCCTCTCTCCGGGTTTTTCATAATGAATCCATTCTAATTCTCAAGCTCTTGTCGGACGTGAAAAGAAAACGCGAAGGGTCCGCGTGAATGAGTTTGAATAATCCCAGCGGATTCTTCTGATGGGATTCGGAAAAAGTCATATACAGGTAATTTTGGGTAAGATCGAGCTTTTTAACGCCGGCTTTAATGCAAACTATTTTCAGCATAATTTTCATCAGCAGGTTGCCTGCTTCAGGAGGCATTTGGCCGTAGCGATCCGTCAATTCGCTTTTAAAATCTGAAATATCTCTTAATTCCGTCATTTTGGCAAGGCGCCGGTATGCGATCAGTCGCTGATCCAGATCCGGAATATAAGTCTCCGGAATGAATACCGATACCGGAATGTTGATTTCAGGTTCGAGTTTTTCCACCACGGTTTCGCCCTTTAATGCCGCAACTTCATCTTCCAGCAATTTTAAGAACATGTCATAACCCAGAGCGGCGATATGCCCGGATTGCTCGATGCCCAGCGCAGCGCCGCCCCCCCTGATCCTCAAATCGCTCATGGCGATCTGAAAGCCGGCGCCCAAATCGCTGTATTCCATCAAAACTTTCAATCGTTTCTGGGCGTCCCTTGTCAGTACGGCTTCCTTGGGTATAAACAAATAGGCATAGGCCTGTTCATCCGACCGGCCGACGCGGCCCCTGAGTTGATAAATCTGCGCCAATCCGAACCGGTCCGCCCGGTTAATTATGATGGTGTTGGCGTTGGGTATGTCCAGCCCGGATTCCACAATCGTCGTGCAGACAAGCACGTCAATTTCCTTGTTTAAAAATTGAATCATCACATGTTCAAGCTCATCTTCGCTCAGGCGGCCATGGGCCACGCCCAGCCGTATTTCAGGGACCAGTTCCTTGATGTATTTGGCGATGTTCCAGATCGTGTGGATATTGTTATGCACAAAAAACACCTGCCCCTTGCGGCTGGTTTCCTTTCGGATGGCTTCCGTGATGACTGCAGGATCAAATTCTGAAATAAATGAAATAATGGCCCGCCTGAACTCCGGAGGGGTCTGGATAACGCTGATATCCCTGACCCCGAGGAGCGACATATGGAGGGTCCTGGGTATTGGGGTGGCCGTCAATGACAACACATCCACTGTTTTTCGGGTTTTTTTCAATTTCTCCTTGTGCTTGACACCGAATCTTTGCTCTTCATCGATCACAATCAGGCCCAGATCCTTGAAATTCACGTCCTTTTGAAGCAGTCGATGGGTGCCGATGATAATGTCGGTTCTGCCGGCCGCCAATCTCTCAAGAATCTCGCTCTGGATTTTTGGGGAACGGAAACGGCTGAGGCAATCGATGATAATGGGATATTTTTTAAAACGATCGGCAAAAGTCTGATAGTGCTGCTCCGCAAGAAGCGTTGTCGGCGCGAGAATCGCCGCCTGTTTGCCGTCGTTGACAGCCTTAAATGCGGCCCTGAGCGCCACTTCGGTTTTGCCGTACCCCACGTCCCCGCAAACCAGGCGATCCATGGGGGAAGGCGCCTCCATATCTTCCAGCACATCGTCAATGGCCTTTAACTGATCAGGGGTCTCCTCATACGGAAAACCCGCCTCAAAATCTTTGAAAAACGCATCCGGCGGACTGTATGCAAATCCTTCCAGCACTTTACGGGAGGCATACAGATTCAGGAGGTCACCGGCGATTTTTTCCACGGATTTCTTTGCTTTTTCCTTAACCCGCTGCCAGGATTTCCCGCCCATTTTATCGACCACAGGCACAACACCGTCAAGGCCGATATATTTTTGAACCATGTCCAAACGGTCAACGGGAATATAGAGCTTATCGCCGCCATGATATTCAATGACGATGAAATCATTGGTGACGCCTTCAATCCGGATTTTTTCAAGACCATGATATATGCCGATGCCATGATCAATGTGGACGATCCAGTCTCCTGTGTTGAGTTCCGTAAAATCAAGGAGCTCTGTTTTGATCTGGCTCAAATCCCGCTGGGGTTTTTTCCTGCTGATTTTGGCGCCGAATATCTCCGTTTCAGAGATAATCGCCATCTGTTCATCCGGCCAGTCAAATCCGCATGAAATATGGCCTGTGCAGATAAGGGTTCCCTTGATTTTCCGGCGGATTAAATCAGCGGCGGCATCGCAAGAAACAAGGCCGGGCTGGAGGCCGTAGGGTTCAAGAAGCGACGAGAGCCTCTTTGACTGGGCATCCGTGCCGCAGACAAGAAGCGTCAAATAACCGTACCGCTGCTTTTCATTGATCCAGTTGTATAATGGGAGCAGCACATTTTCTCTTTTTTTCTCACTGGTTAATTCTGCCGAAACGGCAGAATTATCATCAATGGATAGGTGGATGGATCCTGATTTTTTGTTTTCCGACGAACTATCAGTGGATGGAAGCAGACGGAAATAAAGACTGGTTTTGCTATCCGTCACCCGGCGGGTTTCTTCCCATTTCTGGTATAACTGTTCAGGTTTAACGCATAAACGGTCATCGGAACATGCGGTGATGTAATTTTTGATCGCCATTTCCTCTTTTGCAACCGCTTCTTTTTCCATCTCTCCCGGATCGAATTGAATCCACACCGCGTTTTCAGGCACATAATTGAACACGGTTTCCAATTCCGGATAAATCAACGGCAAAAAACTTTCGATGCCTGAAAAAACGCCCTCCCTTTCAATCCGGTCCAGAAATTTTTCCGCGTTTATCTTTGATATTCCCGATTCGTCAACAAGAACCTGCGTTTTTCTCCCGATCTCATCGATCCATGTTTTTTTAAACGTTGCCTCACGTGCAGGCAAAATTACCGCTTCATCCACTTCTTTGATCCGCCGCTGGTTGAGGGACGAAAAAAAACGGATGGACTCCACCACATCCCCGAAAAATTCAATGCGCAGCGGATCATTGTACATGGATGAATAGATATCCAGAATTCCGCCCCGGATGGAAAATTCTCCTGGCTCTTCGACAAGGGATGTCTGGCTGTACCCGCCGTATGCAAGCTTCTGGATCAAGGCATCCCGATCAGTTTCCTCCCCTGCCATCAGAAGTTCGGTAAAGTCACATAGCACCTTCTTTGGCATCAATCGCTGAAGCAGCGTTTCCACAGGAACCGCCAGGACAAAGGGCTCCGTATTCATGGTGAGCCGGTACAGCGTGCGGACCCTCTGTGCGGCAGTTTCATTATGGTAGGACATGCGCTTAAACGGGAGAATATTATAAGCAGGGAAAAGGACGACTTCAGGACGATTAAACCGATCGGAAAAAAACTCATAATCATCTGAAAAGCGCTGGCACATCTTCAGCGTCGGCATGACAATCAGTACAGGTCGGTTTAATTTTTGAACAATCTGCGAAAGCAAAAACGTCCTGGCCGACCCGTCGATGCCCGAAATCTCGAGGCATCCGGAGCTGCTTTGAATGGATTCCAGTATGGAATCAATATATTTTACATTTAAAGAAGTTGTCATAAAATTCTTGGAGAGTATCGGGCAAAAAGACGCGATTTCCGTTCGCGCGCTATTTAAAAATGCCTTGACGGTGATATATGAGCATGGTAATTCATCACATCATTTTTTAATACCCTGCCCCTAACGCCGACGTAGCTCAGCCGGTAGAGCAGCTGATTCGTAATCAGCAGGTCAGCGGTTCGATTCCGCTCGTCGGCTCCATAAAAAAACTAAATAAATCAAGTAAATTATATATACAGCTTCACATTTAACTTGAACACCAAGATCTCCGCAGAACAAGACCTCCGGCGACTAATAATGAATAAAAACATTATTTCATTTAACCCTGCCTTAAAGAAAATGCTTACAGAGTGCAAGATATTTAAAACAGTCTTTGCTGATAATTTTCGATGTCTTGAATGAAACTTACTTGTTAAAAATCCATACTAATGTTAGTAAATTTCAACCTATTATATTGCTTAGTTTTACTCTTACTGTCTTTCCTTAGATCATGCATGAATGTCATCACGAAGAAAAAAATTCGACGCGAAAGAAGTGAACCAACAACAACTAATCAATTTTATTATTAATAATCTTCCAATTTCCTCCACAAAAGGCTTTTAAAAAATATTGTGAAAGAAACTCTTGCTGGAAAATATAATGATACACAAAACTAAAAAAGGAGGTGGTAATCGGTATGAATATTGACTATGAAATCGAAATGGAAATATCTGGTAATACTGCCATCTGGACACGGCCGGATACAGGCGATTGCCCGGTAAGCTATCCGGCCCCGACGTATTCGGCCGTAAAAGGCATTTTTGAATCCATTCTGTGGGGACCGGCGGTTATGGTTGTGCCGTTCAAAGTTGAAATATGCAAGCCGCTTCGGTTCCATAGCTACGCAACAAATTACAATGGCCCGTTGCGCAAAAGCGGGACCGACGGGGCCTATCAGTTTTTGGCAACGGTTTTGACGGATGTTTCTTACCGGATGTATGCCTATGTCTATCCATCGCGGAATAAGAATGGGTTGGATGATAAAGCAAAGGCTTGGGACGGCAAAACGACTTCGCCCGGACATGCCTATGCAGCGATTTTCAATCGCCGTCTCAAACGGGGCCAGTGGTTCACACTACCGTGTCTGGGATGGAAGGAGTTTACGCCGTCTTATGTGGGGCCTTTCCGTGAAGGAACAAAGGTTCAAGAAGATATTAGCACCGTGCTGCCCTCGATGTTGCGGGAGGTGTTCCCGGATGGATACAACTCCGAAGTGCGGTTTACATATGACCAGAATGTCCCAATAGAGAAAGGTGTTCTGATCTATCCACTTAAGGGATTGGAGGTGGGGCATGATTGATGAATTAGTTAAAGCTGCAAACGCGATAGAAAAGGCGGGCATCAAACCTCCAGACTGGCATCCAAAATTAAATCGCCTTCCGAAGGTATCAAAAGAGGCGCCTTGTGTAAGAATATGGCTCACGGCAGATGGAAACATCCAATATGTTGATTTAATAGATGAAAAACAGGTGGGCAAATTATGGAAATTTGAACCTAACAATGGCTTTTCACTTCCAGGATTCAATTATTCCCCACCTAATTTGTCCAATATTTTTGAAAATGTTTGCGCGGAGTTGGAAAAATACTGCGTGGATAATTTTGAAGAAGGTGAAACATTACAACTATTCTTCAAAGCTGTGAGAAAAATTGATATCAATATTTTTAAAAGTGAATTCGAGAACAAAGTTTATGGTACATTTTCCAAAGATATTACGGATAACGTATTTAAAAATAATTCCAAACCTTCTGTCTTCTTAGATGTTTATGAGTACAACAATTATCCAGTATCAAGTCTAATGACAATGGAGCGATTGAGTGAATTGCTTTGGCTATCATATATGCCTAAAGATTCTAAATATGCAGATGCATATAATCCACATGAGAAAGGATTAGAAGATCTTTATCCGCCAGTCAACTTACCTTTACTGGGCAATATCAAATTGCGTTCTCAGGTAAAAGCCATTCCAGCCCAGAAACGTTATGATTGTTGCGAGAGCATCACTTTTCCCACCGGTTTAGAATCACGCAAACGGACGAAGCGAGCGTTGGAATGGCTATCCAATTCTGAGCGCAACGGGGGCACCTATGGTGTCGCAGGGGATAAGGAACTGCTCTTTGCTTATCCGCTTGTACTTCCGG
>JALOPH010000223.1 GCA_025453995.1 Desulfobacterales bacterium
GTCTGAAATTTTTTTATGGATATTAGGATCGCCAATGCGCCAGAGTTTATGCCTGTGCCCCGCGTCATCAAAAAAATCAAACACAGGGGAAATGCCGGACGAATCGTTAATGAGCATCTGAAAGATATTGGTCTTGTCTGAAAATATGGAAAAGACCGGGCTGAAATTTGCATGGCAGGTCTTCATCAGTTCAAGCCGCTCGGTTTTGACTTTGGAAAAAGTTTTTTCATGGGGAAGAATGATTCCCTCAGAAAAGGGTTCGAGGCGGACCCGGGCGATAAGCCCATACCGGATAAACGGCTTCCCCTGCATCTCAAATTCAATGGAAGACAGGTAAAATGCCGTTGTCTGATCGCGGATCAAAATATCGTTTGCCATCCAGTTTTTAAATTCAGCCGCCGCGCGGGTGAATGAATTCTCTTTTTCCGAGTCCTGGGCCGTGGGTTTGTTTTTATCCAGCCGGATGACGTTATTCGGATGGCGGGCGTAATAAATATCCTGTTCATGGTCCGATATCACGTCGTAAGGCGGCGTGACTACGTCTTTAATTTGAAGTATTTTATCCTGATTATAAAGCAGTCCTTTAAATGGGACAACGTCAGCCATCAAGTCAATCCTTTGTATATCTTAGAATAATTTGAAGCCTCTGGTTAAATGATAATTGATGGTTTTGAAAAAACTGTCAAATTCAAAGCGCGCAGGTCTCGAAGAATGCGGTGTACTTTCTATATACGGCAAATGGCGAGAGATGCAGCACAATGGTGTAGCTGTTCATTTTGAAAAACCATCCGCAATTGGCAAGGGAACATAAATGGAATCAGACGATTTGTCAACTGTATAATCCCTAAGTGATTTAATATTGATTACAGAATATTATGCAAAGTTCAGAGCGGTCTTTTTATCATTTTGCGGCTTGTTTTCTGATAAGAAGTCAAGCCCTGGAATTGCATTAGCATGGGAATCAGCCGAAGGCTCGGACTGCAAATTTTTACCTTGGATCGGATTTTACAGTTTGCACGTTCCCCCTGGATATGATACCAGCAAAACTGTTTCAACCGCTGAATTCAATCCCATCATTGCGTAACATGATCAAAGGTCAGGATTGATGAACACAATTTTGGAAAATTTCATATATAAAGCTATTTCGGCCTGTTTTCTGGCCCTGGGCCTGATCCCCAGGGAGGCGGCACTCCGACTTGCCGGGTTTATCGGCCATATCTGGTTTGTGGTTGATCAGCGGCACAGAACCGTCGCTGTAGAGAATCTGACCCATGTGTACGGCAGGGAGAAAACCAGCCTGGAAATCCGGGGGTTGGCCCTGAGGATATTCAAAAATCTTGCCATGATACTGTTTGAAATCGGCTGGTCCCTGCGGTTCAAAGAAAAAGATTTTTTTAAATTTTTTAAAATTGCCGGTCTTGAGAACATCCGGTCCGCATACGCCAGAGGAAAAGGCGTACTGGCGCTGACTGCGCATATCGGAAACTGGGAACTCCTGATGCTGGCCGCCGGCCTCCTGGGGCTCCCCATGAGCGCCATTTACCGGCCGTTTGACTTCAAACCCCTGGATCGTTTTTTCTCCGATCTTCGAACCCGTTACGGCGCAAGACTCTACCCCAAGTCCAGGGCCATGAGAAAGATTTTAAGAAGCATGAAAGACGGGGAGATGGTCGGTTTTCTGCTGGATCAGAACACCAATCTTCAGTCCGGCGTATTTGTAGATTTTTTCGGCAAACCTGCCTGCACGCACAAAGGCATGGCGGCACTTGCCTTGGGCACGGGCGCGCCGGTCGTTTCAGCCTTTCTGGTGAGAGAGGATGCAGGCTTCCGGGTTGAATTCGGGCCGGAAATCCCATTGATCCGCACCGGGGATAAGGATAAGGATATCATCGAAAATACCCGGCAATACAATCATGCAATTGAATCCATTATACTGAGGTATCCGGAACAGTGGTTCTGGGTGCATCGAAGGTGGAAAACCAGGCCGAAAGCTGTTTGAAAACCTCGTCAAATCCAGATGGCATATGCGTTGCGAGCCTTTTCAAAACGCTCACATACGAACTGTATGCTGATACCAGGTTGCAGTCAAAAGCATGCCAGGGCGGCAAGGAGGATGCGACGCAGGCTTACAGGTTTCACGTTGAGGAGCCGACGATGCTGCCAAAGCCGGCAGGCGGATGAATGCGGCTTGGCAGGTGCTTTTTCATCGGCCTGCACCATGCTTTCCGGCTTGATCCAAGGTGTTGAAGCAGCATTTAAATAAATTTTTAAAGGAACTGTGATGAATTTAACCATACCTGAATATATTCTTTCAATTAAGCCTTATAAACCTGGCAAGCCTTTGGAAGAACTGGAGCGGGAATACGGCATCAAAGATTCGATCAAGCTCGCCTCCAACGAAAATCCCCTGGGCCCTTCGCCCAGGGCAATTTCCGCCATGGAGGCGGCGATGTCGAACCTGCACAGATATCCTGACGGAAGCGGATATCTGCTGATTAATAAGCTGGCCGAAACGCTGGGTGTTTCTCCCGGCCAGATTGTTCTTGGAAACGGGTCGGATGATGTCATCGGAATGCTGGCAAGGGCGTATCTGAGGGCAGGGAATGAAGCGGTTATGACAGCGCCGTCATTTCTCATGTATGAGATTTTTGTCCGGTCCGCGGGCGCAACGCCGGTCTTTGTGCCGCTGAAATCATTGGCTGTGGATTTGGAGGCCATGCTGGCCGCGATAACGCCCCGCACCCGGATGATTTTTCTGAACAATCCCAACAACCCCACCGGAACTTTTATCACTAAGGATGAATTCACCGAACTTCTGTCCCGCTTGCCCGACAATATCGTCGTGGTGCTCGACGAGGCATATATTGAATTTGCCCAAGCCCCGGAATGTGTCAACGGTCTTGAGCTGGTTCAAAACAGCCGGCCTCTAACTGTGCTGCGAACATTTTCAAAAATTTACGGTCTGGCTGGCATCAGGATCGGATACGGTATTATGCCTTCTGAGATGGCATCTCTGCTCAACCGAATCCGACAGCCGTTTAATGTCAATTCTCTGGCTCAGATCGGTGCCATTGCGGCGTTGGATGATGATGAGTTTCTGAACAAAACAAAAAATCTGATCCATGAAGAATTGGGTTTTATGCAGGATAATCTTAAAAAAATCGGCATCGATTTTTTCCCCACGCAAGCCAATTTCTTTCTCATCGATGTTAAGGGGGATGCAGACATAGTTTTTGACATGATGTTGAGAGAAGGGGTTATAGTGCGATCTATGGCATCCTATGGATACCCGAAATACATCCGGGTAAACGCCGGGCTGCGGAAAGAAAACATTCGTTTTCTGAACGCGTTGGAGAAAGTCCTGAAAGCCAGAAGGGTCTTATCCAGATGAGAAAGCTTTTAATCACAATCGACGGACCGGCGGGCGCAGGAAAAACCACGGTTAGCAAGGCTCTTGCAGATCGTCTGGGTTATATATACGTGGATACCGGCGCACTGTACCGGGGGGTGGCGTATGAAGCCAGGGCAGCCGGCATATCAACAGACGACGATCAAAACCTGGAAAAGCTTTGTCAACGGCTGAACTTGAAATTCGTCAATAGAGGCGCCGGGACTCTCCTGATGTCCGGCAACACGAATATAACGGATTTTATCCGGACGCCTGAAATGTCCATGATGGCTTCCGCCGTGTCGGCGCGATCCGTGGTGAGACAGGCTTTATTGGAAGTCCAGCGGAAAATGGGCGAACAAAAATCCGCCGTGTTTGAGGGAAGGGATATGGGAACCGTTGTGTTCCCGGACGCGGACATCAAGTTTTTTTTAACTGCGGACTTAAAGGCGAGGGCAAGCCGCAGGTATCAGGAACTTGCAAATATCAAGCCTCAGCCGCTTGAAGAGGTTGAAAAGGATATGAAACGCCGCGATGAAAACGATTCCTCCCGTCACATCGCCCCCCTGAAGCCCGCCGCCGACGCCGTGCTTATTGACTCCTCCCATATCTCCGCCGAAGCGGTCATTGAGAAAATGATGACACATATTCAACAGGCTTTCGACCGCGATTGATTTCTATCCGAGGGTCGCCAAGATATTTTATTTTTGCGCCATATGCGCAAAAATAATTATTGTGTTTCACTAAAACCTTTGCTATGTACCCTCGGCTATATTACCCATTGCTGGTAAAGCGACGGGTGATAAATCGGCAGAAGGGAGAAAGTATTTAAATGGAAAATGTTTCAAACAATTCAGAAAGCAGGCAGACTTACATGGAACCGGAATCAGAAGGATCTGATGTACAAGGCGATGACATGGCTCCGGTTAAGGATTTATCGGCAAAAATGGGCGACTCCTCGGAACAGAGCATGGAGGAGTTGATGGGGCTGTATGAGGAAAGCCTCAAGCGTTTTGAAGAGGGTGAGGTCGTCCATGGCACGATTATTTCCGTAGACAAAGATTTCGTTCTGGTGGATGTGGGATACAAATCAGAAGGTCAGATTCCCATCAATGAATTTATGGACGAGACCGGAAAGGTCAACGTCAATATCAACGACCGGGTCGAGGTCATGGTGGAGTTATGGGATGAAGAGGAAGAACGCGTCATCCTCTCCAAGGAAAAGGCTGCCAAAGTAAAGGTCTGGGACGCCATCAAGGATATTTATGAATCTGACGGGATTATCGAGGGCGTCATCATTAATCGGGTGAAAGGCGGATTTTCAGTAGACGTGGGCGTTCAGGCGTTTCTTCCGGGATCGCAGGCTGATTTGCGCCCTATTCGTAATTTGGACGAAATGGTCGGCAAGACGTTTAAGTTTAAAGTCTTAAAATTCAACCGCAAGCGGAACAATATTGTTCTCTCCAGAAGGGCGATTCTTGAATCCGAGCGGGAAGCCAAACGCTCAGCGACCCTGTCGGCCATTTCCGAAGGCAACGTGATGGACGGCACGGTGAAGAATATCACCGAATACGGAATATTTGTCGATCTGGGCGGAGTCGATGGGCTCTTGCATATAACCGATATTTCATGGGGAAGGGTCAAGCATCCCTCCGAGTTATATTCCGTCGGTGATACGATAAAAGTGAAAATATTGTCATTTGACGAGAACAATGAGCGGGTCTCGCTGGGTATGAAGCAGCTTGTTCCGGATCCCTGGTCTGTGGCTGAAGCAAAATATCCCGTGGGCACCCGAGTTTCCGGTAAGGTGGTCAGTCTGACGGATTACGGCGCATTTGTCGAAGTCGAGGAAGGCATCGAAGGGTTGATCCATGTTTCGGAAATGTCCTGGACCCGCAAAGTCCGACATCCCTCTAAAGTGGTAAATGTCGGCGATATGGTTGAAGCCATTGTGCTGGACATCAAGCCGACCAATCGGCGTATTTCCCTTGGGATGAAGCAGACCATGCCGAATCCCTGGGAGATGATCAGCGAAAAATACCCGAGAGGTTCTATCATCGAAGGGAAAATTAAAAATATCACAGATTTTGGTGTTTTTATCGGGATTGATGATGATATCGACGGTCTTGTTCATATATCCGATATCTCCTGGACCAAACGGATCAAGCATCCTTCAGAAATATACAAAAAAGGGGATGTCATCCAGGCCAAGGTTCTTGACATAGATAAGGAGAATGAACGTTTTTCTCTGGGGATCAAGCAGCTTGAGGAAGACCCCTGGCGAACGGTATCGGTCCGGTATCCTGTGGGAAGCGAAATCCAAGGAACCATCACCAATATCACCGATTTCGGCATTTTTGTAGAGCTTGAGGAAGGGATCGAAGGCCTGGTGCTTGTTTCAGAGATCAGCAAAGAAAAAATTAAAACCCCTGTCGGCATGTATGC
>JALOPH010000224.1 GCA_025453995.1 Desulfobacterales bacterium
AGCCAGCAGGGCAAGCGCGTCCATGACAATGGTGCCCAGGGAAACGCCGATCAAGTGCGCTGATTCGATTTTTTCCTCGTCCAGGACATTGATCACACCGTTGGCAAGCGTCTGGAATGTATATTCATTCAATTGTTCCAGGGTGCAGCCGTGTCCGAACAGATCCACGAACATCAGGTTGAAGTGTTTTTTATATTCGTCAACCTGTTTGTAGAATATGTTGGAATTTCCGCCCAGGCCGTGGAGAAAAACAACCCAGTCGTGCTCTTTGCCCAGAACATGGGGAATGTGGCAGAGCATGTTATTTTTTCACCGCTTCAACGGCCAGGATCACGCGGGCCTTATCTCCAGCCGCCGGGATGTGCTGGGTCATGCCGAATTCGCTGCGGACAATGTCGAATTCCGTTTCAAACCCCATCCGGTAACCGCCCCAGGGGTCGTTCCCTTCGCCGAGGAAATGAACTGTCACTGTGAGTTCTTTGGTAATGCCGTGCAGGTTGAAATTCCCTGTTACTTCAAAAGTTTTGTCATCGATTTTTTTCACGCCCGTGCTTTTGAATTTGATTTCAGGAAAAAGAGCCGCATTAAAGAATTCATTGCTTCGCAAGTGATCATCGCGCTTGTCCACATGGGTGTTGACGCTGGCGGCCCTGACCGTCATTTCCACCGAGCTTTTTTCCGGGTTTTCTCTGTCGGCGATAATGGTCCCGGAAAAATCAGTGAACATGCCGAAGACGGTGCCGATGTTTAAGTGACCGACTTTGAAAACAACTGATGAATGAATCGGGTCCACTTCATAAGTATCCTCCGCCCAGACGGATGCACCGGTAAGGCACAGCATACTGATCATGATCAATGAAATTAATACCATTGTGCTCTGTTTCATTTTTTCACCTCCGTGGGATTGTGATAAATGACATTTTACCCAACATGTTTTATAATTTATCATAACCCAGATTTAAAAAAAGTGATATCATAAAGATGATTTTTAACCTGAACATTAAAGGAGGGAATCCATGTCTGGCTCAAAACTTTTTACCAGTTTCAGCATAAAAGGACGCATCCTGAAAAATCGCATTGGCGTGGCGCCCATGACCCGGGTATCATCGCCGGCAGAGAGCATTCCGCGGAAGGATGTGCTTGATTTTTTGGTGAGACGCGCGCAAAAAGAGGTGTCGGTGATTTTCACGGAGGCCATTGTCACGGATTACGAAAGCGCCCAGGGGTATCCCAAGCAGTCCCGCATGCTGACCCAGAGACAAATTGATGCCTGGCGCCCGGTGGTCGAGGCGATTCAGGACGCCGGATCTATGGCCATTATGCAAATGTTTCATTGCGGACGGATGGCGATTCCGGAACTCAATCCCGCCGGTCGCATTATCGCGCCCAGCCCCATTGCGCCCCAGCAAAACAATCCGATCACCGGCAAGCCATATCCGGTTCCGGATGAGATGAGCGTCTTTGATATCGACCACGTCATCAATGGATTTGTAGAAACCGCCAAAGGCGCGGTGGCCGCCGGGTTTGACGGCATTGAGATCCATGGGGCGCACGGGTATCTGATCAACCAGTTTTTATCCGCCTATTCCAACAAACGCACAGATGAATTCGGCGGTCCGTTGGAAAACCGGTTCCGGTTTGCACAGCAAATTATTGAATCAGTGGCATCGGTTCTGCCCGGTGACCGGTTTCTTTCTTTCCGGATTTCCAACTGGGGAGTCGCCGATGCCCAGATTTCTCTGTTTGAATCCAAAGAAGAATGGCATCAGGTGGTTGCCATGCTGGATGATTCGCCGGTGGACATCATTTCCGTTTCCACGCTTAATTATAAAGACAAGGCCTTTGGCACGGAAAGAAACATGGCCCAACTCACCCGTGAGGCAACAAACAAGCCATTGATGATCTGCGGCCGGATTTATGACCGGGCTACGGCCGATGAAGCCATCCGGGATGCGGATATTGTTTTGTCCGGGAAATCTCTATTGTTGAATCCCGATTGGGTGGCCGATATCCGAGACAATAAACCGTTAAGCCCGAAAACAAATGAGGAATCCAATGTGGCATACACGGAAACCCCTCTGCCCTGACAAGGAGACAAACCATGAAAACATGCACGTTAAATGAATTTTTGCTGGCTGTGAAGCCCTGGATTTCAGATGAATATATTCAAAAGGCCTATCTGGATGATGGCGGAAATCTTGTCCTTCATTTCCGGGATGGGGTGAGAAATGTCTATCAAATCGATGACTGCACGGCCGGTCAAATCAAAAATATCCTTCGGGATTTCAAGAAAGCAGGGATTGAGGTTATCAATCATTAAAAGGCGCAGCATAAAAAAAGGGCATCCTCTCTGGGATGCCCTTTTGGCTCTGACGGTATTAATTCCCCCCTTCGGCATACCGGATGAATCCGGCGGCCCATTCGGTAGCCAGCGGATAAAGGTTTTCACAATAAATCTTGGAAAGGATCTTGGTGTTGGATGCCAGAACACTGCTTAAGTTATCGGTCGGTCTGACTCTCCGGAATTTATCGATTTTGAAGACTTTAGGAGCCACGCCGGTGCCGGCAATGCTGGGATCAGAAGTATCCGCACTGCCGTCAATATTTTCAAGGTAGAAATATTTCGCATCTTCCGGGCATTCCCACCAGTCCGGATTGATGCCAATCCCCCACCCGATCCAGTTGTTGCCCACCGAATTGATCACATACGAATCATTGCCGAACCAGCCTCCGTCATCATACCGTAAGCCGCCCGAAGCATACGGGAACATGCGTTTGAGCTCGCTGTCCGGCTGATAATTCCCTTCTTTTTTCACCAGGGCGCCGCCGTAGTAACTGGTCATGTAGTAGGTCCGCCAGGCCACGTTGCGGATAAAATTTCCCGTATTGTTGGTGGTCAGGGCGGGATGCGGCAATCCGGTGGCGGCCGCAAGTCCGTCCACAGATGGTTTGCGAACCTTGACGGGCGTGAAGGTGGTTTTGCTGTAATGATTTTTGGAGTATTCCTCCAGGTCGTCACCGGTGCCGTGGAAGTCGGCGTGGGCATGGGCCGGGGAGGCCATATCCTCAATCAGGTGGCAAAGCCTGCCGATTTGAAAATACCGGTTGCTTTTGGTGATCACCGCATTCCATACATCCGAAGAACCATAAATATATGCATTGGCGAAATCCGGGCAATCATACCAGGTCTCACCGGTTTTCGGATCATAGCCGTGGCTTTTCCAGGATAATGACGGTACACTGGCATCCTGCTGGCTTCCCCAGACACTGGTGTTCCAGTCCGGGCTGAGCGCAAAATCTTCCTTGACAGCCCCTTCATCGATGCAGGACAGCTGGGGCCTGGTATTGATATTAAAATCCGAATAGGCATTGAGATACGTATATGTGGGGTACAGGCTGACCAGCAGGTCAACCGCCCGGTTGGTCAGATTCGGATGGGTTATGTTGTTGTCCCATGCAAATGCTGGCAAAGACGTCATCAGCGCCAGCAGGGTGATCATGATGAATTTCCGGGTTTTCATTGTGTGTCTCTCCTTATCGATGCGGCATATGACTTTTTTTTATATATTTCATTATTTCATTGTCTTGCCGCGCAGTTTGGCGGCATTTTTAAGGACGATGAATCCCGGCGCATCCTGCTTGGACAGGTCCAGGAGGGCTTTTTTTGCTGCCGGCGTGTTGATTTTTTTTAATTTTATGGTCCCCCATTGAATGAATTCGGTAGTATCCGGATTTTTCATCAATTCCTGCTGGATAAAAGCGACCTTCTTTTCATCGCTCATTTGTGCGGTTTGAATCTGGAAAATGGAGACTTGTGCAGCTTTTCTGTATACATGGGCGGACTTGGGACCGGTCAGGCCCGTCAATTCGGCAACGGCTGACTTGTCGCCTATGATTCCCAGAGCCCGGACAGAAGCCATGCGCACATATTCATCATTAGAAGAAAGTCCCGCTTTGGCGACACCCAGGCCGCTGTTAACCCCAAGGAGCCCTAATGAGCCTGCAGCATAGATCCGGCAGATTTCATCGCTGTTGGGGTTGTTCATTTCAGCAATCAGGTAGGGGATGGCTTTTTTATTTTCACACAATCCCAAGCCGGCGATGGCCGCTTTCTTCCTTTCCAGGTTGTTTTCCGCGTAGCGGAAACTCCCGGCGTTGATGAATACCTCTTCAAGAATTTTGTACGCATTGTTTCCGCCGATATTACCGATGGCGCGGGCTGAATTGTAGATCGTGCTTAAATCATCCGAATTTTCCAACATGTCTTTTAAAACAGACAGGGCGTCTTTGGCTTTGAATTCGCTTAAAATATTCATGGCGCTGATTTTAGCGCCCCAATGGCGTCTGACTTCATCCGGATCAGCGGATATGATTTCTTCCTGGAGTAGGGAAATCAGCTCCGGCACTGCCTGGTCGCCCTGGTCGATGATTTCCTCAAACACAAGGTCATGCTCGGTGAATTTGGTGACCGGGTCCTTTAGCTTCTGAACCGATGATTTGGCCAGGACCAAACCAGGCCCCGTGAGGATAAAAATCAAAATCAGGGTGATTGCCAAAAACCATTTCATTATAATGCCTCCATGATGGAACTGTTCAGGTTGTTAACATAAACTCCATGTGCGACTGTGACACGTATCCCAGAATGTTTAAAATGAGTCAATCAGGGGAACCCTGATTTTTGAGGCACTTTTCCCTGATTTTATCAGGCGGCGCATAATTTATTCTTAATATGGTTAAAGATTACACTTTCAATGCATTCGGTTTTTTGATACAGACATATGCACTTGGAGTCGCCCGAACAATCCAAATTAATCAAAATTTTTTTAATGATTATTCCTTTTTGTTTGTAAAAGGCTTCACATGACCATGAATGATATGCAGGACAATGATAGTTTAACCGGGATTCTGGATGGACTCCGGATCAGCGATGAAAAGTATCGCAATGTTTTCAGAACCGCCAGAGACTGTTTGTATATTACCACTGTGGAGGGAAAAATCATCGAAGTCAATGACGCGGGGGTCCAGTTTTTCGGGTATGACAGCATGAATGAGTTGATGCGCGTCCCGGTGTCAGACCTTTATGAGGATGCCGGCGCCCGCAAGGCTTTGATGGAAAAAATCGCAACAGATGGCTGGGCCAGCGATTACCCCGTCAATTTGAGGAAAAAACAGGGCGACGTCATCCAAAGCCTCGTCACCGCCGTGCCCATTAAAAATAACGCCGGAACGATTGTCGGTTTTCAGGGATGCATTCGCGATGTTACCCATCTCAAGAAGATTGAAGCGGAAAAGAAAGCCCTGGAAGCTGAGCTCAAGCGCGCTCAGAAAATGGAAGTCATTGCCATGCTGGCCGGAGGCGTGGCCCATGACTTCAACAATCTTTTGTTTGCGATTATGGGCAATGTGGAGCTGGCAAAACTCAAGGCTGTCAGCGGCCAGGATCAGCAGCTCAGCCGCGCTCTTGATGCCTGCATGGATGCGAAAAAGCTGCTCGCACAGTTTCTGGAGCTGACCGCCGGCGCCATGTCCGCCAAAACGCCTGGTTCCATCGCCCAGGTGATTGAGGAATCCGTCGGCTCCAGAGCCAGGCTGAAGACGCATATTGAATACAGGGTGGATCTGGCCGGGGATTTGCCCCCGGTGGTCTTTGTCATTGAACAGATGCACTTGGCCATCAATCATCTCCTGTCCAATGCCGAGGACGCCATGCCCGATGGCGGGGTTCTCTCCATTTCAGCAGAGAAGGTGACGCAGGCTGAAAAAAAAGTTTTAAGCGCTTCGACCCTCCTGCCGGGGACTTATGTAAAAGTATCCATATCAGACCAGGGCAA
>JALOPH010000043.1 GCA_025453995.1 Desulfobacterales bacterium
GTGACATAATACCCGTTTTGCTCCAGCATCTGCTGAAGTTTTAGCGCCTGGGTGCGGCTGTCTTCGACCATCAGTATCCCGAAATCCTTCTTCATGATATTTTCAAATTCCTGATTATGTGTGTCAAGGTTCATGCGCTGGATTGAAAGCGTTCATCCGTTCAACTCATTGAAACTAAACCAATCTTTCCAATACTTCAAGCAGATTGCTTTGATCAAAGGAGCTTTTGACAATATAAGCGTTTGCGCCGACATCGATGCCTTTTTCTTTATCCGCCGGAGAGTCCAGGCTTGTCACCAGAATGACCGGCAGGTGGGAGAGAGCGGTGTCTCCTCTGATTTTCTGGGTGAGTTTAAACCCGTCCATTTTGGGCATTTGAACGTCAGAGACTACCGCATCAAAAAAACCTGATTGTAAATTCGAGAAACCATCTTCCCCGTCGATGGCTGTTTTGACGGAATATCCTGAAGCTTCAAGAATGTTTTTTAGCAATGTCCGAGAGGTGAAAGAGTCTTCAACCACGAGGATAGATTTTGCTTGATCAGATTTTTCATCCCTGGTCTGACTGGCGACGAATCCATGAAGGTTCATTTTCGATGCTTTCTGAATAAGTTTTGAAACATTGAGAACAGGCACAACTTTTCCGGAAGCAAGAATGGTAGCTCCAGAAACATACGGAACGCGCCTGAGCTGTTTCCCGAGATTCTTCACAAGAACCTCCTGTTCATTGATAATTGTGTCAACTCCGACGGCGATCTTCTGGTCGCCTTTTTGCAGCAGAACCGTGGGTATTGAGATCGTTTTTCTTTTGGTTCTTTTAACATTCACGTCAGCGGCTTGCGGCAAATCGAGTAAATCGGACAAATTCATGAAAGAAACCGCTGAACCTTTTAAAGAGATGACAGGTCGGTTCTTTGCTGTTTTGATTTCACCAGGCGTGACTTTTACAACGTGTTCGACGTGGGAATTGGGCAGGATGAAAAAATGACCGGATGCTGAAACAAGTATCCCCCTGAAAGTGGCCAGGGTAACCGGCAGTGAAACATGAAAGGCAGCGCCGAGCCCCGGTGTGTTTTGAATTCTGATTGAGCCGCCGAGGGCTTCAATACCCTCTTTAACAATAGCCATTCCAAGTCCCCGGCCGGATATTTCTGTGATGATCGGGCTTGTGGAAATGCCGGATTGAAAAATTAGCCCCAGGGCCTCCTGGTCGGTCAGTGCTTCCGCATGTTCCGTTAAAATGATTCCTTTTCGGACAGCGAGATTTTTAAGTGAGTCCACCCGGATGCCTGATCCGTCATCTTGGATGATCAAATCAACGTGGTGTCCTTCAGGCTGAGTCACTGAAATGCGGATGGTTCCCCAGGGTTGTTTGCCGGCCCGTTTTCTGATTTCCGGCTTTTCGATGCCGTGGTCGGCGGCATTTCGGATCATGTGGAGAATCGGATCTTTGATGCTCTCCAGTATCCGCTTGTCGATTTCAATATCGCTGCCTGAAATTTCTATGTCAATATCTTTGTTCTGTTCTCTTGCGATATCACGCACCATACGGGGAAGAATGGCAAATAATGAAGAAAAGGGAAGCAAAGAAGTGCTTTTCATCTCTTCAAGAAGTTCATCAATCATAAGGCCGAGCATTCGATGATTCTGGTCGAGAGAAACGGTCATCTCTTTGAGTATGGATGAAAGTCCCTCAATATTGGCGTGGTTGGATTCAGCCATTTGATAAAAACGATTCAGAATACCCTGCGAGTCTGCGGTGATACCCGATTCTTTGAGCTTAAATTTTGCTCTCTTTGATTTTATTTTCCAGGCTCTGAGCGTTTCATTTGCTTTTTTTAACCGATCGAGATGCTGGACCAGTATTTGCTTGATGATGATAAGCTCTTCAGCCTTGAGAAGGAGGGAATCAAGTTTTGCGCTTGAAATTCGGACGGTATCCCCGATATTTGTTTTTCCGGCCGCAAATGAAGCCCGCAGATTGTTTTCAGGTATATCTGTCTCAAGTTTGTTTTGGATTTCCTTATCCGTCGAAGCTAAAGGCGGTTGGCCTGATCGTTTTATGGCAATTGATCCCACAGCCGCCGATTCTTTGTCATCCGCATGTTTTTTTTCAATTTTGCCGGTCGCAACCGACTGGCTTTTTAAAGCTGTTAAAGCCTCAATGAGATCGCTAATGATTTTTATGAGTTCATTCTGCTCAGATTCGCTGGAAAAGATAAATTTTTCAATAACAGCCGTAGCTTCATGTAATTTGTCAAAGAGTTCTGTGGAAAAGTTCAATATGCCCTCTTTGATCTGATTGAAGATTTCCTCTAAGGACTGGCAGAGGGATTCAATGGTTGAAATGCCGACGGAACGAGCGGCGCCTTTCAAGCTGTGGGCTTCACGGTAGACCACCTCCAGTATTTGATGTTTTTTTCCCGGTTCGGCGGATTTTTCCAAAGCGGTGAGGTTTGCGAACATGCTTTCAATTCGTTCTTTCGCCTCGGACCTGAAGGCTTCCATAAGCTGTTGATGCAAGTCTCGATTCATCATAAGAAATAACGGCTGCGACCTAAATCTTATAGCTGGATGTAATATCATTCATTGTCTGTACAAGCTCTTCAAGCCCCTTCAGCGCATCTTCAAGCTGTTTGACAGCCTCAAGATTTTGCTGGGTCGCATCATTGATGCTTTCCATGGCTTGCGAGAGTTGATCCATGCCCGCGAGTTGCTGCTGATTGGACGCTGAAATCTGCATGGCCGATTCAGCGGACTCTGTCACCTTGGTGGAGAGCCTGTCAATGGCGTCTCCGGCCTGTTCGGAAAGATCCACTGCCTCTTCAACGGTTTTGATACCTCTCTCCGTTGCCATGACGGCAGACCCTGTGGCGCGTTGAATATCCTCCAATAAGGAGCGTATCTGGTTGGTGGCTTCTTTGGACTGATCCGCCAGGGATTTAACTTCCTGGGCGACGACAGCGAATCCTTTGCCGTGTTCGCCGGCCTTTGCTGCTTCGATTGCTGCGTTGACTGAAAGGATATTGGACTGGTCGGCTATGTCGGATACCGTGTTGATGATTTCTTCAATGCTTTTGGTCTGATCGCTGAGCTGGACCGTGCTTTCCGCGATATAGTTCATTTCATCACGAATGCGGTTGATCCCTGTCATCGTGTTTCCGGTCGCTTGTTTGCCGTCATATGATATTTTTGCTGTAACGTCCGCGCTTTGGGAGACGTATTTTGCTTTTTCGGTGGCCACGTGGGACGTCTGCTTCACCTCTTCCACTGTGGTTGTGACTTCACTGATGGAACTGGATGTCTCGGAAGCGCTGGATGCAAGCTGGGAAGCGGTTGTCGATATCCGGCTCATCGACGAGACCAATAGGCTTGTCGAATCCATAAGCCTTTTTAACTGTTTTCGGAATTGTCTGGTCCAGGCGTTGAAAGATTTTATCAATATTCCGATTTCGTCGTGTCGTCGTTTTGCGGTCTCGGGAATCTCTACAGTGAAATCGCCGTCATTAAGCATGACGAAACGATAGGAAAGATCATTAATGGGTTCAGCTATAATTTTAGACTGAACGAACCCTGCGACTCCCACGAGGAATATTAGAATCAGAACTGTCCATAAAATATTGCCTCTTAACTTCTCCAGCAGGCTGAATGCGTCGGTTTGATCAATCTGTGTGATAATCGCCCACTCAAAGCCGGCACCCATTTTTTCATTGAGTTCCAGGTGGGTGTAAGCCGTTAAGACGCTGATACCCCTGTAATCCTTTTCTATCTCCATGGTTCCGGATTGATGTTTTAAAGAGTGAACCACCGCTTTGCTGTCGACCTTCTGTTTCAGCACGGCATTTTCTGGGATGGATCTTGAATTCGACCGCATTAGGAAATCTTCGCCGACAAGATATGTTTCACCGGTTTCGCCCATGCCGATCTTATCAGAAAGCAGGGATGTGATCCGATCAGTGTTTATCTGAAAAATAATAACAGCATCCAAGTCGCCGGTTGCTGAAAAAACCGGAGAACCCATATATAAAACCGGAGTCGATTCCGAGTTTTCTTTATAAACATCCGTCATCATCGTTTCTTGTGTCTGCATGATGGCGGACCACATGCCGGAAAGTATCTGGTTGGTACCGGCGTCTGTTTCATCGGCAGCGTCATATACAATATTTTGCGCGGCTGAGTATAGCATCTTACCCGTCTGATTGAGCATGATGATATCGCTTAGGCCGAAGATTTTCATGTGGTAGTCGAAAATCGGACTCATCTCCTGAAATGTCCCGGCATCCAGCATCTTGCGGATGTATTCCGAACGTGAGAGCAGCACAATGTTTTTTTGCCGGTTTTTTAAGTATTCGAGGGTTTGTTCCTTTTTAATATTGTTAATGGAGGAGAGATGGTTGAAAGCTTCGGTTCGCAAGGTGTCTTTTGAATAATAATATGTCATCGATCCCAATAAAATGAGAGGTGTCAGTCCCACCAGCAAAAACTGGACGATCAATTTAGCCATGATGCTTTTGGTGATAAAACGGAACATTTTATTGCCTCCTGCCATGTCAGAGTTTTGTGACGCCGAAATTGTTGTCAACGGGCTTTTGCGCGTCGTCATTTTTGAGCCGGCTATTTCTCTTCTTCAAGATGGATTATCATATTTTGATCTGTCAGAATCTTTTCACCGTCAAGAACCACCATGCCCTCGAAGCCCACTCCCTTGAGATACCGGGCGCGAATCCCGGAAAGCGTGGGCAGAGTCGGCTGGATTTCATCTTTTCGAAGTTTCATGACGCCGAGCACGCTGTCGGCTTCTATGCCCAATTCCATCTCCGGTGAGCTCAAGATGATCACCTGGCGATGAGGCGGTGGGCCTGTATCATGAAGATCAAATAATTTTTTTAAATCGACAACGGAGATGATTTCACCCCTCATGTTTATGATTCCGGAAATAAATCTGGGAATACCCGGAATTTGTGTCAGCCCTTTGAGCGGATAGACAATCCGGATGTGTCGGAGTTCAATGCCATATATTTCTGCAGCCAGGCGAAATGCGACTACTTTGATGTGATCAGACGTATCGGCTTCCGGCGCTTTTTTGTCAGCCAGAAGGCGGGCCCTTAATTGGAGTATCTCGCGTTCAAGAAGACCGGTTTTTGAAGTCGATTTTTTTTTCATTCCTGCTTTTATTTGGACAGCATGGCGGTAATGGTTTCAATCAATCTGGCGACAGTCATGCCCTCCGAAAAAGGAAGCACTTCTTCCAGGTCTTTATTTTTTAGAAGGGATAAAGCATTTGCCAAGCTTTTACGGCTTTCAATAGCATTCTTATCGTTAAGAAGCAATATTCCCATGATGAAATGAGCCATCGTAAAATCAGGATCAAGGTAAATTGCGTGTTTTAATGACCGGATGGCCTCTTTTATTTTTCCTTCGCCTTGAAATATGGAAGATTGCAGGAAATGAATTTCAGGATTCAGTTTTTCGGATTCAATGGCTTTATGGCACCAGAAACCTGCATGATCCAAGTCGCCCATGTTGGCGTAGGATTTTGCAAGAAGAACCATGAGTTCAGTATTCATCAGGATGCCATTTTCTTTATCCGGATGCCCCAGTATTCGGGAAAGTTTTTTTGCGGCTGCGTTGTAATTTCCGTTTTCATAGTCTTTCGAGGCTTCTTCATACAATTCAACATCCGTTCGTTTCTTTCTGAAGGGCTTTGATATGGTATTTATTTTTGATGGCATCGCTGCGGGTTCGTTTTTAGGTCGGATGCAAGATAAAAAGGCCGGCCGGCCCCCGGAGTCCCGGATGGCGGCGTTGGTCGCCCCGGAATCCGGAAATGGCGCTTTTTTTTGATGAAGAATGATGGTTGAAAATTTAACGGGAACCAGTCCGGATGTTTGTATAAAACCGAATTCAGCAGGTCCGGAGATGAACCATCCGTTTTTTGAGATGAGCTTCACAAGCTTTTCAATGACCTGGTTTCGGCAGACGCTGTCAAAGTACATCAGCACGTTGCGGCAAAACAGGATATCTATATGCCCGCGGAGATTCAGAACTTGTCCGTAATCCGGTTCCATGAGATTCAAACGTTCAAATCTGACCATTCTCTTGATAAACGGCGCTATGAGAAATCTGTTTGCATCGGTTTGGATGAAATAGCTTTTAACAATCTGCTCGGGTGTTTCCCTGAGCGACCATCGAGAATAGACTCCCTGGCGCGCCTTATCAAGAAAATTCGGGTTGATATCTGTGCCAATAATGATGATTTTCCAATCCCTGAGCACCGGGAACATATGGTGCAGAAAGATGGCGATGGAGTAAGGTTCTTCACCCGTAGAACACCCGGCGGAAAGAAAAGAGATCGTTTTCCCATGGGGTTGATTTGAATGGATCATGTCCTGGATAATATCGTCTTTCAGTGTCTGAAAAAGATTTTTGTCCCTCAGGAAATATGTTTCGCCGATGGTCAGATAGGCGGCCAGGGAATTGATAAGATGTTGCTGCGGTGACGGTTTGAGTAGATTGTTCGCAAAGGAGAGGGAATCCATCTTATGTTCAGCAGCAGCGGATTTTAAGCCTTTTTTCAGAAGGTTCCATTTGTTTTTGGGAAAAAACAGGCCAGTATGCGAAAGAATACAGCTGCTGATGGGCTGGAGTATGTTTTCCGGCAGGTCCTGTGTCATGAGGTCTCTTTAAGGCCAATCAGATGGGATGTTATTTTTTCAATCGCCTTTTTCGGAAACAGACAGTCGATATCATAGATCAGCAAGGTGTTGCCGTTGTATTCCGCGGTCGCAGCAATATACTCGTCCATTTTAGGGAAAATTTCTGACGACGGGATAACATCAGAATTTGAATATTCCGCAATCCCCTTGATGTCATCCACAATGAAAGCGATGGTATGGAGAGGCGTTTTTGCGATGATGATCCGGTCGGAAGCGGAAATTTCACGCTGTGGAAGCTTGAATTGCTTCCGGGTATTGATCACGGGAATTATTTCTCCGCCCATGTTGATAAGCCCCGACATAAGTTCGGGGGCTTCGGGAAGGCAAGTAATTTGAACTGCCCGGATGATTTGGCGGATTGATCCGACAGACAGAGCGACATATATGTCATCAACAGAGAAAATAATATAAGCGTCCGGGTTCATTTGCTCGCTTCTTGCAAAATGATAACGATTTAATAGGGTTGGATAAACTTTATACGGCATGATTCGGTTTTTTTCAAGAAAAACGTCATCATCGTCACAGCAGGCCGGACGAGGCATTTTGAATGAACCTGCCGCAATTCTATTCTAATGATGTTATTTGATCAGGACCGTCACCGGCGATTTTCCTGAGATTCTCTCGGGCGAAGTCAATAGACGGGTCGATGCTCAAGGCGATACGGTAATAGGCGGCCGCGTTTTTCATCTCTCCCATGTCCCGGTAATTGGAAGCAATATTGGCATAGACAATAGCCGAAGAGGGATTGAGCCGGATAACCTGTTTGAAGCAATCAATTGACTTTTCATGGTTCTTTAACTTGAAATGGCAAAATCCCATCAGATTAAAAATGTCGGTTCGCTCATTATCCAGCTTCCATCCTTTTTCAAGTACATCCAGAGCGCCCTGATAATCCCCAAGGTCTTTCCGGCATACTCCCATGTAAGAGTAGATGCTGGGGACATCCTGAACATCCGGCTTGAGGTCAAGTGCTCCGGCGAAATGGCCGTAAGCAAGTTCGGGTTCCCCCAGAGCCAGATAGGCGCTGCCGATATAGAATTGGATATAATATTTTTCCGGCAATATCGTATTTATGGCGGTTAGCTTTTTGACAGCAATCGCGGGATCTGACTTTTCTGCGATCATTTTGCATGCGAACATTCCAACGCTGGTGGCTGCGGCCCGTTCGCGGAAATGCGCGCCTGGAATGATGTTGTAAAAAGCCGATATGCCGAGCTGTCTATGGGCAGTGGGGATTGCGATCACCTCCATTTGTTTTTGAAAAAGCGCGGCAATGCAGTTTTCCACTTCTATTTTGAAATTTGAGTTTGAAATATCCGGCAGATCGTAAATATTGAGAATTTGCGGTGGCTGGGTCACATACCGTGCTTCTTTGAGGTTTGTAAATTTCGGGAGTCCGCTGGCCACATAATTTGAGGAAGTATGAAAGTCTCCTGCCAATTGAGCGATTTCAGTCAGCGCACGGCTCAATGCCTTTTGCGGGCATGCGGCAGTGCCTGCGGTCCAGACGATTTCACTCTTTTGAGGAAATGTGGATGGGTCCCAGGCAAGGACACCGACAGTGGGAATCCCCATGCCTAAAGTAAAATCGGAAATATTCAGTTGTATGCAGTTTTTTGAGTATTTGTTCAGCATCTCGCCGACAAGCGGATCATCGGCTGATTCTGGACGTATTCCGGGAACTTCAATCTTGTTCCGGCAGATCAGGGCGGAGACATGGCGCTCGACCAGTTCGCAGATTCCTTGGCAGAGCGCTTCTTCATCGCAATTGCCGGCGGAAGTTCCATTGAACTGATTGATCATGAAAAACCAGTCAAACGGAACCAGCATTTCCCTTTGAATGGTCATATTATATGCCATGGTCCATCGCATGGGGAGTTCGGAAAAGATTTTTTCTGTTACAGCCAGGTCATCGGTCTGGTCATGCACGGAAGAGGCGATCAGGCTGAAGGGAATCGCATGATCCTTTAAATTATGATAGGTGTCATACACAAAATTTTTTGAATCGTTGGCAAAATTATAGAAGCTGAATCTTTCCACCAGCTCCATCACCGCGCTGGCTTCGGCCTGGGCAGCTGTTGCGCCTTTTCCCATCTGTTTGGCTGTGCCGGTCAGGCGCGCGGCATCTTCTCCACAAATGCTGAAATAGACCGGAATGTCGAGCCTTCCGGTATCGATGCGAACAGTTTCATCTAAAATTTTAAGGTCGATCTGTTTGAATTTTTTTTTAACCCGGGCGATGGTCTCTTCCGGAGATATGATCTTATCCTGATCGGTTGTAAATCCTTTATAGGCGTCTTTGAGCGGAATTGTAATTTTTTTCATAAAAACTCCTTTATTGATATTCGGACGTGCTAAATTATGCGATATTAAGGGGTTCGTCAAGATAAGAACTTGAATGCATATTGATTCTGTGGCATTTTATAAAAAGGAAGAGATAATCACGGAATTTGTTCGAATGGCTTTTGCTTGCCGGCAAGCTGAAAGGATTTCATCATGTTTATTCGAAAAGCCTCAAAAAAGATTGGATTGTCCCCAGGGACTTTAGTGTATGTAGGTGAAACACAAGATCAGCCTGTCCGGATTTCCATCCTCAATTATGATGCCGAGGGGCATGATGAAATGATGAATGCCGCTGTGTCGGATGTGCTTGATTTTGCATCAAAAAAAGCCCTCATGTGGGTCCATGTCAACGGCATTCACGATGTTTCGGTAATCGATGAGATCGGAAAAGCTTTTGGCCTTCATCCATTGGTGCTCGAAGATATTGTCAACACCAATCACCGGCCCAAAATTGACGATTATGAAGAGTATCTTTTTCTTGTTTTGAAAATGCCCCATGCTGAAAATACGGATCAAAGGCTTGAGATAGATCATGTCTGCCTTGTCATCGGCCATGATTATATTCTTTTATTCCAGGAAAGCCGGGGTAATGTCTTCAATACTGTGAAAGAGCGCATCAGAAAAGGCAAAGGCCGAATTCAGAAATATGGAGTTGATTATCTGGCCTATGCGTTGATTGATATGATCGTCGACCAGTATTATGGCGTTCTCGAATCAATCGGGGAAGAGATTGAACAGCTCCACGAAACGTCTTTGGAAGTACAGGACCAGCGGTTGCTGGGCCGGATCCATGACTGCAAGCACCGGGTCATGTATTTGCGCAAATCCATATGGCCGTTTCGTGAGATGATTAGTATGATGCTGAAAGGCGAGTCCCCGCAGATCAAGGAGTACGTTCTGGTCTATCTTCAGGATATATATGACCACGTCATTCAGATCGCGGAAACCATCGAAACATACCGGGATTTGCTTGCAGGAATCATGGATGTATACATGACCGGCATCAATAATAAAATGAATGAGATTATGAAGGTGCTGACGATTATTTCCACGCTGTTTATTCCACTGACCTTTATGGCGGGGGTTTACGGGATGAACTTTAAATACATGCCCGAGTTGAACTGGCAGCTTTCCTATCCGCTTTTCTGGGGGGCGGTTATACTTATTTTTTTCTTGATGTTAGTATGGTTTAAACATAAAAAGTGGCTCTAGAAATAAAAGACGCTGGTTTTTGGGTCTGCCGGGTGGATATTGTATCAGTAAAAGCTAAGGATATAATATGGAAACTAAATTGACAGAAAAACGAAATCATCCCAGAATAGAAACACAAAATATTGTCACCTATTTCTTATATGACGAAAAAGGGAAAAAGGTTGATGAAGGAAAAGGGTTTACAAAAAACTTAAGTCTGAGCGGCGTGCTTCTGGTTACCGATAAACCTCTGCCGGGACTTTATATCATTTTGATGACCATTGATCTTATGGGCAATAAGGTTAAGGTCAGCGGAACAGTAGCCCATACAAGAAAGAATTCGAATTCAAAGCTATATTTTTCAGGCATCAAATTTTCCGGAAACGAAGAGCAGTCACGGGAGGCGATTGTCGTATTTGTCAAAGTCTATCAACATCGAAGGCATATGGATCAACAAAAATAGAGAATAACAGGATGTGCCTTCCAGAATAGAAATATTCCCGGCGATCATATATCCGAGCTTTTTTTTATCAAAAGCATCTCCATAAACGCATCCACTCTTGTTTGAAACTGGGCCATTGAGAAGTTCCGGTCGTCCATATGGTCTGCATCGATAAATACCGAGGGGATGCCGAGTTCATGCTCCAGCGCCTGCTTGATTTCCATCTGACCCAGGGTGATGGGGAGACAGGATTTGTTTCGATGAAATATCACGCCGTCAATGGCGTATTCCCGGCAGGCTTTTAGCACCATCTCCCTGCGCTTATTGATCGAAACGCAGGAAACCATCGGATAGGACATGAGGCTTTTTAAGGCCAGGGATCTTTTCGGATTCTGAACATCCAGACGGATGGACCATGCAGCCGAATAGGTTTCAGCCACCACCACGCCGCCGAATTTTTCAAAATAATTAAATATAGCCATATTATACCACAAGGGGATATTGTCCCAGAAGAGCCGGATCTTCTCATTTTCAATCACGCCCACACCGTTTTCAGCCTTTTGTTTGATTTCATCCCGGACCTGGGTGAGATAATCCACGGCAATCCGCGTACCCTGAAGGGTCACCATGACGAACATAATTCCCATTTCAGCCGCTGAGAACGGCACCGGCCGGCAGCGCCTGTATGACATGATTTCATCCCAGAGTTCGCACGCCCGATCCGAAAGGCCGACCACTTCTTCAAGCCTTTCCTGATCCAGGGTATGTCCGGTTGTTTCGGCAAGGAAATCAGCAAGCCTCTGGATTTCCGACATGGCATATTCAATGTGATAGTCTTTTATGTCTTCGACCGCCACCTGGGGCAGGTCCGCATAAAAGATTCGGGCCTCTGGAAACCGGCGTTCCAGAGCGTGAAATATTTTCATCACCGGCACACAGCCGCCGCCGGGGGAGAGCAGCATATCCGGCTCCGGGAGGCCTCCGAAGGGAGAATCCTTCTCATTCATCAGGCCGTGGACGTATCCGATGATGTTCCGCAGGTATCCGCACAAGTCACGGGAATAACCCATGTTTTCGGATATGGTAAAGTTTTGGGGCGTCAGCCCGAAGGCCGCGCATACCGGCGACCAATTCTCCGGAAATACCGGTTGGAGGTCCATGGCGTAAAAGAGTTCAATGGCGCCATTCATGGGCGGCATCCATCCCACGGGCCTGCCTTGGGCTTTTGCAGACATGCACTGGAGGTAATATTCGGTCACGATTTTTTGAAGTTCTTTAGCGGTTTTGAGACGCTTTGTGGATTTTTGAATTTTTTCCATTGCTGCCAATCTTAGATTTCCAGCATTTCAAAAAAGCTTTCCAGCCGCGTTTTCAACTGGGCTTCCATGTTCCAGGTTTCATCCATTTCAATCATGAGTGAAGAAATTCCATTATTTTTAAGTTCTTCAGCGAGAATCGGATAATCCGCCAGGTGGGGCGTACAGAATTTCTCTAAAACAAAAATGACGCCCCGGGCTCCGGAAAGCTTTATCAACTCTCCAATTCTTCGGCTGCGGTCGATGGCCCTTGCCCTTGCAGGACAGGGGAAGCGGTTGGCGTAACGGTCAATCACCCGTTCCATGGGGGTTTTTCCTTCTCCCTGCGGCGGATACATCTGGCGGAATCCATTGCACAGATCATCGGCAACAATCCGGCCGCCGGCCGCTTCGATGATGTCAAGAATCCCGGCGTTCTCGATGAGGCTCCCGGTGATCAGAACCGGACATCCCTCATTTTTGCCATCAGGACCCCAGGGAAGCTGGTTTACGAATTTATTTAACATAAAAAGATATTGTTCGGGCGGCATCAGAAAACCCGCGTCCACAACAGTCATCAGTTCGCTTGCTGAAAGGGATAGAGCGCCGGCATATCGACGATGATATAAATCAAGCTGAAGTTTTCGAATATGCGCATACGTGTCCAGCGAATTCTGAAGGGAAGGTTGGCTGAAAGAGCTGCCTGACCCTTCAAGCACGTTTATTAATTCAAAAATGGCCGATCGATAATATGCCTCAGATTCGACGGTATCATTATAGGGTATCGGAATGGAATGGAATATCCTGTCATTAAAAATGTTTTTCCAGATATTGACCATGCCGCAGGCTGCGTCACAGGAATATCCCTGAACAATGCCCGCAAGAAAATCGAACTGGCCGTTGAGAGCTTTTTCAAGGGAAAGCCTCATGGACGGGCAGATGAAATCAGGCGCGCGAGCGGATGCTTTGTCGGCAATGCCTGAGCCGGCAAGGACGCGGATGGGCAAAAAGCCGCATGCGTGAATTATCTCAATAGGGGTATAGGTGCAGAAGTACCCGATTATTTTTTTGCCGGATGCCGATATAAAATTCAGCCGTTGAGTGGCGTTGGCTAACGCATCTGAAAATTGGTTCAACAGGTAATGTGGCATTGATTTTCACAAATTCTTCATTTTAGCAAGCTCCATGTCTCGAAGCGCGCGGCGAAGAATTTTTCCAACAGTGCTTTTGGGAAGGTCATTGACAAATTCGATCTGCTTGGGAATTTTATAGGCAGCCAGGTTCTTTTTGCAATAGTCCATGACTTCCCCTTCGGTCAGATGCTCCCCCTGTTTTACAACAATAAAGGCCTTGACAGTCTCACCCCGGTAGGAATCAGGAATTCCGATGGTGCAGGCCTCCAGAATTTTCGGATGACCAAACAGAACGTTATCGAGCTCCACCGGATAGATGTTGTATCCGCCGGCAATGATCATGTCTTTTTTGCGGTCTACGATGGTGAGATACCCGTCGGCATCGAATTTGCCGATGTCTCCGCTGTAAAACCATTCATCCTTGATGACTTTTTGAGTTTCGTCGGGTTTATTGTAATAGCCTTTCATTATCTGGGGCCCCTTGATGATGATTTCCCCGGCTTCGCCCTGGGGCATCTCTTTTTTGCCGGTTTCAATATCTACAATTTTGATATCCGTATCCGGCACCGGACACCCCACGGTGCCGGGTTTGATTGTACCGCCCCAGGGGGTCACGGTGGCGATGGGCGAAGTCTCGGTAGAGCCATAAACTTCGCACATGTCCGCGCCGGTCAGCTGTTTTAAGTCTCGGATGGTGTCTGCAGCCAATGGCGCTGCACCGGAAAAGAATCCCTTGATGGATTTCATGTTAAGTTTTCTGAATTCCGGATCATTCAAAAGGCCGACAAAAATAGTCGGGACTCCCGGCAGAAACGTCGGCTTGTATTTTTTAATGATTTCAATATTGATTTTGGGTTCGGGCCGGGGGACAAGAATGATTTCATAAGCTTTCCAGAGGTTGAAATTCTGGATGGCCGTAAATCCTGCCGAATGGAACACGGGGAAGTTGCCGACCAGTCTTTCTTCACCGTCTTTGAGATCTGGAAACCATGCGGCGAACTGCTGGACATTGGAACTTAAATTGGCATGGGTCAGCATGACACCTTTGCTTACACCGGTTGTCCCTCCGGTGTAGATCAGGGCGCCGACGTCATCCCAACGGCCTTTTTCCTCAAGCTGATCGCCGGGGTGTTTCGTGATGATATCTTCAAAGAGCATCACCGTATCTGAGGGGGTAATTTTGCGGACCATATCCTTTTTAACAAAAGGAAAAAGCTGTTTTTTGGGGAAAGGCAGAAAGGAGTGGATATGACAGGCGATGATTTTTTCGATTTTGGTCTGTGATTTGATTTTTTCAATACGGGGGACCAGCAGCGTCAAGGTGACAATGATCCGAGAATCAGAATCATTGAGCTGGTAGGCCAGTTCGCGTTCGGTATAAAGAGGATTGTTTTGAACCGTGACCGCGCCGATTCGAAAAATAGCATAATTGGCGATGATGACCTGGGGGATGTTGGGAAGGCAGACGGACACCTTGTCCCCTGGTTTTATTCCCAAGTCCTTCAGCGCCCTTGCAAAGGAATTGACCAGGCGATCCAGTTGCGCATAGGTGATTCTCTTGCCCATGTAGTTTAGGGCAAAGTGATCGGGAAACTTTTTTGCCGACCGGGTCAATGCCTGGGAAACCGTTGTTTTTTCATAATCCAGACTCTTTTTGACTCCAGAAGCGTAAGACTTGTGCCAAAGTTGTTCGATCATATTCTCCCCCTTTTTTTTGTTTCACATAAAATAAAATTTTGAAAATATTTTCCCGAATAAATCACTGTCAGACGTTTATCGTTTGATCTCTATGACATCAAATGCATAAGTGGTTGCATAAAAAATCAGACTGTTTTTTGACAGCATCCTCAAACGCTTCTCCGGTGTAAATATCAAAATGACCGAAAGGATACCTCACCAGCTCCCCTCCGGGTATTTTTTTCGCAGTTTTTTCAACGGCGGCCGCGTCAATTAACGAATCCTTTTCACCCAGCATGACCAGCGCCGGGCACGGGACATTTCCGGCAGAAGCAATCGGCCTATATGAGGCAAAGGAGAGAAGAATTCGGGCCGGGCATTGATTCTGCCAGGATGAATTTTTTGGAATCATGGCGGAGTAACCCGGATATGATTCCGGCGTGTTCATGATCGCAAATTCATCCGGTTTGCCGATGACTTTTACATAGTGGGGAGATTGAAACGTTGCCATACGCAACAAATCTTTGATGGCATGAGGCATGGCCTGCATGAGGTATTTCACCCCCAGCATGCGCGTGGTCGAAATTGAATCGACAAAAGGAACCTGGGCCACTATGGCTGCAATGTCCCGATCCTGGGATGCGGTAACGATGACATGCCCGCCGGAAAAAGAACTGCCCCAGAGCCCAATTTTTTTTGTATTGATCCTTGATAAAGACCGGACATGAGAAATTGCGGCCTGCCAGTCATGGAGATGTCTTCCCGGATCCACATAATTTCTGGGCATACCGTCGCTTGAACCAAAACACCGGTAATCAAACATGAACACAGCCAGCCCCTTTGAAGCAAATCTTTCAGCATAGGCAGGGAGTCGAAATGCTTTTTCAGCAGCAAAACCGTGGGCCATGACCACAACAGGCGGATTTTCTATGCCCGAAGGGAAATAAAGTTCGCCGCTGCAGCGAACACCTTTGCTGGGAAAATCCGACGGGAGGATTGCAAAAGGGGGAGGTGATTTTTTTTTCATCATCGAAATCCTTTTTTATGCCTGATCAACCCGCAAAACTTTGGCGCCTTTTATATGGCCGGATTTGAGGTCTTCCAGAGCCTGGCAGGCTTCATCAAAAGCATATTCCTGAATTTCAGGCGAAATGCCCATGTCCGCAGCCAGATAAATAAATTCGAATATATCTGAACTGGAAACATTGGCGACACTTTTTATTTCTTTTTCCATCCACAGATGATCATGGTATTCTATTCGGGTCCAGTGTTTTTTATCCGTCGATTCTTTGCGAATGGCGTTGATGACAAGCCTGCCGCCGCTTTCAAGATTGGCCAACGCTTCAACAACCGGCATCCATGCGGGCGTGGTATCAATGATCGCATCGAGCCGTCCCGGGCTTTTGTCCGTCGTGTGCCCGGTCCAGATAGCGCCGAGAGTTTTTGCAAATTCTCTTTCAATTTCACTTCTGGCAAAGACATAGAGGCTGGTATCGGGATAGAGGTGCTGGGCCATTTTTAACACCAGATGGGCGGACGCGCCAAACCCGGTTAGACCGAGCTTTTGGCCGTTTTTGATATTTGATAGCCTCAGCGCCCGGTAGCCTATGGCGCCGGCGCAGAGCAAAGGCGCCGCTTCAGCATCTGAAAAAACATCAGGAATGCGATGGGCGAATTTTTCAGGAGCCGCCATGTATTGTGCATATCCGCCATTGGCATCTCTGCCGGTTGCCATAAATTCCGGGCAGAGGTTCTCATTCCCTTCATTGCAGAATCTGCATTTCCCGCAGGCTGAAAAAATCCACCCGACGCCCACCCGATCGCCGACGCTGAATTTTTTGGTTTTTTTCCCTTTATCGACTACCTGTCCAACCACCTGGTGACCCGGAATGATTGGCAGTCCGGGCGGAGGCATCCGGCCTTCTATTTCATCGAGTTCCGTGTGACAGACTCCGCAGGTTGAAACTTGAATCAGAACCTGATCTGACTTTGGCGCCGGGGCGGGAATTTCCATGAGCTCAAGGGGTCTTTTTGATACAGACATGTCGCTGACGCGATTTAGCACCCAGGCTTTCATGCTGATCCCTTACAAGATTTAGAGTTTTTTTTAATGGCAATAAAAACAATAAAGCTATGAAGACACAGAAAATTCAGAGCGACTGAAGATGAAGAAACATTTCGCACCGTCATTTGTATAATATGGTCTGATGTCCTTAAGTTCAGGCGCTATTCACAATTCAGGATTATCCTCTTTCTGCAATTTTTGACATAATGGACTCGGAAATTTTTTCAGCCGATAAACCAAACAGTTCACGAATATCCACCCGCTCAAGGTATGAATCGTCCCATTCCTGATTATATTCCAAAATCAGATTTTTTATATGCTCATATTTCCCGCCAAGGGCCTTGACTTTGGCTGAAACCGATACCTGTTCATTGAACTGGATGTCGGTAAGCATCAGATATTCAATTGTGTTTGGCTTTGAAGATTCCGCCGAAATGATAGGAATGACCAGGATGCTTCGGTTGTCTTTGCGGCCCATACCGATATAAACGTTGCCGCGCTGGACGATGATTCTTTTTGTTCCTTTGAGTGAATGATCTTTTTCAGCGCGTGATTTTATGGTGGCGGAT
>JALOPH010000044.1 GCA_025453995.1 Desulfobacterales bacterium
ACGAGACCTTATTAAATTTTCGAACTGCGCTCTTACAAAATACAAGGAACGTGTTGGGAACCCCACAGAAGCGGATCATCCCGACAAGATAGACAATGTAGATATCCACAATGCTCGCATCGAATATAGTGAGTATTTTCTTCGCGAAATAGACGATGAAGTCCACAAGCATCTGCCCGACTACGAAAAACATTTAGATGTCTTACGTGCTCTCGGCAAATGGCAGTTCGAACGCAATTCGTTTGAGGCAGCATTTAAGGACCTGTATCCATCGTCGCCTCGATCCTCATCTGAGGCGCTTGAGATGCTGTATGATTATTCCTTTATTGGATTCTACCGCGCTGGGGGGCGCGGCTTCGGAGGGTCCGAGTACACGTTTAAATACCGCGAACCTCGTATTCGGTTTGATCATACATCTGCACGTTATAGAATTCATCCTGGCCTTATTGAAGTAATGGGGTTGAAACGGGCATGAAACAACACAGAGGCCCAACCCATCATTCAAGCGGAGCACAAACAACTGCGCCCGCTTAATTTTCAGTTATCAAACAAACACTTGTAATTCATTTTCAGAGTCTTCATGAAAGATGATCCTTTTTAATTTTCCCTGAGCGCAGGCGAGGGGAAAATTATTTATAAATATCCACGTCAACATACTGATTTCCCCATTCCAGGGCTTCTGAATGGGAATCGAAAAACAGGTCTATGCGTTTGGGCCCTTTGATGGCGCTGCCCCGGTCTTCCACAATTCCATACCCGTATTCCGGCACATGCATTCGCGTGCCGAAGGGATAATAATCCGTATCCGCCGCAATAGTGCCGTCTCTTGAAAACCAGAGCCAGGGGAAAATGATCCTGAAAGGAATCATCCAGGGGTGGATGATGGTGTCTATTGAAAACAGGCCGTCTTGGGGCTCGTGGGGCTTGGTTCCGCTGGCGGTCAATCCGGAGTAGGGTTGGCCTTTGTTTTTTCCAGTGGAGATATATTTGTTCCAGAAATCAAGTTTCAGATAGAGCCACCGGCCCCGTTCCCATCCGCAGCATTCGCCGCAGGCGCAATATCCGGTGGCTCGCATGTGGCGGGTGATTTTCGACGGGCCGCACCCGGTAGCCGTGATGATTAAAATAAATATTAGCAGGGCGATGGTCATCATTCGGGTGCTTAAATTTATCGCGTGGTTGGGGTTTGACAGGGGCGTATGATTATACGCCCCTACGGAACTATTAGGCACGATTGACTTTTCTAAAAATACTTCCCGGACGATATTTAAAGTCAGCTCCATTTGCCTGGTATTAGAGTCCCGCAGAATTTGCATGCATTTTTTTCAATCTGATAGGTTGGTATGATAAATCCCGTCCGTTCAACGATCATCTTTCCACAATGGTGGCAGTAGGTGTGGTTGCCTTCATGGCCGGCCACGTTGCCGACATACACGTAACGGATCCCTTTTGGCCACGTTGCCGACATACACGTAACGGATCCCTTTTTTCATGGCAAGCTTTCTGAATGCCGTCAGTGTGTCAACGGGTGTGGGCGGCAGCCTGTCCAGCTTGTAGTTGGGAAAAAACCTCAGCAGATGCATGGGATGATCCGGCCCGATGTTTGAGAGAATCCAGTCGCACATGGCGGAAAACTTTTTCGGATCATCCACATAACCGGGAACAACCAGCGTGGTCAGCTCAAAATGAACACCTTGCTGATGCATGGTTTTAAAGGTGTTTAAGACAGGGTCCAGGGTCCCGCCGTTTAATGTGCGGTATGTGGCATCGGAAAAAGATTTAAGGTTGATGTTGGCCGCATCAATGACCTTGCAGAGATCCAGCAGCGGTTCGGGATTGATATAGCCGTTAGAAATCCAGAGATTGTAAATTCCTTTTTCTTTTGCCAGCCTGGCGGTATCCATCATGTACTCGAAATAGGTAATGGCCTCTGAATAGGTATAGGCAATGGAAGCGGCGTTTGCTTCTTTTACCTTCCGGATGACAGCCTCCGGAAAAAGGTCATAGGTTTTAAGCTCTTCAGGCTTGAACTGGGAAATCTGCCAGTTCTGGCAATTCAGGCACCTGAAATTGCATCCGGCGGCTGCGATTGAAAAAGAGGTTGTTTTCGGGTGGAAATGGAACAGCGGTTTTTTTTCTATGGGGTCCACGTTTACGCTGCATGGATTGCCATAGGACAATGAATACAATTTCCCGTTGACATTGACCTTGGACCGGCAGATGCTCCGGTCCCCTTTTTCAAGCGTACAGCCATGGGGGCAGATGCCGCACACCACTGCTTCGCCGGGAAGCTGCTGGTAGCTGTATGCCTCGCGGGACCACTTCCATAAGATTTTGGGGGCGTCATTTTTAAAAATCCGGCCGGTGATATCTTCGGATGATTTTTTAAAACCGGCCAGTCCGTTCATTGAGCAGAATGCATCTGCCGCAAAAGGGCAGGCTGCCAGGGCTAAAGCCCCTGATACAAGAATTTCTCTTCTAGAAAGCGATCTCATGGCTTGTTTGCATAATCATAAGGCTTGTTATTTTTAAACCGATCAGGCAGAAAGCAGACCAGATAATTCCCAAATATGGAATCAGAATGACGCTTACCGCCAGGATGCCGAATGCCGCGCCCATCAGATCGGCTGAAAAAACGTCGATCATGGCTTTCTTGCCGCCTCCCCTGAGATGCAGCGCCACAGGGAACTGGCAACCGCAGGCAAGCGATACTGCAAAACCGAACACAACGATAAAACCCGGCGTCAATTGATCCCCGCCAAAAAGCAGGGCGGATATTAAAACCAGAATCAAAACGATTAAAGCGGCGTCCGTCAAAAGCAACACCTGTCGGCCGCGCTTGCGGATGGCTTCGCCCAAAATGGCCCCGGGGAAAAGCCCGGCGAGAAAAACCGTTACAATGGTTCCGATCTGCTGATAAATATAGCCGAAACAGATTTGAAACACAAATACAACCAGTATCTCGCTTCCCATGATCATAAATCCGGTTGAAAAAAGAAGAAATTCAACCCTGGATATGCGTGCCAGATAGATCAGCAGGGTCAATGCCAGCGCCCCCATCAGCCCCCCGGGAGATGTTGAAAATTTTTTAAACCATTCTGTAAACATCAGACGGATCAGGTGGGGGGAGTAATCGGAATTGACCGGCACATCGGACTGAATCAGTTCATTCAAATATCGGATTTTTTCGTTGGAGAGATTCCCATAATAAGATCCCTTGATATATCGGGCGTGAATATTTTTTTCATCCAGAAGTCTTGGAATGTCAGGATTGAGTGGATGGTCGCAACACAGGAAGAATATCCTTTGACCGGGAAGCAGCAGCACATGACGAAAAATTTTCCGTGCAGTATGATACAGCGACGAAATTTTAACCATCTGGGCGTCAGTCGGATAATTGTCAAATCCTTCGATGGAAAAAGAGAAGATTCCTCCGGGGAAAAGATGGTTTTTGGCCAAAGAAAAAAACCGATCCGTGTAAAAGCGGTTGATCTGAAATGTGTCGGGTTCAGGTAAATTCATGACGATGGCATCATATATTTTTTCCGACCGGGCAAGGTACGCCCGTCCATCCTGGTGGATGGCGGCAAGCCCATGGATCGGGTTAACAAAACCAAACCGGAACAGCGCGTCGGAAACCACCGAATCGATCTCAATATAATCGACTGTGAGAGGCTGATATTTTTCGATTTCAGACATGGCCCCGCCTTCTGCTGAAAACAGAAGAATATGGTTTGCCTGATTCAGCTGTGCAAGGGGATAATGGATGGTTTCCTCCGCGAGGTCGTCATTCTGACTGCTGAAGACCGGTTTCCCATCCAGATAGAGCGAATGCTGATCATTGTCTTTTATGATTGCGATCCGCCCGTATTTGGATTCTTTATAGAACGCCAGCTCCATTCCGGGCGGTTTTAGTGTCGCTTTTTCAAACCATACACCCGCAGCCATCACCATCAAGGCAGAAATTGCGCCGATCTTAAACAGGCTGACCGGCCGGCTGCCAGGGCTGGCAAGCCACCATGAAGCAGCGACCAGCATCAGATTGGCAATGCAAATCGCCTGCAAAGGGGTGACGGTAAAAACCAGGATGAATGAAAAAAGGACGCCGCCCAGCACATCTCCGATATTGTCGATGATATACACCCGGGTTCCGGAAAAGCCGGGGATAAGATTGCGGGCCACGATGAGGCTGTAGGGAAGCACAAAGCCCAATAGCAATGAATAGGGAAAGATCGTCAGAAATGAAAATGCGAAGGTCTGATAAAAACCGACGGAGCTTCCGTAGATAAAAAAAATGTCACGAAGCAGCCGGATGCCGATCAGTTCCAGGGGTGAAAGAATGGCCAGGCCGATGGACGCCAATGCCAGACGGCGCGGGTTCGCTTTTGATCCTGCAAAGGAAGCGATAAACGTCCCGAGAGCGCCGATAAAAAGCCAGTTGAACAGTATCAGGGCGACAATGAATTCGTTCCCGTTAAACTGGCTTAAAAACTCCCGGATCACCAGCAGCTGGGTTACCACCGAGGATACGCCGGTGGCAATCACAACAGCGGCAATGCGCCGGTCAATGTTCTTCTTCAAAATACTGCACCTGGTAAGTCAATACCTCAAGCCCGGGTTGCCGCCATGCTTGAGCCGGGAGCCCGGCTTTGGCGCACAGGTGGCCGAGGAATTCCTCTTTGCCCGGCAGTTGTTCCCAAACCTGGGGGAGGAAGGTTGCGGAATACATCCCTTTGCGGATAATGACGCCATCGATATTGGGGCGAAGTTTGACGAGCAGATCGTTTGCATCTTGAAACTCAAGCGGTTTGGGTTCAGTCAGGAGGCTGATTTCAATGTCTATTTTATCAAACTCGCTTTTAGACAGGGGGCGGAACCGGGGATCCTGGAATGCGGCGTTGATGGCGTTGTCTTGAACGCCGTCCAGGATTGATTTATCCGGATTCAGGTTGCCGATGCATCCGCGCAACTGGTTGTCGATTTTAAGCGTGACAAATGTTCCCCTGCGCGACTGGAATGCATCTTCTTTAAGAGATGCATCGAGTTTACTTGTTTCGGGAGTCGGCATTCCCAATTTTTTGGCAATGGTGGTTCTGGCGAGCTTTAATAAAACTTTGCCCTTTTCTTTGCTCAATTCAGATGATGTGTTTTCCTGTTTCATCGGTATTTCTCCATAAAATGCGATGGTCGCATATCCCACCACCCTGCTTTTATCGCCGGCGGTATCCCCGCTGTTGTTGTAATATACGAGAACAGGTTCCCAGTGGCGTCGGGATGCGATTTGCATGAGGGTCAGCATCGGAATGACGCCGCAGGCGCTGTCTGAGTGACGAGATAATGCCTTCATGTTTAAATCCAGTATCATCTGGATGGTTTCATGGTCTTTCCGAACTGCTTCGGAATAGGGGAGGTAATGGGAAAGATCGGAACTCACCACAATCAGGGTTTCCGAATCGATGATCTTGTCAACGGCAGCCGCGTATTGATCAATATCGCCCCTGCCCATGACAACAGGGATGATTTCAAAACGGTCGAGATACTTCTGCAAAAAGGGGATCTCGGCTTCAATACAATGTTCAAGATTATCTGATTTCTCTATGCTCTTGAACAAATCTGATTGCTGCCGCAATGTCGCTGAATCCGGATGAAGTTTTACTTCACCCAGGGGGGTGCTGTATGCGCCGGCATTGCTGACGGCGCATCCGGAAAATCCTACCCGGTGATCCGGACCCATGATGATAACTTTCCGATACTCATTTTCCTTGAGAACCAGAGATGCGTGGGCCGCTGTCAGGCCGGAATATATATAACCGGCATGGGGCATGATCAGGGCCTTGAGCGGTTTGCCAAGCGGAAGAGTGAAGGGAGTCTGCCGGGCTTTTTGCGTTAATTCGTCGATCAGCGCGCTGAGGGATTCCTTGTCTTTCGGATAGAAAGCGCCTGCAATGACGGGCTCCCGGCACTTTTCGCAAGATCCCGGGTCATGCGCAAGTAGTATGACCAGGAGTCCGGCGGCAAATGCATATAATTGTTTACTGGGTTTCATGAGAACGCCATTGATATGATCCGTGGGTTTATGTCAAGAAAATACAATCTGGAGGAGTTTCTGTCAAACATAAAAAAGAATGCGGTTTCAAGATGTTAAAAAGCGCCTGTAATATTCCGGCGGAATTATTTGCTGGCTTTTTGATGATTCTTCATGTTAAAGAAACACCTGAATTCATGAGTATAAGAACAAATCATCGCATCGGGATTTTGCCATGACAAAACACCTTATGCTGCTTAAAATCGCTTCTGCGGATCAAATTGCCATTGTTCGAGATTCTTTAAAATCAGGCCATATGCTTTTGCCTTTGCCGGTTTCGCTTCCGGAAAGCTCTCAAATCCTGTTAAAGCTCACTTTCCCTTACGAACATGATCCGGCGTTGATCAACTGCGTTGTCACATCGCATCCATCTGATCCCCGCGGAAAAAGCGGCGTCATTGTCGATTTTAAAGGCGAACAGACATTGATCCTGTCAATAATCGACAAAATGGTTTTTCCCGATGGAAATCAGAGCAAAATCGAAGCCAAGCCGGAAAGCCCTAAAAAAAGTTCTCCCAAACCCGATTCCAAACCTCCCCGTAAGGCGAAAGAAAAGCCAGCGGATAAAAAGAATGCCGGAATTTCAGCCGAGTCGGCGCGGCCGCCTGGCTCAGGCTTAAAATTTGAAGATATCATGGAAATGGTTTCTTCCCGGGAATACGAAATTGATTTAAAAAGAGATGAAACGGAATCGACAAAATCCATCGTTGAAAAAAAGGAACTCACCGCCGATGAACGGCAGATGGCCGAGCCTGTCGCCAGGTTCATCATGAATTTGACAAAAGCCATGTCTCGCAGCGGTTATTATGATCCGAATCATGCGAGTTCCAGGACGGCCAAAAAGGGATTATACGAAGAATTTTTAAGGATTGCCGGCGGATTCAACGAAATCGCATTCGCCTGCCAGAAGACCAAAGATGTTCCCGATATTTTCATTACCGGCATTCTCGACAGCCAGGTTAATGTGCGCACCCTGGTGGGGTCTGGATTGGCTGATTTATTTGTTCCAAAACTCAGCGAGTATTGTGATCGCAAACAATTGCTGAGTTTTGCCATCAAAAAAAACATCACTGAAGACCATTTCAATCAGTTCATAGACATCATGAGTGATCCGCAAGTGGATCGGGATGAATTTTCAAAAAAAGGGGCTTATTTGACCAAGGCCCTGATTGAAAGCGGCATTACTGAAATATCGACGGTTTTTATGGATGATATTCTCAGCCTGGAAGCCGATCTTCCCTGGCGCGTTCAGATGGCCATACATCGGCTCGCCAAGGATTTCAAGGTCATGCCCATGTTCAGGGATGTGACCAATGATTCAATCCGTAAAATAAAGATTCTGAGCATTCAGGATATAATCCGTCCGTTGAATCATCCGAAATATTTCAATGATTTTCTGGTGAACTGCTACATCATCGCCGAAAACGTATCGGAAATGAAGCCCGAAGACATTGAAAATATCATTGTCGAAGCCTTTCCGCTTCAGCTCCTGTTGCCGACTTCCCGTTACACGTTTGAGGAACTTGAGCGAATTCAGAAAATAAAGGCTGAACAACCAGACAGCCCGACAATTAATCGAAGATTATCCGGCATTAAAAGGATTTTAAAAATGATTGCCGGCAGGGTGGCTGTCGCCAATGTGCCGGGAGTATTTGCGTTTTTGGAACAGCTGTATCAAAACAGCATCCTTGCCTTCAAGGAACTCCCTGTTGAAGCTCAGTATCTGGTCAACACAAGAAAGATGGCATCAGATATCACGGCGAATTTTGACCGGTATCGAGATGCCCTGCTTAAAGTGCCTTCTGCCGACGACGCCATTGTGTATATGAAATGCTTCCGCCGCATCGTTCCGATCATTATCGATGAAAATAACTGGGAGGCGGTCCGCGATATCGCAACGCTGATCAAAAAGGCATCCGCAATAAAGGCCATATCCTCGGAGTTTTTGCTGAATTTATTAAAGTTGCCATCGGATCATACGGGAGCAACAACTCCCGATGTTGACGAAAGAAATTTAACAAAGAGTGAACGGCTGATCGCCTATGTGTTCGGGGGTATTTCCGAAGCCTTTATAACCGCTTATGAAAAAAGCGATAAAGTCCGGCATAAATTGCTTGAGGAGATAGTGGATAATTTGGGTTCCCTGGGCGTTGATATGTTGAGCCGGATTCTTGCAAAGTGCGACGATAAGGAAGTCCGGAAGCATTGCGTGATTTCCTTGATTAAAAAAGGGGAGCTGTCCAGAAAATGGGCCATTGGAGTTTTAGAAAAGCCGGATACGCCCTGGTATCTGCAGCGCAACGCATTGAAGATTCTGTCCAATGTGTCTCAAAACGTCAGGGATTTCGAAAGAATCAGGGTGCATCTGGATCATGAAAATTCCAAGATCCGTGAAGAGATGATCAGTCTGGCCGTCAGCATGCGGCCAAAAGATGTCGAATCCCTGATTATCGGCGCGCTTGACGATGCTGACGTGAAAGTTAGATGGCGCGCATCCCGGGCGCTGGCCGATATTTCACCCATTTCAGAAGCCGCCTTCATCAAGATTCTGTCGATCATTAAAAAACCGCTATCAGAGGATAAGGCCGAGTCCGCGGCGCAGATGAAAAAAATAATGAACCTCATCAGCGCCATCACCGGGTTGCCTGATCTTCCAAACAAAGACAAGTTTGAAACCGATATCATCAACGCCCTTAACGCAATGATCGGAGAGGAAAAAGGGCTTAAAAAATTTTTCAAGCGGCTGGTCGTTTCTGAAAATGAAATTGGCATGCTCAAGGCTGCCGTTCCTTTGCTGGGAAGAATCGGCGGGAAGGAGTCTGAGAATTTTTTAAAAAAGCTGATTAAATCGCACTCCCAGGTTTCAGATGTGATTCAAAAATCTTTGGATAACATTCAGGCAAGAAACGGTTAGTATCTCATAATTTTTCGATCGATGGGAAAAACGTTGTTATGATTTTCATCGGGATGGCGGATCTCCATGGCAGGTTGCCGCAAGAGAAACATTTAAACAGCATTTTCAACAAAGCGGATTTTGTTTTTCTTGTGGGCGATATCACAAATTTCGGAAGGGAGGCTGAGGCTCAGACCATTGTCTCGCCACTCATCGAAAGATTCCAGAATATATTCGCAGTATCTGGAAATTGCGATTTCCCCGAGGTTGATGCGTATTTGAATGAAAAGAAGATCAATCTTCACGGACGGTGCGAGAGAATTGAAGGAATTGGATTCATAGGCCTTGGCGGGTCCCTGGTCACGCCTTTTGGAACACCCAATGAATATACGGATGATGAAATAGTCCGCATTCTTGACACCGGTTTGGGCGATATTCCCCATGGCACACCGCTGGTTCTCGTTTCTCACCAGCCCCCATTCCAGACATCCTGCGACCGGATATCCTCAGGCGCCCATGTCGGCAGCCTTGCCGTCAGGAAATTCATTGAAATTCACCAGCCATTGGTCTGCCTGACCGGACATATCCATGAGTCGTCCGGCATTGATAAAATCGGAAAAACCCATATCATCAACCCCGGTCAACTGGGAAGAGGCGGGTATGCCTATGTGGATGTCAGGGAGGAAAACACCATCGTAGAGATTCGGCGGTGGCAGTAAATGATGGGACGATCATGTGAAGGCGCCCAGAGCGTGGTGGAGTGGCTGGTATTTTTGCTTGATTTTTTGAATGGTTTTTTGATCGGGCTGCACGGGAATGAAAGGATCCATGGGATCTGGCAGCGCTTCAACTTTAAATGAGTGGATCCGTCCGGCATGAAGGTTATACGCCATCACCATCAGCTTTTCCAGATTCGCCGAATCGGCGGCGTTGTAAGCCATCAGTGTTTCAAGAGCTTTTGTATTTCCATTGTAGTAATAATCATGCCACAGCAGGACCGCGAAATAACCGTCCACGCCTTCCAAATCCCCCCTTGAAATGCCGGCTTGTTTTTCGCATCCTTTCAAACCGCCGGAATATCCGAGACGATTCAGTCCATATCTAAGGTCAATGTGGGCCTGATGAAGTTTGATTTTAAAAAAGGATTCAATGACCGGTACATCAAAGCATTTGCCGTTATAGGTGATGATCAACTGGTAGCGGGTGATATCATCCACAAATGCATCTAAATTACGGCCATAAACATAGAATCGGATTTCGTTGCCGTCGTATAAGGAAATTGACGTGATGATGGGAATAGACATCCCGCTGGTCTCAATATCTAAAAATACCGCTTGGCGCCTGAAATCAGCAAAAAGCCGCCAGGTTTGATCGGATGGCAGTCTTTCGGCAAAATATTTCGGATTCCCTGAATGATGGTTTTGAAATGAAAGATCAATTTCCTCCTTAAGCGTATCGATATGAAAGGAGCCCGGAATTTTTTTTAAATATGAGTCATGAGTCAAATCATTCCATGTATGAATGCCGTTCGCCCACAAGGAGAGCTCCCGTTTTAATCCGATTTTGCGGAAATGGCAGAATGTATGTGTTATCATAGGGTTGCATATTTGATTGGATCAGGGATGCCTGCTTCTTCAAATCCTCTTAGCCGCAACAGGCAGCTGTCACATTGGCCGCAGGCAGATCCGTCAGGAGAGGGGTCATAACAGCTGTGAGTCAGAGAGTAATCCACCCCCAGACGAATGCCGGTTCGGATAATGTCTGCTTTGGTCATATGAATCAGCGGCGTCCGGATCAGGATAGGCATTTTTCCTTCCACCGCGGCTTTTACGGCCAGGTTTGCCATTTTCTCAAAAGCGCTGATGAATTCAGGCCTGCAGTCGGGGTACCCGCTGTAATCGATGGCGTTTACGCCGATAAATATATGCGGCGCAGACAGCGCTTCAGCCCAGGCAAGGGCACAGGACAGAAAAATTGTGTTTCGGGCAGGAACATAGGTGACCGGTATGCCGGTTTGAATTTCAAGAAGGTTTCTTTGCTTCGGCACATCGATGGCGCCTGTGAGCGCTGAGCCGCCGATGTGTCCAATGTCCAGGCGGAGGATCAAATGATTTTTGACGTGAAATGATCGCGCGATATCGCGAGCCGCTTCCAGCTCATTAAGATGGCGCTGGCCGTAGGCAAAGCTCAGGCAATGGCATTCAAACCCCTCGGAAAGGGCGATTGCCAGTGTGGTGGTCGAGTCGAGCCCGCCGCTGAGCAGGACAACGGCTTTTTTTTCACAAAACGTCATCAGCGTATTCAGTCAGAAATATGCAGCGGGTCATGTCTGCAGAAACCAGTTAATTGGGCGCCTGAGAGAGACCGGTGCAGGGTAGGATTCAAGATAACCGACCCTCAGGATGAATTGGGGATGAAATTCATCCAAATGGGATGATAGAATTTGATCCATGCCTGTTTGTTCTTCAAGACACTGGCTCATGGGATGAATGGCAACGTCATGTTCCCTGGCCAGGAGCGCGGTCCGTTCAAATTGTCTTCCGGTTTCAATCAGGGAGGAGACCGACCTGTCTTTGCTGGTAATAACGATCCATCCGGCGCCTTCACGGGATAAGGCTGCGGTGTAATCCAGACTTTTATCCCGATAGCGGGGTTTTAAAAAGTCCGGCGGCTCGGCAAAATGTCTCAAATACCATCCGGGTATTCCACCGATTTCCATGCTGTTAAGGGTCAAGCCATCTAAATATTTTTCTGAATCCTCATCGGAAAACCTCATCCACTTGATAATTTCAGCCTGCGCTTCCTGCCGGTCCAGCTGGATTCGGTATTGTTCGATCACCCTGTCGCGGATGCAAGCTGCATGCTCAGTTCCGGAGGGGAAGTAAAAAAAGTGATCCTTGTCAGCGGCGGTAAGGGCATATTCAGTTTCAAGCGACAGCGGTTTATCCAAATACCCTTTTTTTACAGTACGCCTCAATTCCAGTCTTTTCAAAGGGTATTCAAGAGGCGGTTTATGAATAAAAGAAATCTGAGCAATATTTTTATCAAAAGGAGATTGGGCAATGATCGAAACTTCAGCGCGAAGCCCGTTTGCAGCGGCTGCAATGGAGAGGTTTTCCACAAACGCGCCGATGGACAGCAGGATTTCCCTGTTTCCCGGGTCGATGGCGGGCGCGGTTCGGGCGGGGTCTATGCTGATCACCCATTTGCGCCGGTCGGCGACACAAACATGCCAGGGTTGAATGTTTAAAATGCTCGGCGCAAGGGATGCATATTGAAGTATCTTTTCATCCCGGTCATCAAGCCCGAAAATATAACTGTTTAGTTTTGCTTTGGCAAAGAGGGCTGATCGCGTGACGCCGCCGCAGGAAGAGAGAATTGAGCCTGCGCCCGCACATAGGGAGCCTAAAACCATTGATTTTAGAAACTGGCGCCTTGAAATTGACATGTCATTTCATTCTCTGATCTGTTTTTTTTTAATCATATCAGAGCGTAAGAATATTTCAAGAAAACTCTTGCCATACTTTCGCTATCTGGATTTTTCCATTGTGGGCCATAAAATTTTATGAAGCTGCATGTGAAGCCTGGCATTGATGCGATCACCGAGCATCCATTCGGCAAGATCGGCCGGATTTAAACGTTGATGCGCCGGTGAAAAAAAAACGGGAATCGGCGGGGCTGCAGGCCATTGAGAAACCATGATTTCTTTGGCAAACTCATAATCCGTTCGGTCGGTAAGGACAAATTTAATCTGATCATGGGGCGAGAGAATTTTTAAATTGGATAAATTGTTTTTATGGCTTTCGCCGCTGCCCGGGCACTTGATATCAACGATTTTAATGCATCCGGGATCTGCGCAGCCGATGTCTATGGATCCATTGGTTTCAAGCAGCACGGTATGCCCGATGTTAATGAATCTGCGGATCAATTCGGGTGTATGCTCCTGAATCAGAGGCTCTCCGCCTGTAATTTCCACAAGACGGCATTTGTAGGAACCCACTCGGTTTATAATCTCGTCAATTGTCATGGGTTCTCCGTCTTCATATGCATACCGGGTATCGCAATACGAACATCTCAGATTGCATCCGGTGAGGCGAACAAAAACGCAGGGAAAGCCTGAATATAATGATTCCCCCTGAATGCTGTAAAATATTTCATTTACAATAAGGTGCATGAAGGTTCTTTTAATATTTGCAAGTTATCATGCTCACAGCGGGGTGCCGGCTTTATAGATGGCGGCATCTCCGGAAATCCCATATGAGTTCATTGCTGCGGGAATTAAAACCGATCCTCCTTTTTCAAGGCAAAAACGGCTTCTGCCGCCGTCAAAATGAATTTGCGCCGAGCCGTTTATGCATAAAAGGATTTCAGCGCTCCGTTTATCGGGGCTGATGTATTTGATGCTTTCAGAAACGATGATCCGTGATAATGAAAACTCATCAGCTTCAAGAGGGAAGGTTTCTTCCCCCAAAATCGATGCCTGGGGGATCAAGACATGGCTACTGGTTGGGGTGAAGTTCAATATGCGGAGAAGTTCTTCCACATCCACATGTTTGGGGGTCAGTCCGCACCGGATGACGTTATCGGAATTGGACATCAGTTCGATGCCGACGCCTCCCAGGTAAGAGTGAAGTTCTCCTGAAGAAAGAAACAGCGCCTGGCCCGGATCAAGTCGTATCAGGTTCAGAAGGGCCGGAGAAACAATGCCAATGTCTGACGGATATTTCCCGTGAAGCTTCAGAACCCAGGAGAAGATATCGCTTTCATCTTTATGCGCGCAGGAATTTCTAATGACTTCAGAAATGAGACGGAGTTTTCTCTCTTCAGGCAGAGTCAGCAAAATGTTAAAAAACAATTTCAAGCCGTGGTCACCGTTTGATCTTAGATCTGCCAGTTCAGCGGCAAGCCCGGAAGGGCAGAGGAGCCCCATCAGCCGGGCAATGGCGTCCGCGTCCCTGAAACCTTTTAAGGCCCAAAACGGCGTCAACGCGCAGATGCATTCAGGCTTGTGGCGGACATCCTTGTAATTTCGGGATTCTGCATTTAGGGGTATTTTTAAGGCGTTTTCCCTTTGAAAACCTTCCCTGGCAAAACGCACGCTCGGGTGGGCCTGTATGGAAAGCGGTTGGTCCGCGGCCAGTATTTTAAACAGATAGGGGAGGGTATTATTAAATTTTTCGGCGACATGTTTGCCCAGAATCGGATCAGCATACTGATCGATAAGCGCATCCAGCGAAACCCATTCCCCCATGAAATCTACCTGGGAGGGGGCTTTGGGATGGGCGCCCAGCCAGAGTTCCGCCCAGGGCCTGCCGGTGGGCGGGGTTTCCAGGAGATTTTGAATGGCGGTTTTTGAACCCCAGGCATACTCCTGAATGGTGTTTTTGAGAACAAGCGGCCTATTGAATGGATTCTTCATTCGTCCAGCGGATTAGTAAGTAAAACTTCCATTATCATAAATTGTGCAGATTTTTCCGTGCATCAGGTGGGCGGTTACCCGTTTTTTTTCCGTGTTGACAATGTCCCAGTGGAGCGCTGAATCATTAAATCCCAAATCCTGTTTTAATTCCTTGGTCAACAGGGAAGGATCTCCGCTGTATGTGTCAGAATAAGAGGCGCCCAGCGCAATATGGCAGTTGCCGAATTTGCCGCCGAAATTTTCATCGTACAACGTGTTTGCCATGAAACGGTTGATTTTTGAAAAACTTTTGTCCGTTAGCGAAAATTCACCCACTTTGTTCGCCCCGCCATCCATGGCAAGCTGTTTTTTTAGAAAATCTTCCCCTTTTTCCGCTGAAACGCGCCGGGCGATGCCGTCTTTGAAGTCAATGCGGATGCCTTGAATATAATTTCCATTTCGATATGAAGGTTGATCCGCATAATAAATGCCGTTTGTTCCCCGCCAGTCCGGCGACATAAATAGCTCAAAGCTGGGGATATTATGCCCGGATATCCCGATCCATTTTCTTTTTTCGCCCGGCGTGACCACAAGATCCATGCGGTCTGATTCTATATGAAATTTTTTAACCTTCATCCGGTTCAGCCATTTTTTGATGGTCTGTGCATTTTGATAAATTTCTTCCCAATGGCTTACAGAATCCTTGCGATCTAAAAAACAGGCGCCAGCGACCTGTTTGGTGTATTCATCCAGGGAAAGGTTTGCATGGCCGGCCAGCTCTTCAGTGGGATACACGCACAGTGTCCAACTGAACAACCTTTCTTCCTCCCGTCGATCCAGTATGTCGCGTAGAAATTTCCGGGCCTTGAGCGCAGAAGCTATTTTTATAGGATCGATGCCGCTCAAATGCGTCAGTGAGTCGGGCGCTAAAATATAAATACCTCCGTTTAAATTCCGATACAGGGCCTCTTCCCCCGGCGGGATAAACTTCAGTTGTCGAGAATTTGAAAGAAGGTATGATTTTTTCTCCATTTGGGGCGTCTGAATCAGTCGGTGAACAGGATGGGCGCCTAACTCGATTAATTTTTCATAAAGAATTTCCACCAGCCTGAGAGCCTTCAGTTCAAATCGGATCAAAACAACATCATCCTTTTTTAAACGCCCTTTTTTGGCTGTTTTTAATCCCCATAGTATGACTTCGGCATACCGTTTCAATTGCGTTTCATTGAGCATTGAATATCTCCGTATGATTTAACCATTTGTTTTTTTGAGTAATCAGGAGTGATTGTCCTTTAAAAAAAACTGATGGTATTCGGATTCAGTGAAATGCTTCTTCATCAAGCGATGGATCATGGTCTGAATTTCATCGATTTCTTCGTTGGACAGTCTACCGACAAGGGTTTTCAGCAAATGATCATCTGAAAACATCTGAAGATAGCAGACCAGGCTGTTTTCATCTGTTTCCCGGTCCCAGCCGAACCCGATGAGGCCGTCATATGACTCCACAAATTCATGCGAATGATTTGATTTGTTGGTTTTCATGGCAGTCGACTCTTGATTCATTAATTTAAGGAAAATTAAATGAAGATTTTCTTATCACCCATTGACATTCAAAGCAATATCCTTCATAGGATTTTAAAATGACCGATAATTTTTTTTAAATTCAAGGAGAGAAACATGATTGAATGGAAAAAAGATGGAGATAGTGAAGAGCTTGATGAAGAGCGTTATTCAAATTTGGCGCGGCAGAATGCCGGCATGCTTGGAGAGAAATCAAAACTGCCGTTTATTATTATCGGCGGCGGGGTGATTTGCCTGATTGTGCTTTTTTTTGTCTTAAATCCGCGACCTCCCCAGAACAAATTCCCGGATATCCGACCCATTGAAGCCCGGCTGGGGCAGCTTGAGGAGCGACTGAACAGGCTCGAACTCCTTAGAGACCAGATGAAGAATACCGAGGACCAGGTCCGGATCCTTTCCGAAGCGCAGGCGCTTCATCAGGATTTGGCCAAAACAGTTCAAATAAACTCCGACACCCTATCCGAAATCCAGAAAAAAATGACCGCGATGGAATTCGGCGTCAAAAAAACTGAAAAGACGGCAACCGCACAGCAGCCGACCCCGCCGGCTCCTCAAAAAGTAAAGGATGCCCAGAAAACTGTTCAGGCGGATGCGGATGCGCTCTATCATACGGTCCAGAAAGGCGAAACCCTTTACCGGATATCAAAGAAATACGGCATCAGCACCCAGAAACTCCAGGAAATGAACAATATTGACGCCAAAACGACCATTTATGCAGGGCAGAAATTGGTCGTCGGGCCGGTAAGCAAAGAATAATTCCTGATGAACTTTTGAAACCTTCTGATCCCGATGCGCGGTGTTTTTCCCCAGAGCAACTGTATACTTCATACCCGCACGCCTGCTCCTATTCGGTTTAAACCGCGAGTATGAGTGCGGGTATGAGTACGAGAACAGCCCCGCCAGTAAGGGACGGTGCAGGGTCAAGCCGCTGATCTCAGCGTTCTACATCAATCGCCACGCATGCTGTTCAGGGAGTCCGGCGCGGTAGATCTTCTTTACGGTGTCGGAGATATCATAGGCCACATACCTCACCGTCAAAAGTCTCGAATCGGTGTCCCATAAAACGTATTTTGCCTGGTTGTTTCCATCCCTGGGCTGACCGACGCTTCCCACGTTGATTAAATATTTTTTTGTGATATCGAGTTCGACCACTTCCTCTTCAAGGCGGCGTTTGGATATGTTGACGCCGTCGTGAGCGATAATTTCCAGCAAATGGGTATGGCCGAGAAAGCAAACCCATTCCCGCATTTTTTGAAAAGCATTTTTGATTTTTTCGTCCGGCAGTTCAAACAGGTAAATGGTCGCTGAACCCGGGGGAAATCCATGCACAAAACGGCATTTGTTCAACACCATACAATAGCTTAATTTTGAAATATAACTCAGAGTTGATTTTGAAAGCAGGCGCTTTGTTTTTTCAAGGGAAGTTTTTGCGCTGGGATTAAACCAACTCAGAAACCGGGGTCGGTTAATCGCCAGTTCATGGTTGCCGATCACCGATGGAATATTGCGCTCCCGGATGAGGTTGACGACTTCTTCGGGTTCTGGACCGTACCCGATATTGTCGCCAAGGCTGATGACCAGGTCCACTGGAAAAGATTCAAGATCCTTTAGTACCTTTTTGAGCGCCGTTGCGTTGCCGTGAATATCAGACAGGATGGCAAATTTCATACATTCGCGACCTGGGGGATTATAATTGAATTGATGAAATGATGAAATATCAGAAGCGGTCTCTTGGGTAACAAGGGATATGTGATCAAGGTGTGTATTTCCATTTTTTCAACACCAACGTAATTATTGGTCTGATGACAATCGGTTTCTTCCATTTTTTTTACTCAGGTACATGAGGCTGTCAGCGCGGTTAACGATCTTTTCCGTTGAATCTTCGGGACGGATCATGGTTGCGCCGATGGAAACCGTAACGCCCGCAGTTTGATCCTTGACAATGACATTGGATTTCTCAATTAACAGGCGATACCGGTTACCGATGGCAATGAGCGATTCGGAGTTCACGTTACGAATAATACCGATTAGTTCCTCTCCCCCCCACCGGCCGAAAACGTCAAACGGACGCGACGATGAGCGTAGGGTGGCGGCGACTGTTTTTAAAAGCTGATCACCGGCTTCATGTCCGTAAGTATCATTAAATATTTTGAAATGATCAATATCCAGAAACAATACGCCGAACGGTATGCGGTAACGCTGATACTCGGTGATCATGGATTCGAGTTCTGCCAGAATATGATTCCGGTTGGGCAGCCTGGTCAGAGTGTCAAAAAAGGCCATCCTTTCAAGATCTCTGGTTTTAATCTGCATGGCGGTCATCTCGCTGATATCAGAAAAAACTTCGACGCCGCCGATGATTTCATCCTGATCATTTTTCAAAGGGAACGTACAGACTCTTACAGCCACGCGATGGCCATCCCTGTGATGCATGAAAACATCGGATTGCCGGGCCAAACCATCCATTATGGACTCTGCTAAAGGGCAAAAACCTCTACAAAGGTTATTCCCATTTTCATCAATGTGAATCAAAATATTGTCGTGGCATCGCGAGCCAATGACTTCACCGGCGGTATATCCCGTGATTTCTTCCGCTGTTTTATTCCAGTAATTGATTCGCCTTTGCTTGTCTGTAAAATAGACGCCCATCGGCAAATTATGGACGATGTCCTTGTAGCTGATGTTGCTCATTGCTCTCCTTTAGGAAAGACAATCTTGCCTGAAAAAGAAATGTCATAACCTATCATTTCAGATGCTGATTTTTTAAAGTCAGGGCCCTGCAATAACCCGAGAAAATTTTGGATACCCTTGTCAAAAAACCGGTCTTTGATGATGAGCAAGTCGTAACGCTCCCATCGAAGTCCATGTGGCTGTTGACCTCGTTGGAATACCCTTTTATTTTTTGAGCGTCAATGCCGGCTTTCGCCAGTTCGCTGTCAAAGAGCAGCCGGGTGCCGGTGTCGAGCGACCGGTTGACAACTGTGATTTTCGGCTTTTTCAGGTCCTCAAATTTTAGGATGGATTTTGGGTTCCCTTTTTGAATTAAAAGGCCTTGTTCACGACGGCAGAAGTTGACAATGACCGGCAGTTGTTGAAACTCCTGGTTGGCATATTCAAAATTATATTCTTCTCCCTTATCCTGAATCAGATGGGATGAAGCTATATGGCAAAGATTGCGCCGGAGCGCGCGAAGTCCGCCCATGCTTCCCAGATTGCCGAAAACCGCAATGTATTCTGAAAAGGTTTTGTTAAACAGGGAGATGGTTTTATCCAGCAACAGGTCATTGCTCCCGGAAATGACAAGGAGGCCTTCTTGCGTATGCGGGATTGAAAGTGTTTTTGGGTAATTTAGGGTGTTCATTTCCACCCACTGGTCGACCAGATGGAGCGGAAAGAGCCATTTGCCGGTGACTTTTGAAGCAGGCAGGCCTTTTTCCGCCACAAGGGTGTATATCATTTTTTCATTAACACCGAGGTGCTCTGCAACTTCTTTTGTTGAAAGGAGTTTGTTCACGATTATCACCTCTCTCACCTCAAATTAAAAAACCACATAAAAAAAATCCATCATATGAGATATTTTCTCATATGATGGATTCGGATGCAAATATTTAAAAAGAAATTATACCCTTTATGTCATAAATACTATTGATCTACCATGAAAAATTGTTTTGTTTTAATTTGTCAGTGTCATGATGAAACAGGAGTCATCATCATCGTCGTCGTCTTCTTCAGGTTCTTCTTCCGGGACCCCCAAGGCGCCGGGATCGACGATAACGCCGTTTGCAATTCCATCGCCGTCGGTGGCCGGGTCGCCGTCCTTAAACTTCACGGTGATTACATTGTCTCCGTTGTTGCTGCCAAACTTGATTTCCTGCCATCCGGTTGATGTAATTTTATAAAATTTTGAATACTCCACGACATTTTCGGGAAAGACCATAGTCACATCCACAGAGCCTCCGGGGGATATTCCGGTGATGCTGAATCTAATGGCGCCATAGGGAAACACCACAGCCGGCTTTCCGTTTTGGGAAAGGGTCGGGTCGTCATCAGTTAAAGCGCTGACATCAGCAAAAGAGCCTTTTTCGCAATGGAGCAGAATCGTGTTCAGACCATTTGGCTGGCGGAAGCGAGCGGTATCTGTATCTTTATAATCCGCAACACCATCATCGTCGTAATCGCTGGTTTCTTGAGTCCCTTCCTCGCTATCGAGAATGCCGTTGCCGTTTGAATCCGTACCGTCTATGGCGCCGTAAATGATGATTTTTTCCTGATCCACGTAGTTCCAGCCAGCCTCAAGCACATCGATATCCGTGGTTCCTTCAGGCATCGGTTCAACTTTGATAATGGTGACCGTCCGCGTGCAGGCTCCAGCATTGTGGTCCCAATCTTCCTTATATGGCCATTTGACATCCTGGTTGCTTGCCTTGCTGGATTGATCCGGCGCATTTGGGTATTTTTGAGGCACCACCACGCGGAAGGGGCCCTCGCCATCGAGTTTGTTCTCTTCGGTTAATATGCCCGGGTCCATATAGATGCCTTCGCGTTTATAAGCCAAGATGGCTTTCAGGCCGCCAACAACAGGGATGGGGTCTCCATGGGAGCGGCCGACACAAGAGGGCGCACTGTAGTCGCACCACCCGTCAATTGTATTTTTAGCAATATCCGCTTGATCGTTATAATAATAGGATGCCGATGGATATTGCCAGGTTCTGCCGGGCATACTCCCATATACATGATACATTTCAATGCTTTCATTATAGTAGAGCGGGTGGGTCTGGGACCATCCGTCCGGGGCGTATACGATAATCTCTGTGGCTGAAGAAAGAATGCCGGCGTCGTCGAGCAGTTCTTTCATGGGGACACCGGTATATTCGGCATAAAAATCCCCGGACCTGGAAGTGTTCATTAATAAGAACTCAGTGTGCTGAGTCATGGCCTCCAGCTGGTCTTTGGTATAAATGCGGTAGGGCGCTTCGGTCAGTCCCGGGTGATCGTCAGGATTACCGGGAAATGTTTCAGCTTCTATTTCTTCGATATTGGTATACCCGTCGCCATCGGAATCTGCGCCGTCTATGGAAGTCACAGCCGCGGCGTTTCTGCCGGCGTTTTTATACGCAATGCCGTATTCATTCATTGTCTCTTCAATTTCTCCGGCGCCATCGTAGCCGTATGTATAATGACACCATTGACAGCTTCCCAAGGCGACCATTTGCCCCTTGCTTTCATATTCCCCTCCGCAATGGCAAAGGGCGCAATGATCCAGTTTGGTTCCGGCTTTGTCAGGATGAGCGGTTAAAAATTTGTCAGCATCCTTTTCACCTTCGTGGTGATAGGCGGCAAATACCATGGCAGCATTCATCAGAATCAACACGAATAAAAAAATTGCCTTTTTCTTAAAGTTCATCATGCCTCCTTAATATTTAATGTTAAAAGTCAATTGTATATCTGATGGTAATCACGTTCTCCGTATCGATGTAATCAACCGACCCGTCGGTGTTGACGCGAACCCTGAGAGGATCAGAAAAATCAGTTCGGGTATAATCCAAAATCACCCGATGCATGGGAAAAAGAACCCAGTTGCAAGCCAGACTGATCCCGTCCGCGTCTTTAACGGAGACATAGGCATCCGGATTGATCCAGTCTTCATCGCCGTTGAAATGGTCTAACCTCGCCGACACACCAAAGGCGCCATAGCAGGAGCTGCCAGGATTAAACGGATGGAGGGGTCTGATCGGGATGGGCGTTGACATGTCAAGCTCCGGATTTTCTCCGGTGAGCCAGTAGGCGGCGCTGACATACCATGAGGAAAAGATCGCATCCTGTTGCGGGCTGCCGGAAGGTTTTAGCGATGTGTATTTCAGGTGGATATATTCAGCTTGAAAGAGGCAGGACCTAAATGCCCATGCGGATTCAAATCCATGCCGATATCGGTTCCCCACATCCTGCAGAACCCCGAATTTGGTGTTATGGGTCAGAACGTACAGATTGAGATCTGTGTCTATCAT
>JALOPH010000225.1 GCA_025453995.1 Desulfobacterales bacterium
CCGTATGAAAAAAGAAACTGCAGAAAGCCTTATATTCCACTTTAAGAATTATAATGAAAATATCAAATTTCAATATATATTTAAGTTTATTGATCTGATTTCTGATCGCCTCTATTCGCTGATGATGGAAAGATTCCATGATTATTCTCAGGATCTTTCAGGAGCGATGAGTTTGACCGCAGTCAAACAGGTTGATAAAGAGCAAATGTTTTCTTCTTTAAGGGACGTTGAGAGCGGGCTCAATGCTCTCAGCGACCGAATCGCAGAGTATCAAAAGCAAGTGAATATGAACTTTGCGCCGGCCTGAAGCCCGTTGATTTTTTTTGGGGAAGATCTATTCGGGGGCGAAAAACAACTTATCCATTTGATTTTTTAATTTTTTTTGGAGGAAATATGGCAATTATGAATGCAAGAAAAATCGCCATCGCCAATGAGAAGGGCGGTGTGGGTAAAACTGCAATGGCTGTGAATCTTGCTGCTGCATTGACATTGGAAGGCAAAAAGGTTCTGGTAGTGGACATGGACCCTCAGCATAATGCCACCATCGGACTTGGGGTGGCGGTAGATGACGGGATGGTGAACATATATCATCTCATCAGCCGGCAGAATCCGTCCCAAACCCAGGATACTGTCTGCCGTACCAAGTGGAAAGGACTGGATCTCATTCCATCCCATATGGATCTTTCAGGCGCTGAAATAGAGTTGGTTGATGAAGAAGGGCGGGAAAACCGCCTTAAGGATGTCTTGTCGGAAATTGAAGATGTCTATGATTACATCATCATGGACACCCCCCCGAGCCTTTCCCTGCTGACCATCAATGTGTTTTCCGCAGCCGATGAAGTCCTGGTCCCTTGCCAGACTCATCCCTATGCGTTTAAAGCACTTGGCGACCTTTTTGACACTATTTCAGATGTGACCGAAGAAATTAATCCGGAACTGAAGGTGTCGGGTATCATTCCGACTTTTTTCGACCGGCGCACCCGCGTCAGCAGGAGCATTATTGAAAAGCTTCACACGGACGAACGGTATAAAGATCTTGTATTTGAATCCACCATTCGCACCAATTCAGCTATTGCAGAAAGTTCGGATATCGGAAAACCGGTAGTCTTTTGCCGAACCCGGAGTTATGGGGCCCTGGATTTCAGGGCGGTTGCTTCTGAATTTCTCCGCAGAAAATGAGCCCCAACCGGGTTCCCATCAGCATGAGCGGTTTTTCGGGAATAAAAATTATTTTTTTTGTTGACTGACACATCAGTCACTATTATAAATTAAATATGGACGGCGAACCAAGGACAAAAGCCGCTCTTATAGAAGCGGCCATTCATATGTTTCAACAAAAAGGGTTTCAGTTGACCCGGGTCTCTGATATTGTTTCCGCCGCTGGTGTTTCCCAGGGCACATTTTATAACTATTTCAAATCCAAAGAAGAAATTTTTCGCGATATCTGCAATGAATTCATCAGCCAGCTTCAAACCCTTTTCATAGAGCGCACGGAACATCTTTTTGATGGGGACACAATTGAAGAAATTGTTTCTAACGTTCATAAAATCGTTCGAGATGTCATCCGAATTTACCAGGAGAATCTTGCAGTCGCGGAACTCCTGTTCAGGGAGGGTATCGGAAATGGCGGGCTGTTTAAACAGATTTATGAAGATATCCTTACCATATTCCTGGCGTTGATAGAGGAGCAGGTTAAAAAAGCAAGATCCAGAGGGCTTGTCAGAATGGATGATCCCGAAGTTGCATCCGTTTTGTTATTCGGGCTGTTTGAACGGGGTTTGTTTTATTTTATGCTGATCCGTCGGAACACCGATCTCGAACGACTGGAACAAGCAATGGTTGATTTTATCTTAAATGCATTGTCGTTTGACTTTGAAGCCAAGCTGACGCCTCATGTTCACGAATGATTTGATCATCTGATCGCGGCATCATCGCGAAGCCGGTCATAAATTTCCATGCATGTTTTAAATGTAAATCCCCTGGAACGCAGAAAATATAAAACTTTTATTTTAAGCGCTTCGTCGCTAAGCTGCTGCCATCGAATTATTTTTGTCTGAACCGCCGACCAGGCATTTTTTTCTTCATCTACGGTTCTAATAACCGAATCAATGATTTCTTCTTTAATTCCCTTTTTTTTAAGTTCGACAGTTAATGCGAAATGCCCCTTAGGTTTGAAACGACAGCGATTTTCAACCCACAGCCGGGCAAATTCCCGGTCGTCAATCAGGCCCGCTGATTCAAGCCGGCGGATGGCCTGCTGTATCATTTTATCAGAAAACATTTTTTTCTTCAGATAATCGCGTATTTCGGCGCAGCTGCGGGGACGGTATTCCAGATACTTCAGCGCCAGGTGATATGGCTTTTCATTTTCAGTTTCGACCATCGTCATCCTGATGATTTTCCGATGAGGGATGGCTTTCAGACTGCATATTTGAAATTTCTGTTGAACCCTCTTCATTCTTTATCGCTGAGAGTTCATTTAATGCTTTTCGAATTTCACGTGTGCCTTCCATGAAAATCCGGCGAACCTGGTCGTGTTGCTGTTTGATGTTTCGTAAGGGAAATCGCCCTTTCGAGGAAAGAATATAAGCGGCGGCAAAATCTTTGACAGCCTGCCAGTTATCCCGCCGGGTCTGAGTCTGAAGCGGGGTCAGCTGGTTGATGTTTTTCAAAATGTTTTTCTGAAACACCGATTTCATGTACCGCATGGGGCCAACCAGCCAAAAGAGCGCTGCAATGATGAGGGCTGAGATTCCGGCGCAAACGGGCAATGGATCAAAAAATCCCCCCAGTCCTGTATGGACCGCAAACAATACCGATGATATCCCTGCGATGAGGCTGATGAATATTCCGATAAGTATGAATCTGATGCGAAAACCCCGTAGTTGTTTGCGATAATTCACAAGCGATTCGAGTAAATGATCCAGTCTTTCCGAATGGGTTTCCACAAATGTCGCCAGATTGTCCAATCTGCGCCGAGGTGCTTCCAACACAGCATCTCGGAGTCTTTTTCGCTGGTTTTCCAGATAAAACAAAAAGCTGCAATCCCCGGTGGCAAGACGGGCGTCTTTTTTTGCGGCGCGCGAGGAATAGGTTAGGTGGATCGGCGGAATGTCTTTTCTTCCGGTAATCTGGGAAAGATTCCAGCAGAGTGTGCCGTACACCTGGAGCAGATCGCTCAAGGAGTTGCATTCATCGATGCGGTTTAATACAAACAACACCCTGTCCTCAAACGTTCGGGCGGATATGGTTTCCCGAAGACTGGTGTGCGCCTCTCTGACCGTTCCCGCCTTATGCGGATCAAAAAGAACCAGCACCAGGTCGGCAAGCTGCGCCAAATCACCGATGACTTCCTGATAATTGTATCCCCGGTCTCTTTCCGTGATGCTGTCGAGCATGCCGGGAGTGTCGATCAAGGCCAGATTCTTTAAGAAAGGAGAATTCACTTTTTTGAGGCGAAAGTGCGATGCGAAACGCTGACCGTGTTTCTTCATAATTTCAAAAGGGAATTCCGGGTCATTGAGAAGAAATTTTCCATCGCGTTCTTCGGTTACGCGAATCGCATCATTACCGTTGGCGGCATCATCGAAAGTGATGATCGTAAAAGAATCATCAGTGGGGGCCTGTCCGATGGCCTGTATGTCCGCGCCGAGAAATTCATTGATCAATGTGGATTTTCCGGAAGAATAGTTTCCCAATATGAGCACCATAGGCCGCCACTTGATAGTGCTTTCAAGCGGGACATCGCTGTAGCCGTATGTCAAGGCTGCAGGCGTCAGATGCTTTTGAACCATCGCCACCATTTCCATGCGCAGCGAATGAATATAATTTTCAATATACATGAATTGCTCCCAATACTTAATTCCTGGATAACATATTTAAAAAAGAGGCGATTTCAGAGGGCGACAGAACATGGGTCGCCGCATTCAGTCGGACCGCCTCGCCCGGCATGCCGAAAACAACGGAAGTCTCTTTGCTCTGGGCCAGAGTCACCGCGCCCTTTAAGTTCATCTCCTTTAACCCCAGCGCGCCGTCATTGCCCATGCCGGTGAGCAATACGCCGACCGATGTTTCAGCATATATCTTTGCGATGGAACTAAAAAGATGGCTGATGGGGCGTTTCACCACCTTATTGGAATTGATCTTGGTGATCAGGAAGTGCCGTGACGGCGTGATTTCCATGTGATGATCCTCAGGAGAAAAATAAACGTGGCCGGCCTGAATCCGGTCTCCGGTTTTCGGTATTTTCAGGGTAAGGTGGGGGGTTTCCTTGGAAAGCCATTCGATCATGCCTTCCAGAAAACCGGTGGCTATGTGCTGAACGATAACAATTGGAATGGAAAAACCCGTGGCCAGATTCGAAAGAATGATATGCAGCACAGGCGGGCCTCCGGTTGATGCTCCGATGGCAATAACGTCAATGGTGGAGTCAATTTGTTTCAAGGTTTGTCCTTGGGCGAATTCGTCGTTTAAAGGCTTTTTTTTGGGATAAAGCAGCCGAACGACCTTTACTTCAGACATCAGTTTGATCATCCGGATGAGTTTTTCGGTAAGCTCCGCTGACTCAGGATGTCCCTCCCCAGAGGGTTTCTGGCAAACGGCCACTGCGCCAGCCTTCATGGCCTGAAAAACAATTTCCGTCTTCCCTGGAGTCGCCAGAGCGCTGTTGATGACAATGGGGGTCGGGCATTTTTCCATGATGGACCGAGTGGCTTCATATCCGTTCAGTCCGGGCATCAGGATGTCCATGACGATGACATGGGGCCTTTTTTTTTCAGCCAGCATCAGGGCTTCTATTCCATTGCGCGCTTCGCCGATAACGTTGAGCTCCGGATCAGAATGGATGATCTGCCTGAGATGCTCGCGGGAAGTCAAAGAGTCATCAACAATGAGAACGTTAATCATATGGATGTTCCTATGGTGCGATTGCGTCCCCGATCTTTCGCCTTATACAGACACCTGTCTGCAGCCTGGATCATGTCTTCAGCGGTGAGATAGGATTTGTCAGTCTCATGCGAAATCGAAGCGATGCCGAAACTGGATGTGATTTTAATGGTGTGCCCTTTAGCAGATATCATCAAATCGGCGATAAGGAGTCGAAATCTTTCGGCAGCGATGGTTGCGCCGTTCAAGTCAGTTTCTGGAAGCACGATAATGAATTCCTCACCCCCATATCGGGCAATCCAATCAAGATCTTTGCGAAGAGAAAGGCTGAGCCGCTGGGCGAAAAAATTTAGGACGATGTCGCCCGCATGATGGCCGTACGTATCGTTGATTTTTTTAAAATGATCGATGTCGCAGATGATAATGGACAGCTGCTGCCGGTAGCGCGCGGCCCGCTTGATCGCTTTGGGGAGATTATCGTTAAGGTATCCACGGTTGTATACTTTGGTTAAAGGATCGGTGATGGAGAGCAGTGCGATTTCCTTGTTGCGCTGCTTGAGCGATGATTCAAGGCGGATGACCCGTTCTGCCGTTGCCAGCCGGGCAATGAGTTCGGCGTCATCAACTGGTTTTGTGAGATAGTCGTCGGCGCCGGCTTCAAGCCCCTCGATAATATCGTTTTTGGAGTCTTTGGCTGTCAGAAGGATAATATATACATATTTCCCGAAATCATGTTTACGGATGGCCCGGCAAAGTTCAGAGCCATCCATCTCTGGCATGATCCAATCGGTAATGACAATCGATATCTGGTGGTTGAGCAGTGTGGTCATGGCCTCAAGTCCATTCTGGCAGTGCGTGACATAATACCCGTTT
>JALOPH010000045.1 GCA_025453995.1 Desulfobacterales bacterium
AGCAAGCCGACCAGCGGCAAAGCGGACATCGCCAACAACGGGCTTGAAGCTGTGGATATGGTGCATCGAAAAGCCTATGATATTGTTTTAATGGATATACAAATGCCGGGCATGGACGGATATGAAGCGACAGGCATCATCCGCAAGGACAAGCGTTTTGCCAAACTTCCCATTATCGCCATGACAGCCCATGCCATGAAAGGCGATGAAGACATATGCCTTAAAGCGGGTATGGACGGATATGTCACCAAGCCCATCCAGCAGGATGTATTGTTCCGAACGCTGTGGAAAAAACTTGAAGCTGGTCTTGATACGGCAGTAGTGGATGATATTGAGACAATAGATCGGGAACTCATTGAAGAGCCCCCTCCTAAAAGTCTGGCCGGTATCAACATTTCCGGAGCCTTGGAAGCGTTGGGCATTGACTGGCCAGTGTATAAAAATATTCTTCAAGGGTTCAGTCGAAATAATGCCAATATTATCAGCCAAATGATGTTGGCGTTTAATAAAAATGACAATGAAGCCATAAAAAAGCACGCTCATTCGTTGAAAGGAAGCGCAGCCAACATTGGCGCAGAATCATTGGCAAATTTAGCCAACAACCTTGAAAAGGCCGCGATCAATAATACGGTTTCAAAAGCTCTGATCGATCATATCAAAATCGGGTTAGAAGAAGTTTTTAAAAGTATTCTTTCTCTTGCCAATTAAATTGATTAACTTTACGTAACTTCTTTCAATATTTTGTCCTGCAAGATGTGGCGCCCCACTCTTCTTTTACTTTGATGCGATCGACAGCACCGGACACGGCGCCTGTCGGATGACACGGTCCGTGGTGGATCCCACCAGAATTTCCTCAACCATGCCCCGCCCACGGGTGCCCAATGCGATAAGGTCCATATCTTTTAATTGCGCATATCGCACGAGCTCTTCATAGGGTTTTCCCACCAGCAGCTTGGTTTTGAGTGTGATCCAGTTTAATGCCTCCTGCGGCACCAGGGTTTTGAGCTTGTCCTGAATCGTGTCATAGAGCTCCTCTTTGAACCTTTCCCCCGGATCGGATGAAAGCTTAAAAAGGTCTTTGTATCCGGTAGGCTCGACCACATGAACCAGATGAAGCTCGCTCTCAAATTCCTGGGCAATGCTGATGCTGTAGTCGAGCGCATATTCAGAATCGGATGAAAAATCGCAGCCGACCAGGACCCGTTTAAATGGGAATTTTTTGTGCTGCTTGGGCCCGCTTTTTTCTTCGGCGCCCCTTATCACGAGCATCGGGCATGGCAGGGTCCGCATCAGCCGTTCTGTCACAGAGCCAAGGAAAAAACGCTTCAATCCCGATCGGCCGTGGGTTGCAGTTATAACGAGATCGGCCATCTGTTCTTCTGCCAGTCGCGCAATTTCTTCTGTCGTGTTGCCGATGGTAATCAGCGGCTGAAATTCAATGGGCGCGTTTCCAATAAGGCGTTCGATTTCACGACGTGCATATCCCATGAACCGGTTCTGATTTTCGATGGGAACTGTCACCGCCTCGCCGTAAGTGGCGGCTGCCGGCAAATCAATCACATGGCATACATACAGTTTTGCATGAAATTCTTTTGCCAGCGTGACTCCGTAGGCAACCACATCTTTTGCAAAATCTGAAAAATCAGTCGCGCAAAAAACTCTGTTGATCTGCCTTCTCATGATGCCACCTCCTCAATTGATTTGTTTTTTCTTTCTTCATAGAGAAGATATCAGAAAACACCCGGCGAATCAAATAAAGCGGGCTCAAAAGCTTTTTACAAGTCTTTCACTCTTTGAAATCCCCCGGTGTGTAGGGCTTGATGTCCAGAACCGGCGTGCCGTCCACCATGTCCGCATGCACCACCGAAACGACATTCCCTTTGACTTCTAATACTTTCAAAACAGACAAGCCAATTGGATTGGGGCGCAACGGAGAGCAGATGGAAAACACCCCCATCTCCTTTTCACGGTGCCAGGGCTTTTGAATCAAATGGCAGCTTTCAAAAGGCGGACTTTGATGGAAATGGAATATCACGATGATCTTTTGGCCGGTTTGGATATCCTTCAGTCCGTCCTTATATTTTTCATCAATGACGATATCTCCCTTCACATCAGAAATAGCCCAATGACGAGGGATTTGCTTTGAATCAGTATGAAAAATCCCGATGGGAGTCATGGTTACCGGGCGCATGAAAAGTCTCCAGTTTAAACTTGAATAACGAATTGCGCTCTTACTTCTAAGGTTCGGAATTCCTTGTTCGACATTCGATATTTATTCCGGCTCCTGGCTTCTGAATTCTGGATTCTGGATTCTAAATTTCAGATATTGCTGTTTCGTTTTTCCATTCTCACCACCGCTTCAATGTGGTAGGTATGCGGAAACATGTCCACCGGCTGGACTTCAATGATCCGGTATCGATCCTTCATCATCGCGACATCCCTTGCAAGCGTGGCCGGGTTGCACGACACATAAACCATCCTGTCGGGCCCCATATCCTTGAGCTGCTTGACCACATCCGGATGCATGCCGGTTCTGGGCGGATCAATAATCACCAGATCGGGCGTATGTTCGATTCCCGCCAGGGCTGTACGAATATCGCCTGATATAAACCTGCAGTTGGAAACATTATTCTGAATGCAATTTTTCCGGGCATCCAGAACCGCGCTCTCGATAATTTCAATGCCGATGACTTCCGCAGCGGAATCCGACAGCCAGATGGGGATGGTCCCGGTGCCGCTGTAAAGATCCAGCACTCGCTCCGAGCCGGAAAGATCTGCAAGCCGCTTGACCGTATTGTATAAATTTACAGCGCCCTCTGTGTTGGTTTGAAAAAACGAGTTGGCAGAGACTTCGAATTCATAATGCCCCAGACGCTCTTTAAGGCATCTGTCTCCCTGCAGATGAATTTCATGCTCGCCTGCTGAAATCCCCGCTTTTCTGGAAGTGACATTGTTGACAATAGAGACGATTCCGGGAAAATGCCCTTTCAAAGAGGCTGCCAAAGGGGATACGGCGGGCAGATTTTCAGTTGAGGTAACGATATTTACCAGCCACCGGTCATACGCAAATGAATACCGGAGCATAAGAAACCGCCAGAAACCTTCATGGGTTCTCGGGCTGTAAGGCGGCAAGCCGGACTGTTTCATGAATTGTTTGACATGGGCAAGGATCTGATTCCCCTCCACCGGCTGCAACATGCAGGCCTCGATGTCGATGATCTTGTCGAAAATACCCGGCGCGTGAAATCCCAGCGCAAAGCCCATGTCTGCGGTTTTATCATCAAGTTCACTTGGCATGAGCCAGCGCCGGTTGGTACAGGTGAATTCCATTTTGTTGCGGTATCCGAACTGCCGGGTTGAGGGCAGTGTCGGATTCACCGAAATCCCCTTGATGCCGCCCAGATGATCCAGGGCCTCTTCTATATGCCGGCGCTTGTATTCAAGCTGTTTATCGTATTTCATGAATTGCCAGGCGCACCCGCCGCAATGCCCGCTGTATTGACATGGTGCAGCGATCCGGTCCGGGGATGCGGAAATTATTTCCATCATCCGTGCTTCGGCATGATTTTTTTTCTTTTTGATGATCCTGGAAAGCGTTCTGTCCCCTGGGACCGTCTGATTCACAAAGATCGTAAACCCGTCCTCTTTTGCGATACCTTTTCCGCCAAACGCCAGATTGACGATGTCAAGTTCGATTTCCTGACCTTTCCGGATGGCCATGGAATATATATCCCCCTGTACGATTAAGATTTACATTGATTCCCGATTCAGCTACTTTGGGATCATATGTGTGAGATCAAGTAAAATCAAGGATGTTATCCAATCGGGACATGCCGTATGCAGAAAAAAATTCAATTTCAATCCGATCAATACACGATCAGCGGCAATCTGCATCTTCCGGCCATAAAATCCCCCCCTATTGTGATCGGGTCACACGGTCTTTTGAGCTCTGCCGATTCCCCCAAGCAGATTGCCCTGGCTGAAGCCTGCACTGAAAATGGGATTGCCTATTTCCGGTTCAGTCACCGGGGATGCGGAAAGAGCAGCGGAGATTTTGCTTCCGCCACATCATTTGAAGGAAGATGCCGGGACGTCATCCGGGCGGTTCAAATCATTTTGGATCGCAATGACACCGGGAACCAGATTGCAATGTTCGGCAGCAGCTTCGGCGGCGCCGTCATTCTTGGGGTTTCTCATATTTTTCAAACAAGGGCGATTGTCACCGCCGCCGCCCCGGTGAGGTTGCAAAGCATCCGAACACCCGTCATCACCGATCCTTCTGAAAAATCCCTTTTGAAATCAATTTCTACGGAAAAACTATCGTTTGATGTTTCCTGCCAGCTTCCGGGCATATCCAATATTTTAATTTTTCATGGAGATGCGGACGATGTGGTTCCTTTTTCAAATGCCCTGGAAATATATGATAAAACAGAATGTCCCAAAAAATTAATCCGTCAGCATAGCGGCGATCATCCCATGGGCGACCCTCTTCACCAGAAAGAGTTCATCTCAGTTGCGGCAGACTGGTTTAAAAACGGATTTAAATATGATGTTGTATTGACAGCCTCATAGCCATGACCAATTTTAATTAAATACAAAGTTAAATTAGGCTCAAGAATTCTTTTTGTCAGCAGTGATGATATTTTGTGATTCAACCCCTTCAGATTTACCAATGGCTCGACCTGATACAATCTTTTCAGAAAAAAAAGAAGGCCGTCCCAGGCATATCAAACTGAAAATTTTTGTGCTTCTGGCGCTGATTTTAGCTTATATTCTTGGAATCATCGCTTGGGAGATGCGTACATCCAGGCTGCAGGCCATGTTCTTCTGGGACATCGCCAAGAAATGCGGATTTCAGGTAAAACCCGGCAAAAACATGGACATCCGGTTTCCGCTTCATGGCCCCTATGACATCCGCATGGGTTATGTGCGCATCCCCGAATGGACTGACCGTCTGGAAGAACGTGGGGTTGATTTGACCTGCCAAGCGCGCTGGTCGGAAAAACTGATCCAAATCGCGGACAAGGGGTTGTTTCCGCCGTATTCCGAAAAAAGCCATGCAGGCCTCCAAATTCTGGATGCACACGAACAGGAAATTTTTAAAGCGGCATTCCCGAACCATACCTATCAGAATTTTGATTCGATCCCGCCGGCGGTCGTTGACATGCTTCTTTACATTGAAAATAGAAAGCTGCTGGACCAGGGATCTCCATACATCAACCCGGCCATTGAATGGGAACGGCTCGCCAAGGCGGTCATGGATGCGGGAATCCGCCTGTTTGACCCCGATCATCCGGTTCCAGGTGGCAGCACCCTGGCCACCCAGATGGAAAAATTCCGGCATTCTCCTGAAGGCATCACCGACAGCGCCGAGGAAAAATTCAGACAGATCTTTTCCGCTTCGCTCCGGTCTTATCTGAACGGAGAAAGAACTTTAAACACCCGTAAAAAAATCGTCGCCGATTATATCAACTCCATTCCCTTGTCGGCCATCCCGGGATATGGTGAAGTCAATGGACTGGGCGACGGCCTTTGGGCATGGTACGGTATGGATTTTCAAATCGTTAACCGCTTGATGTTCAAGGCCAGGGAAAGCGGCCTGCCTCAGGAGCAACTGATTCAGACAGGCGAAGCGTTAAAAGCCGTGCTCAGCCTCTTTTTATCTCAGCGCAGACCAACTGATTATCTTACGAAAAATCAAACCGCCCTGCAGGATCTGACCCATAGTTATTTAAGGCTTTTGTTTCGGGATGGTTTTATCTCAGAACAGATATACGATGCCGCGATAAACGCCCGTTTATCGCTCAACAAAGAAGCTTTCAAAAGCCATGCCCTCGACCGGTCGCGCCAAAAAGCCGCCAACATGATCCGTTCACGACTTCTGGCCGACCTAAAGGTGGAGAATATCTACAATCTGGACCGCATCGATCTTTCGGTGAAAAGCACTGTTGACATGGAATGTCAGCAAAATATCACTCGGACCCTTGAGGCCCTCAATGACCCTCAATTTTTGGAAAAAAACGGACTGACCGGGGAATATCTTCTGGAAACCGGTGATCCGGGCAAAGTGATATACAGCATGAGCTTGTTTGAAAAAACGGCGGAAGGCAACGCGCTGAGGGTGCAAACCAATAATTTCGAAGGGCCTTTCAATATTGACGAGCAGATGAAGCTCGACCTTGGGTCTTCCGCAAAACTGCGCACGCTTGCCCTGTATATGGAAATCATCGCGGCGATTCATGACCGGTATGCGGGTTTGTCTGATTCCGTTCTTTCCGAAATCGTCCGGGAACCTGCCTTGGACCATCTGTCCCGATGGGCGATTGAGTATCTTTTGTCGTCAAGGGATCGGCAGTTGGCCGGAATGCTCGATGCGGCCATGGAGCGAAAATACTCCGCCAGCCCGGCGGAGCAGTTTATGACCGGCGGCGGGCTGCACTCATTTGCAAACTTCAACAAGGAGGACAATGCAAAAATCATGTCCGTCCGCATGGCGTTTCGGCATTCCGTGAACCTGGTCTTTATCCGGTTGATGCGGGATATCGTCTATTACCATATTTTCCAAAGATATGGCGTGACGCCCCGTTCACTTGAGCAAGTTGACGCTACCGAACGGAAACGCCTCCTGACCGTATTTGCTGACAAAGAGGGAAAGCTTTTTATCAAAAAATTCTACAACAAATACCACCAGGAAAATAATCTTCCGGCTTCAGAGCTGCTGTTTATGGAAATATCCCCCACCCCCCCGAAACTGGCTGCTGTTTATCGATTTATTCAGCCGGAAGCCTCCCCCGAGGCATTTGAAGGATTTATCCGCAATCATCTGCCCGGCTCGAAATTAAGCGATGGGGATATCTTCGATCTCTATGACCGGTATGCACCAGGCAAGTTTTCTCTGGCCGACATCGGGTATGTGGCGCATATTCACCCGTTGGAGCTTTGGGTGGTCCGATACCTGCTGCAGCACCCAACCGCGACCCTTTCTCAAATCATCATGGACAGCAACGAAGAACGCATAAGCGTTTACCAGTGGCTTTTTAAGACAAAAAGCCGATATAAACAGAACAACAGAATCCGCACCATCATCGAGCTGGAGGCGTTCGATGACATCCACCAGGCCTGGAAGCGATTGGGTTATCCTTTCGACTATCTCGTCCCTTCCTATGCGTCCGCCATCGGGAGTTCCGGCGACCGGCCCGGCGCATTGGCGGAATTGGCCGGAATCATCCAAAACAACGGGCTGCGCCTGCCGGTCATACGGCTTGAATCATTGCTGTTTGGCGGAAAAACGCCTTATGAAACCGGGTTTATCGCCGCTCCCGTTTCAGGGGAACAGGTAATGCCCCGCGAAGTGGCGCATATTTTAAAACGCGCGTTGACGGATGTGGTGGAGGAAGGAACCGCCCGTCGCCTGAAAACCGCGCTGGAACTGCCGGATAAAACGCGCCTGATCGCCGGCGGCAAAACCGGAACCGGGGACCATCGCTACAAAACATTCGGGACCGGGGGGGTTTTAACAGGTTCCAAGGTCATGAACCGGGCCGCCACTTTTATTTTTTTCATCGGTGAGCGTCATTTTGGATCTGTCACCGCATATGTGGCCGGCAGAGATGCAGAAGAATATTCTTTTTCCAGCGCATTGCCGGTTCAGGTCCTCAAAATGATTGTTCCGGACATCCTTCCGCTGATCCAAAATGCCAGAACATAAAAAAATAATTCAATGATAAAAAACCGGCTTGACAAGGGAAGATAATATTGCTAAACGACATTTAAATTTAATTTTTGGAATGAATTCAATGAAATTGATCGCCATTCTCAGCAATCTGATACTTATTATCGACCTTATCGTCGGCGTCGTAGACGTCCGCGACAAGGTCAGGTGTTGATAATGGCTTGAAAAAAACCAAAACAAATTAAAAAACCGTTATCAGCACCTGAGGCTGATAACGGTTTTTTTTTGATGGAAGGAGAAGGCATGATCAGCGACAAAGCCAAAAAAGGCATGGCCCGTGCGCCCCACCGGTCACTCTTCAAAGCGATGGGCTATACGGACATTGAAATTAACCGGCCCCTGATCGGCGTGGCCAACGCATTCAACACCATTATTCCGGGCCATGTTCATCTGGATAAAATTGCCGAAGCGGTGAAAGCCGGAATATATATGGCCGGCGGAACACCGATTGAATTCGGCGTCATCGGCGTCTGCGACGGCATTGCCATGAACCATGAAGGCATGAAATACTCCTTAGGCAGCCGGGAACTGATTGCCGATTCTATCGAGATCATGGCTACCGCCCACGCGTTGGATGCAATGGTGATGATCCCCAATTGCGATAAAATTGTTCCGGGAATGCTCATGGCCGCCGCCCGGCTGAACCTGCCGACGATTTTTATCAGCGGCGGCCCCATGCTGGCGGGCAAACATCCGGCGGACCCGACCCGAAAGGTCGACCTGATCTCTGTTTTTGAAGCGGTCGGCTCAGTCCGCAACGGCAAAATGACCGAAGCGCAACTGGACTCCATCGAGGATGCCGCATGCCCGACCTGCGGCTCATGCGCCGGCATGTTTACGGCAAACTCCATGAACTGCCTTACGGAAGTGATCGGCATGGGCCTGCCGGGCAACGGCACCATTCCGGCGGTGATGTCAGCCAGGCTCAGACTTGCGAAACAGGCGGGAATGAAAATATTAGAGCTCCATGAAAAGCAGATCACGCCCAGCCGGATATTAACGCAAAAGGCTTTTGAAAACGCCCTGAGCGTTGACATGGCGCTGGGATGCTCCACCAATACCGTTTTGCATCTTACGGCCCTGGCCCATGAAGTAGGGCTGCCGCTGAATCTGAACCTGATCAATCAGGTCAGCGACAACACGCCGCACCTTTGCTCATTAAGCCCTGGCGGGACGCATCATATCGAAGACCTGAACACCGCCGGCGGGTTAAGCGCTTTGATGAAAGTACTGGCAAAAGCCGGGAAGATCCACAAAGACTGCATCACCGTCACAGGAAAAACAGTGGGTGAGAACATCGAATCCGCGGTTGTCCTTGATCCTGAAGTGATCCGGCCCCTTGAAAAACCTTATCATGAGCAAGGGGGGCTTGCGGTTCTTTTCGGCAATCTGGCGCCCAAAGGGTGTGTGGTCAAACAATCCGCAGTGGCTCCGGAAATGATGCGCCATGAAGGGCCGGCCAGGATATATGACTCGGAAGACAGCGCCACAGAGGCCATTATGGGCGGTAAAATCAACAAAGGCGATGTAGTGGTGATCCGGTACGAAGGACCCATGGGCGGACCGGGCATGCGCGAAATGCTGACCCCCACGTCGGCCATTGCCGGTATGGGATTGGACGGCCATGTGGCGCTCATTACGGACGGACGGTTTTCCGGCGGCACCCGCGGGGCCGCTATCGGCCATGTTTCTCCGGAAGCTATGCAGAAAGGGCCCATCGCCGTTATTCACGAAGGTGACATCATATCCATTCAGATTCCGGATAAGAAAATCAATCTTAACGTGGATGACGCTGAAATCAACCGCCGCTTATCCCAATGGCGTCAGCCTCAGCCCAAGATCACCAGGGGATATATGGCGCGTTACGCAAGGCTCGTTTCATCGGCGGACAAAGGGGCTGTTGTGGAATAACTAAAAATAATCCGCCGCTGAAACCGGCGGATTTAAATACAACTAAAATTGTATTTTTTCTGAGATTTCGCTTTTCGTAAGCGAAATCTCAGAAAAAATAAGGGATGGAAAAAATGACAAAACTTACTGGCTCACAGATTCTAATGGCCATGCTCAAAGAAGAAGGGGTGGACACCATCTTCGGCTACCCCGGCGGCGCGGTGCTTGATATTTACGATGAACTGACCCGGACGGACTTAAGACATATCCTCGTGCGCCATGAACAGGGAGCGATCCATGCCGCAGACGCTTATGCCCGGGCCAGCGGCAAGGTCGGCGTCTGCCTGGTTACATCCGGCCCCGGCGCCACCAACACGGTGACCGGTATTGCGTCGGCTTACTGTGATTCTATTCCTGTTGTTATTTTTACCGGCCAGGTCCCGACACGGCTTATCGGCAATGACGCGTTCCAGGAAGTCGACATTGTGGGGATCACCCGGCCCTGCACCAAGCACAATTATCTGGTGAAGGATGTCAAAGACCTGGCAAGGGTCATCCGGGAAGCTTTTCATATCGCAAGGTCGGGAAGACCCGGCCCCGTGCTGGTGGATCTGCCCAAGGACGTATCCAATTCCAAAGTGATTTTTAAAGTTCCTGATGAGGTGGAGCTCAGGTCTTACAACCCGACGTATGTGCCTAACCGGAAGCAACTTTCCAAAGTGGTGGAACTGATAAAAACCGCAAAAAAGCCGGTTATTTTCAGCGGCGGCGGAATTATCTTGTCCAAAGCCCACAGGGAACTCGCAGACCTGGCGCAAAAGACGCGGATTCCCGTAACCAGTACGCTCATGGGTCTCGGCGGGTTCCCGGCCACAAACCCCTTGTGGCTGGGAATGCTCGGCATGCATGGCACCTACCGGGCAAACCTGTCGATATCCGAATGTGATTTGATGATTGCCGTCGGCGTGCGCTTTGATGACCGGGTGACCGGAAAGGTGGATGAATTTGCGACCAACGCGAAAATCGTTCAAATTGATATTGACCCCACATCCATCCAGAAAAACATCCAGGTGGATGTGCCGGTGGTGGGGGATTGCAAAATCACTCTGGAAATCCTCAACCAGATGATTGATCATGAGGATCTGGGTAACGTTGAGGAATCCCGTGAACCATGGCTTCATCAGATCAATGAATGGAAAAAAACCACGCCATTGAAATACAAACAGGGAAAAAAAATAAAGCCGCAATTTGTGGTTGAAAAAATTTATGAACTCACCAAAGGAGAAGCCATCATCACCACCGAGGTCGGCCAGAACCAGATGTGGGCGGCTCAGTATTATCATTTTGACCAGCCGGGCCGGTTTATCACTTCCGGAGGATTGGGCGTTATGGGATTCGGGCTGCCGGCCGCCGTGGGCGCCCAGGTCGCGGCGCCGGATAAATTCGTCATTGACATTGCCGGAGACGGCAGCATCCAGATGAACATCCAGGAAATGGCCACTGCTGTTCAATACAACCTGCCGGTGAAAATCGCCATCTTAAACAACGGGTTTTTGGGGATGGTCCGCCAATGGCAGGAGCTTTTTTATGACCGGCGATATTCATCCACCATGTTCCAGCACGCGCCGGATTTTGTGAAGCTCGCTGAAGCCTACGGCGCCGTGGGGTTAAGGGCCACCACGCCGGAGGAAGTGGAGCCGGTGCTGCGCAAGGCGCTCTCAACGCCCAGGGCGGTGATCATGGATTTTGTGGTGGAGCCGGAAGAAAGCGTCTATCCCATGGTGCCCGCCGGCGCGCCCATCACCAAAATGCTACTGGTATAAAGGACTTTTTCTTAAAAGGATATACCCATGACAGAAAAAAAACACATACTATCCATACTTGTGGACAATGAACCGGGCGTCTTATCAAGGATCGCGGGACTGTTTTCCGGCCGGGGATATAATATCGAGAGTTTATGCGTGGCGGAAACCAATGACGCCAAAATTTCACGGCTGACCATGGTGACCGCAGGAGATTCCGTTATCCTTGAACAGATAAAGAAACAATTGAATAAACTGATTAATGTGATAAAGGTGGCCGACCTGACCGGTCAGGATTACGTGGAGCGGGAGCTGGTATTAATCAAAATCAATGCCAAAGCTGAACATCGGGCGGAGATTTTAAGAATCAATGAAATATTCAGGGGCAGAATTGTGGACGTGGGACTGGAACATTATATGATCAGCGTTACCGGAGACTCCGATAAGATCAACGCGATCATCAACCTGCTGAAGCCCTACGGCATTAAAGAAATTGCAAGAACCGGCAGCATCGCGCTGTATCGGGAGAATCAAACGAAAGTCTAATATTATTCATAATAACCCAATAGTTGTGAAAAAAATCAAAAAGGAGGATTTAGACCATGGCACTCATTGATTTCGGGGGCGAAAAGGAAGATGTGATCACTTCACAGGAGTTTTCACTCGATAAAGCCCGAGAAGTTTTGAAAAAAGAAAAAATCGTCGTGCTCGGCTACGGCGTTCAGGGCCCGGCCCAGGCATTGAATTTGCGTGACAATGGCATCGACGTCATCATCGGCCAGATGGAAGGCGATGAATACTGGGAAAAAGCCATTAAAGACGGATTTGTTCCCGGGAAAACCCTGTTTCCCATTGAGGAAGCGGCCAAACAGGGAACCATCATAAAAATGCTTCTGTCGGATGCAGGCCAGGTGGCGGTATGGCCTGCTGTCAAAAAATGCTTAAATGACGGCGCCGCCCTCTATTTTTCACACGGTTTTGCTGTTGTCTACAAGGAACAGACCGGCATCATTCCGCCCAAAAACGTGGACGTTATTCTGGTAGCGCCCAAAGGATCGGGAAGGAGCGTTCGCTTAAACTTCCTTGCGGGCAATGGCATCAACTCCAGTTATGCCATTGAACAGGATTACACCGGCAGGGCGAAAGAAAGAACCCTGGCCCTCGGGATTGCCATCGGTTCCGGTTATCTTTTCCCCACGACTTTCAAGAAAGAAGTATACAGCGACCTCACCGGCGAGAGAGGGGTGCTCATGGGTTGTCTGGCAGGGGTCATGGAAGCCCAGTACAATGTTCTGCGGAAAAACGGACACTCTCCCAGCGAAGCATTCAATGAAACAGTAGAGGAACTGACCCAGAGCCTGATCCGCCTGGTGGATGAAAACGGCATGGACTGGATGTATTCCAATTGCAGCACCACCGCCCAGAGAGGGGCTCTTGATTGGAAGCCGCGATTCAGGGATGCGGTCGCGCCGGTTTTCGAAGCGCTATATGAAAGTGTTGCCAACGGCACTGAAACAAAGCGGGTCATCGATGTCAACAGCGCTCCGGACTATAAGGTAAAACTTCAAAAGGAACTGGACGCGATCAAAAATTCCGAAATGTGGAGAGCCGGCGCAGCGGTCCGGGCATTAAGGCCGGAAAGAAGAAAATAACTGCTGGAGAAAGCGATATAATGGAAACGATTCTGTTGTATGATACAACGCTCCGAGACGGAACCCAGGGAGAAAAAATCAACTTTACGGCGCTGGACAAGCTCAAAATCGCCCGGAAGCTTGATGACCTGGGTATCCATTACATCGAAGGCGGATGGCCTGGCGCAAACGATAAAGACAGGGATTTTTTTGAAACCGCTCGCCATGAGAAGTTTAAAAACGCCAGAATGGTTGCTTTCGGCGCCACCCATAAGTTCGGAATAAAAGCGGAAGAGGACCGGCATCTGAATGCCATCATCAACTGCGGCGCGCCGGTGGGCACCATTTTCGGTAAAACGTGGGATCTTCAGGTAAAAAAAATCCTGCGGATTAAACTTAAAGAGAACCTTGATCTGATCCGTGAGTCTGTTGAATACCTGAAAGCGCATCGCCTTGAAATCCAATATGACGCCGAGCATTTTTTTGACGGGTATAAAGACAACAGCGCATACGCCCTTCAAACATTGACTGCCGCTTATGAAGGCGGAGCGGACGCCCTGATTCTATGTGACACCAACGGCGGCACCCTGCCCCATGAAGTCGAAGCCATCATCGGCGAGGTGCGGAGGCATTTAAAAAAAATCCGCCGCGACAAAAACGGGGATGTGAGCATCGGCATACATTGCCACAATGATTCCGGCCTGGCAGTGGCCAGTTCCATTGCCGCCGTCCGGGCCGGCGCCGTTATTGTCCAGGGAACCATAAACGGCTACGGTGAGCGATGCGGCAATGCTGACCTGACAAACATTATTCCGGTTTTGAAGCTTAAAATGGGGTATCCCTGCATCTCGGACGAAAATCTGGCAAAACTTCGCAAAGTCTCCCTGTATGTGAGTGAAACCGCCAACATGATGCCCCTGGACTCCCGTCCGTTTGTCGGTAAAAGCGCGTTCGCACATAAAGGCGGACTGCACGTAAACGCCATCATGAAAGAGCCCCGGACTTATGAACACGTTAATCCGGAACTGGTGGGAAACCGCAGGAGAGTCCTGGTGTCCGATATGTCCGGAAAAAGCAACATCGAATACAAGGCCAGGGAACTCGGTATTGATCTTGAAAAAAACGGAATTGACAGCCGGGAAATCATTTCTGAAATCAAGCGGCTCGAACAGGGCGGATATCAGTTTGAAGCCGCGGACGGTTCTTTTCAGATTCTGGTGGAAAAACTGTCAAAGAAATTCAAACCGCTCTTTGACCTGGAATCGTTCCGTGTCACCATTGAAAAGAACAAGGATCGTCCCTGTTATTCCCATGCCACCATAAAAATATCGGTGCAAGGCGAGGTTGAGGAAATCACGGCCGCTGAAGGACACGGCCCGGTCAGCGCGCTTGACAATGCGCTGCGCAAAGCGTTAAATCATGTTTATGCCAATGTGCTTGATCCGGTGCATCTGGTGGATTTCAAGGTAAGGGTCTTGGACGGGCGCGACGGCACCGGCGCTAAGGTTCGTGTGCTGATTGAATCCAGGGATGAAGACAGCATCTGGAGCACCATCGGCGTCTCTGAAGATATCATTGAGGCCAGTTGGCAGGCTTTGGCCGACAGTTTCCAGTATAAGCTGGATAAAATCGAAAAAGATAAAATAAAAAAATAAACGTTCCCCATGAAAACAGAACTTCATTTTAACAAAACCATTGCAATAGATAAATCCATGAAAGAGAAGATATTTATATTCGATACCACGTTGAGAGACGGCGAGCAGTCGCCCGGGGCGAGCATGAACCCGGCGGAAAAAGTCCGCATTGCAACCCAGCTTGAAAAACTCGGGGTGGACGGCATTGAAGCCGGGTTCCCGGCCGCATCCGAAGGCGATTTTGAAGCCGTCACCCAGGTCGCCCAGAAAATCAAAAACGCCGAAGTCGTTGCCCTAGCACGCGCCACGGTCAATGACATCGACCGGGCCTGGAAGGCCATCTCACATGCGGCAAAACCCAGAATACATACATTTCTGGCCACTTCCGACATTCACATGAAATACAAGCTCAACATGACACGGGAAGAGGTGCTTCAATCGGCTGTGGATGCTGTAAAATACGCTCGAAAGTATACTAAGAATATCGAATTTTCCGCTGAAGACGGGTCCAGATCCGATCCGGATTTTTTGTGCAACGTTTTTGAAGCGGTCATCGACGCCGGAGCTGCCACCGTCAATCTTCCGGATACAGTGGGGTATGCGATCCCTGAAGAATTCGGGAATCTGGTGTCTTACATCATGGCGCATACGTCCAATATCGGCAAAGCCGTATTGAGCGTCCACTGCCACAACGATCTGGGTCTTGCCACTGCCAATACCCTGGCGGCCATCAAGGCCGGCGCGCGTCAGGCGGAGGTGACCATCAACGGGATCGGGGAACGGGCCGGCAACACTTCACTTGAAGAAGTGGTCATGTCCATCAATACACGCCCGACCTATGCGGCCGTGACCACAGGCATCCAGACGCCCCGGATATACTCGATCAGCCGTTTGGTCAGCATGATCACCGGGATCATGGTCCAGCCCAACAAGGCCATTGTCGGGGCCAACGCATTCGCGCATGAAGCCGGAATTCATCAGGATGGCGTGCTCAAAAATCCCATGACCTATGAAATTATGAGACCTGAAACCATCGGCCTGACGACAAACCGCATGGTGATGGGGAAGCATTCAGGGAAGCACGCGCTGCTGTCTCATCTTAAAAACATGGGGTTTGATCTTTCCGATGAAGAATTGCGCATTGTATTTAAAAAGTTCAAGGCGCTGGCAGACAAGAAAAAATACGTTTTGGATGAAGACTTGGAAGCCCTTGTCAATCAGGAAGTGCTGAGAACTGCAGACAATTTTGCGCTCACCTATCTTCAGGTGACCAGCGGAACCACGGTGCTGCCCATGGCAACGGTTAAAATGCTGATCAATGGGACTGAAGTGGTGGGCACGGGCAGCGGAAACGGCCCCATCGACGCCGCATATAATGCCATTGCCAGGCTGACCGGCACGCAATCCCATCTCATGCGATTTACCATCAGCGCCATCACCGGTGGAACAGACGCACAGGGTGAAGTGACCGTAAGGCTTAAAGAGAAAAACATCATCGCTCTGGGCAGGGGAACCGACCCGGACATTATTACGGCCAGCGCATACGCTTACATCAATGGATTAAACAGGCTGGAGTACTTGAAGCAGAACCCGCCGGCGACGGTGGATGCCCTATAATATTTGTCCAGGCGCTCAGATTTATTTGAGCGCCTGGACGCTAAAAATTACTTAGAGATCTCCCGGTTCATTCTTTTCCACATTTGAATAATATTCTGGGTTTCCTGTTCAATATCGAACTTGTCGCCATTCAAAGTAGCGATCAATTCCGCCGATTTTAAAGCATTCACGAGAAATGCCGCGGCGAGTCCGCTGTCACCGGCCATTTGCCCCATAACGGGCGCGGCGGCGGCAGCCTGTTTTTCAACTGTTTTTCCGGTTGCCTTAACCTCCGGAGCCGTTGCAACTACAGGGGGTTTCGGCATTGCTGCGGCTTCGGGTTTAGTTTCAACTTGGGCTTCGGCCGTTGTCACCGCTTCTTCTTCAGTTTTCTTCTGAGCTTCCGCAACCGCCTTTGCTTTGGCTTCTGCTTCGGCGAGTTTGGCTTCTTTTTCGATCTTGACTTTGGCTACAGACTGTTTCTGAGCATCCCGGGCTTCCTGGCTGACATCGCCGGCGAGCCATGCCGTTTTAATCCCTTCGTCCGCAGGCTTGTCCTTGTTCAGCCATATCCCGAAAAAAGCCTCCTTGAAATCAACCCCTTCAACCGCACCTTTGTATTGAGCATTTTTATAAATCTGCAGTCCCTTGCCAGGCAAATATTTAAATTCGAAAATGCTTCCGTTTTCAAATTTAGGTTCAGGCAAAAGCTCTTTAAATGCGTCGAATCGGGGCTTAAGCGTGTCAAAATTTCCGCCCACTGAAGTTACAGAATTTCTCATTCCGTCATAAAGCTTGGACAACATCAACGATCTCGTCGCATCGTCAATCATGTGCAGACGAATCGCCATGGGTTCGTCCGCCTTCATGATCGCCGCAGCGTCCTTTTCAGCTTCCATTAAGTAAAGGCCCGCCACATAAGGCTTAACAACCATCAAAACAACCCGCATCCCAACCCCGTTGAGAAGGAGCGTGTAATCTCCCGCCTGAATGGCTTCAGGCATATCCACTCCTTCA
>JALOPH010000226.1 GCA_025453995.1 Desulfobacterales bacterium
CAACTCCGTCGCCCGCGTGCTGACATGCAAAATCAAATACCGTTTATAGCTATGGTCAAAATCGTCGTTGCCGCATCCTTAATATATGGATTCTATTGCACGGCCGCGTTTTTCTTGCAGCGGCCGGTACTGTTTCCGGTATCTCATATCCAAGTGCCCCAACAGCCAAAATTTGGCGACTTGAATGTGGAAATCCAATGGATCGAAACAGAGGAATTTAAAGTTGAATCCTGGTATCTCCCGCCCCAGGACGGTTCGCGCCTGCCCTGCCCTCTGATGATCTGCGCCCACGGCAATGCCGAACTGATCGACTACGCGCTGCCTGGCATGGTTCCATTCACCCGGCTGGGATTCGGCGTGCTTCTGGTTGAATATCCGGGATATGGCCGGTCAACGGGTTCGCCGTCTGAAAAAAGCATTGCCCGCGCCATGACCGCAGCATATGATCATATCATTTTGCGGCCCGATATTGATAAAAACAAAATTATCCTCCTTGGACGCTCCCTGGGCGGCGGGGCGGTCTGTCAGCTCGCGGCGCAAAGGGATTCAGCCGCCCTGATTCTTGTTTCCACATTTACCAGTGTCTGTTCATTTACATCGTCTTACCTGATCCCCGCTTTTATGGTGCGTGATCCATTTGACAACCTTTCTGTTGTAAGCGCCTATGACAGGCCGATTTTATTGTTTCACGGCAAGCATGATGATATTATCCCCTACCGCCACGGCATCCGTCTTTCTGAAGCCTCACAAAATGGCCTCCTGATTACCTATGACTGCGGGCACAACGACCTTCCGCCCGATTATGGTCAATATAGGAAGGATATAGTGGACTTTCTAAAAGGAAACGGTTTAATTTAGCGTGCACCGCAAAACCGGTTATGATATATTTTTTTCGTAGTGTTAAACGCCTTCAGAACGCTTTTAGTCAAGTCATTTGATTGAACATGAATATGTAAATAACTTTTTTCCTAAAACTTCAAAAAAAATGAGGATATAATGAACCGGAATGAAATGATTTCAAGAATCAAACATGCGGATGGGCCATGGGATTTGATCATAATCGGCGGCGGGGCAACCGGTCTGGCAAGCGCTCTGGAATCCGCCTCCAGGGGATATCAGACCCTTTTGCTGGAACAGGACGATTTTTGCAAAGGCACATCCAGCAGAAGCACCAAACTGGTGCATGGCGGGGTGCGTTATCTTCAGCAAGGCAACGTGTCCCTGGTTCTTGAAGCATTAAAAGAACGCGGGCTGCTCCGCAAAAACGCGCCCCACCTGGTTCATAACCTTCCGTTTATCGTGCCCAACTATGACTGGTGGGAAGGGCCGTTTTACGGCATCGGACTGAAGCTTTACGACATGCTCTCCGGCAAGCACGGCTTCGGGCATTCAAAATTTCTCTCGAAAGAAAAAACGCTTGAGCATCTGCCCACCATTGAATCCAAAGGGCTCAAGGGCGGCGTCGTCTATCATGACGGCCAGTTTGACGATTCCCGTCTGGCCATCAACATGGCCCAGACCGCGGTGAACCAGTCCGCCACAGTAGTCAATTATTTCAAAGTCGTCGGGATTTTTAAAGACATGGATATCGTTGCCGGTGTCCTGGCAAAAGATATGGAAACCGGGGAGGAGTTTGAAATCCGCGCCAAAGGCATCATCAACGCGACAGGCGTATTCACCGATTCAATTTTAAAAATGGATACTCCCGATGCGGAAAACATGATCACCCTCAGCCAGGGTGTTCACCTTGTTTTAGACAAATCGTTTCTTCCCGGACAGAGCGCGATCATGGTGCCCCATACCACGGACGGACGGGTTCTGTTTGCGACTCCCTGGCACGACAAGGTTATCGTGGGAACCACCGACACGCCGGTCAAGGATGTTCTGCTGGAGCCCCGGCCTCTTCCTGAGGAAATCGACTTTTTGCTCTCGCATGCCGCCAAATACTTAACCAAGGATCCTAAATCCTCGGACGTGTTGAGCATTTTCGCTGGACTCCGCCCCCTGGTGAGTCACGGGACCGGCGGCAGCACATCGGCCATCTCAAGGGATCATACCATTTATATCTCCCGCTCCGGCCTGGTGACCATTACCGGCGGCAAATGGACCACCTGCCGGAAAATGGCCGAAGACACCATTGATCAGGCGGCGCTGGTGGCCCATCTGGATGAAAAACCATCGGTAACGGTCAATCTGCCCATTCACGGGTATCATAACAAGCCGGAAACCTTCGGCGACCTTGCCATATACGGTTCCGACGCCCAGTTTATCAAGGACCTGCTCATGCGTTCTCCGGATCTTCAGGAAAAGTTGCACCCGAAATTCACCGCTGTGGCCGGTGAAGTGGTCTGGGCTGCAAGAAATGAAATGGCGCGCACGGTTGAGGATTTCCTTGCCCGACGTATCAGGGCGCTTCTGTTGGATGCCAGAGCCAGCATGGAAATGGCGCCTCAGGTGGCAAGATTGATGGCCAAGGAGTTGGGGCATGATGAGGCCTGGATCGAAAAGCAGATTTATGACTACCGGAAGCTGGCAAGGGAGTATCTAATTATTTAAACCATATCTGATCCGATGAATGAATCAGATATGGTTTAAATCCCTTCTGCTGCGCAGATTAATTTCTGTTTGGCTTCGCTCTGCTTTTAGCGAAATCCGTCTAGTCGATTCACCCACTTCCAGTATAGTCCATACGGACTTAGCATGGGATGTTGAATCTCCCTGTTGGTATATTGTTTCACAAACTCCTCTTCCAGATCGGACACGATCTGATCGGCGGCTTTCATGTCATCCGGCTCAATGAAATAATTTTTTGCTTCAAAAATTTTGAACATACCATTTTCAGCATCTCGAATAGAGTCCCGAACCTGCTTTCGTTCTTTTCCCAAAAACAGCAGCCGGCGATGCGCATGCTCGTGCCTTTGCCAAAGAGAGCCGTCAACGGTGTTTTCATCGGAATTCAAAACTGAAAAATTCAGATCCATGTCAAAGGAGACGGGCTTGAAAATGGATAGGCATGGGGCTGACGTGCCGGTAAAAAAATGAAGCGGGTTGTTTTTCTCAAGCCGTGAGACCATGGACCCGCAGGTCTGGCTCCTGCGGATCAGCCCTCCGGCATGCATACAGACATCGGCGTTTGATCCTTTTATCGGCGCTGTATTCTCATCCTGATGCCGTCTCAGGCTGTTCATCATTTCGTGTAGAACTCTCTTCTGCCCGGTTTCAATTCCCGACAAGCATTGCAGGCTCAGGTTTAAACGTTGGGCGGAACGGGCGAAATATGGAAGAAACCAGGAGTCAAAAGTTTTTTTAAAATTTAATTCTCCGCCGCCCGAGAACAGGCCTTTTTGGCGGGCAAAGTCTTCCAGACCATGGGATTTTATGTCGTAATCATCCGTGATGGTCAGGCAATTGGATATGGCGCCGAACGATTCCGTTTTTTTTGCCACCCACTGGCGTCCGGCGGTTTCTAAAATCCAGATCTGATCGGAATCGGCAATGATAAAACTGTTGTCATAGCGCAGGCGTTTATCCCGAAAACCGCAAATCCCGCCCTGGCCGCAGGTTTCGATCAGTTCGATGATAACCCGCATGGCATGTTCGGCGGTGTCGCCGCGCTCAAGTCCAAGGCGCAAAAGATCCATGCCGATGAGACCGTTTTCTTTTTCCATGACCCTGGTGAAAACCGCCTCATTGCCGATGACCACGCCCCGGTCATTGGCTCCCATCTCAGCGCCAAACATCCAGAAAGGTTTGCTCAAAATAACTCCGTGGCGGCGCTGGACCTGATCTATCTCGATATAGGTTGCTTTCAGTTTTTTCCGGTGATCGGCTTTAACAGGCGGAATCCGGACAACGAGCTGGGCTTCGCCGGGCTCACGATCACTGTTTTTAGCAAAATAAATAATTCCATTCTGCCGGATGGCCAGAGTGTCGCACATAAAAATTCCCTATCGCTTGATTTTGCCGGGTAAAATAAAATTATACCGCTTCCTCAGAATTCTGGTTTTAATGGCGCGATCCATGCGCCTCAATGCCAGAAACAAAGACCAGATAAACGCATCATTTTTATAATACGCATCAATCTCTGCTCGGGTTAACGGCTGGATTCGGCCAGTCAGCCCATGTTCATCAATCTTTGCGTTTATAACCGATACTGCGTCCTCAATGAGGTCCGCCCTTCCCTCTTTATGAAAATTGGCCGCAAGATCAATCAGCACGGACCGTGTATCATAATACCGGTCCAGAACATCCTGGAGAAACTGCCAGCGGACCAGCCATACCAGCATGGAAGGGCAGCTTTTTAAAAAAATTTCAGTGTCGAGCTGATCCCTGCCGTTGATTCGAAACATGGGGGTGGTGATATCAAAATAGACTACATGACAATCCCTGTTGTCAGTGAACTGAAAACTCCAGTTGGAAATCTGGCCGTCTAAAGCGATTGATTCATGGGGATTGTTATCCTGATTCCATTGCCAGACGGACAGCAGATGACGGGTCACGCGGCTGACCATGACAGCCATTTCGGAAAAACCGCCATTTTTCAAAATGAAATTGCCGATGGAGGCCTTTGGAAGAAGCGGCTGGGCGACATAGAGGATTTGTTCGCCAAACCGATTGGTTACTTCATAAAATCCATATTGCGATACCGGTATCTGACACTGGTCAGTCAATAAAGAGTGATACCGATCTAAAGCGGTTTTGTAGTCTTTGATTTGATCGCTGCTGTCAAACGGAGGCATGCGTTTGAAAGCCACACCCGGCATATCTTCAATTGAAAACGTGGTCGAGATTTCTCCATACCCGAGAATTGTCGGCGGCATGCCGCTTTTTTCCGGAAATGCCGGATCAAGCCGGTTTTCAAATTTCTCCAGAAGAAATGGGTCCACATGCATCATGAAGCCCCCTGATTTTTGATTAATTGGATGAATTCTCCTGCTTTTTTGAGCGCCGTGTCCAGTCGTTCAAGGATTTCATGCGCCAGTGAGAAATCAATGGTTAACACCGGCAGAAACTGCAGCACCGATGTGTCGTTACCGGCATATATGCACAATAACCCTGCATCAAAACAGGTTTTGGTTAACAAGGGTCCGAAATCCTTATGGGCAGTTTTCAGCCCGCACATCAGCCCTTTCTGTCGAATTTCCAGAAGTATATGGGGGTAATTGTCTTTAAGGGTATGGAGTCCATCGGAAAAAATCCGGGCCAGTTCGTTCACATGGTTTAAAAACCCGGCTGAAGAGGAAATTTCCACCGCTTTTTGCGCGACCACGCAACCGATATCCGCTCCGCCGGTTGTTGAAATATGAATGAACGGATCTTCGTGAAATACGGTTTCAAGGTCTTTTCGGATGATGGTCGCGGCCACAGGATAGATGCCGCCGCCCAGTCCTTTCGCGGCAACGATGATATCCGGAACCGTATGGTAATGTTCAACCCCCCAGAAACATCCTGTTCTTCCCAGGCCGGTCTGGACTTCATCCATGATCAGCAGAGACCCGTTCTGCAGGCATAAATTTTTAACTTCGGCAAAATAGTGATCATCCGGTATCGGCATGCCCAGAGTGGCGGGGATTGTTTCAAAAATAACAGCGGCGATGGTTTCATCAAGCATCTTCTTTAAAGCGCCAATGTCATTGAAGACGACTTGGGCGAATTCAGAAGCGCTTGATAAAAATGGATCTCTATATTTAGGGTCACCGGTTGCCAGCGCGATGCCTGTATGTCCGTGA
>JALOPH010000227.1 GCA_025453995.1 Desulfobacterales bacterium
GGGTTCTTTGGCGTTTAAAGCCGCCTTTTCCCAGGCTTCTTTGGCTTTTTCATATTCGCCTTTTCGATAATATGCCGCCCCTTTATTATAATAAATCTGAGGAGATTCAGGTAGATCCACACCAGCGGCATCATAAGCCTTCAAAGCATCATCATATTGTTTTTTTTCATAGGCTGTGTTTCCCTGATCGACCAAGGCAGAGGGTGATTCTGCAAAGCTTTCCAAAGGAAAAAGGATCACACAGAAGAAAAAAATGGAAATGACTCTATTTGATTGCATGAATATGGGTCTCCTTTTTCCGATCAGAAGCCACCATTTCAACGAATAAGAGGGCAATAGCAATTGCCAGAAAAATTTGAAACTTTTCCTCATATCGATTAATTGTTTCAGATTCGAGCTTTTTTTTGTCGGCGCTGACAATCAGATTTTGATACACATTTCCCAAATCAATAGCACCTGTTGCCACATTAAAATATTTACCGTTCGGCGTCAGGTTAACCATTTTTCGTAATGTGTCGGCATCCAGCCTGGACCACACTTCCTGGCCATTATATTTTAAAAATAACTTTTCACCCTTGTCGTTGGTAACGGGAATGCGTTGGCCTTCATTTTCATCACCAAGTCCGATGGCAATAAGACGGATTCCTTTTTCTCCGGCCATTTTAGCGGCTTCCTCTGGAAAACTGTCATGATCCTCGCCGTCGGTAATCAGAACAATATCTTTAAATGCCTTCACGTTATCATCAAATACTTGATTCAAAGTGGTCCGGATGGCATCCCCGACCATCGTTCCGCCCCGTGAAATACTGTCGACTGATATATCATTGACCATCATCCTGAAAAACCCGTAATCCAGCGTCAACGGACATTTAACAACAGCCGTTCCTGCAAAAACCACCAGGGCCACCCGGTCGCCCTGCAGCACATCCATGCAATCCGAGATCGCCAGCTTGGCACGCTCCAGGCGGTTGGGTTTCAAGTCTTCAGCCATCATGCTTTTGGAAACATCGAGCAAGAAGACAACATCCCTTCCCCTGCGTTGGACGATTTCGGGTTTTGGATTCCACGCCGGGCCACTGGCTGTAACAATAATCAATATCATTGCCACAATCAACGCAGTGGCCTTCCATCTCCTTCTGGCGGGGCTGATAGAAATATGAATTTTATCCAGCAGCCTAATATCTATAAATTTTTGCAGGGCCTGATGTCGTTTCTGACCGGCATAAACAAATAATCCGATAAAAACAGGAATTGACCACAGTAAAAACAGCATATGGATATGTTGTATGTTGATTTCCATCAGGGAATTTTCCTAAATAACGTGTTTGATAAACATATTTCAGCTGCGAGAAACATCAAGCCAGCCAGCGCAAAGGGAAGAAAATTTTCTGTATAATCTATATAACGAACCGACTCGATATGGGTTTTTTCCAATTGATCAATTTCTTTATATACAGCGGCCAGGCTTTCCGCTGAATCCGCCTCACGGAAAAAACCTCCGGTTGTTTCAGCAATAGATTTTAATGTGTCTGTGTCTACTTCCGATACTGAGGGAACCTTGTAAACACCAAATGGCGTTCGGATGGATGCCATGGCTCCTCCGTCTCCGATGGCGATGGTGTAAACCTTTATACCCCATTGCTTTGCAAGTTCGGCTGCTTCCATTGGCGTGCGTTTTCCGGCATTGTTTTGGCCGTCGGACAGCAAAATGATAATCTTGCTTTTAATCTGATATGAATCATCGGTTTTGCCATGCTGTTTTTCAAGAGTGGATTCGGCGGTTTTCAAACGGGCGGCAGCCAATGCCAATGCATCTCCGATGGCGGTTCCATCTTCGGCTTTTTGGGTGACGATTTGGGTGTTTTTGACAAAAAGGGGCAGCGCCCCATGGGCAAGTGTCAGGGGGCACACTGTGTCCGGATACCGGGCGAATGCGATCATCCCGATCAGATCATTGACCCTGCCCGGCAAGTCGGCGCCATTGCCCATCACAAAATCCAAAAACATCTCTTTAACCACTTCCAGACGGTTGACAGTTTTACCTTTATATTCCATTTCTGCGCCCATACTCCCGGACCGGTCCACCACCATTTCAATGGCAATTCCTTTACTGATGTCCCGAACCTCTTCACGTCCGGTTTGAGGTCTTGCCAATGCGATGATCAGAAAAACAAGCGCTGCGACTCTCAATGCCAAAGGAAGTATGGCAAGGCGCTGACGCAAAGATTTCCCGGTTTTTTCTGCATGGAGGGTGGAAGAAAATCGTATGGCGCCGGTTTTATACCGAAACCGCTTCACAAATAAAATAACCGGTATGAGAAGCAAGAGCAATAAAACCCAAGGTGAATGAAAATGCATTATTAAACCGTTTCCTTGATTTTTGTTTCTGATATAAAGATCTTGCAACTGTTAAATGTGTTTTGAATGTCATCGGTGGTCGGGTGATGTGCGGCAAATTTGACCAGATCACAGTGCAACAAAAAATTTTTAAGCAAACCTTTAGAATTTTCAGGAAAACTTGAGTTGGTTCTTAATCCATCTAAAAATTCTTCAGTGGTTTGTTCAGGGGCGTTAATGCCGAAACGATTTTCAATATAAGTACGAAGAATATGAGTGATTTCATAATAAAACAGTTTAATTTCCCCTTTTTCCACCAGGCGCTGGGCAATCAGTTTCTCAAGTTCATTCAATGCCACTTCATGGGCGGGAAGACTTTTTACGGCCATTTTGTCATGTTGATTCCGGCGTTTAATAATGGCAAAAAAAATCAATCCGCAGATAACCGCCATGCCAACGCTCCCTGAAACCCATACCCATAATGATATTGATCGGGGCAATGTCACCGGCGGCCGGATATCGTGAAGTTTCATATCTTTGAAATTTTCAGGCAAAAGAGATTTTACTTTAATTGTGAGTTCTTCGGTTTGCAGGCTGTGATCGTCTTTACCCTCCTCCCCGCTTTTCCAGAACCGAACCGTCATGGCAGGAATCGCATAATCTCCGGATAAAAAAGGTTCCAATACATATGACCTGCTAATTTTTTTCTTGTGATCCTGAGTCAGTTCAGGCGCTGATGTATGATAGTCCACAATGCCGAATTGAGCCAGTTTCTCGCCGGCTGCTGGAAGTTCCACATCATAATTTTCATCAATAACTGCTGTAATCGTCAAATGAAGACGGTCAGCAATCGTCATTTCTGATTTATCAGCATCTACCGTGCAGAAAAGCGGACCGCGTTCATAGGATTTATGAAAACCTGTATCGCTTTCTTTTTGTGGTTGCTCAGGTGCACTTTGTTTTTTGCATGAGACCATATTGAGCGATAAAAGCAACGCCATCAATATCCCCAGGGTTGCCGCACTCATTTTGCAGGCGGTTGAGATTGTAATGGGATGTCTGGCCATTTTTATCATAACCGTCACTGAACCTTATTCACTCTGTCCGGGTGCTTGGACGTATCGGTTTGATTTTTCTGGTCAGAAGTCATTGCCGAAGTATGGAGGACTCCATCATATTTATCTTTTAACTGAGAAAACATATAACCCATGACCGCCTGCTCTTTCTGGAATCTCAAGGCTGAATAAACCTCATGTTGAACTTCTTCAAAAGGCTTTGAATAGAATTCGTTGCGCGCACGATAATAAATCAAAAAACCTCCGAGTGTAATTTTTATCAATTCCGAATAGGTTTTTTGAATGACTTTCTGGGACCCGATTTCAACCACCACAGTATCTTATTATCTCAATCGTCTTTCGCGCTTTTTGAAAAAACGCACCAGTTCCAAAACATAATCCTGTCCGTTTAAAAGTTCCATATGGTCGACATTTATGGATCTGAACAATTTTCTTAATCCTTCAAGCCGCGAGGCGCCGAACTGCTCATATTGATGCCGGACGGCTATGCTGGAAGTGTCTATCAAAATCTGTTCTCCGGTTTCCGCATCTTCGAGCTCGATTAATCCCACATCCGGCATACTGATTTCACGAGGGTCGGCTACGGATACAGCAATCAGGTCATGTTGCTTTCCCATGACTCGAATGGATCGGTCGTAGCCATGGCCCAAAAAATCAGAAATTAAAAAAACCACACATTTTTTGTGGGTTACATGACCTAAAAATTCAAGTGCACCTGAAATATCTGTGTTTGGATGGGATGGCTTAAATTCAAGAAGCTCCCGGATGATTCTCAAAACATGGGTAGTTCCCTTGGCTGGCGGAATGAATTTTTCAACTCGGTCCGTAAAGAGAACAAGGCCGACTTTGTCATTGTTTTTGATTGCGGAGAATGAAAGCAGCGCGCAAAGTTCGGCTGCCACTTCATTCTTTGTCTGCCGTATGCTTCCAAAGCTGCCCGATGCAGAAAGATCCACCAGAAAAAGGACGGTGAGCTCCCGTTCTTCGATAAAAAGTTTAACATGAGGCATTCCGGTTCTGGCAGTGACATTCCAGTCGATGGTACGGATATCATCCCCGATCTGATATTCACGAACCTCAGAAAACGCCATGCCGCGGCCCTTGAAAATACTTTGGTATTCTCCGGCAAGTGCATCGTTCACGGCCTTGCTTGTATAAATCTGAATATAACGGATTTTACGGGCCAGCTCCTTAGAGATCATGGCACATCCACAGTCTGAAGAATTTTTTCGATAATATCTTCTGAAGTTTTTTCTTCAGCCTCCGCCTCATACGTAATGATAATGCGGTGCCGTAGAACATCCATGGCAACTGATTTCACATCCTGGGGAACAACATATCCCCGCCCGTTCATCAAAGCGTTTGCTTTAGACGCCATGGCCAGGTAAATGGTGGCGCGGGGGGATGCACCGTAACGGATCAATTGACTGATATCGAGTTTGTATGCTTTCGGGTTTCGGGTGGCTTCGACAATATTGACGATGTATTCCTCAATTTTTTCATCCATGAAAATTTCATCCGCCAATTCCCGCAATCGTCCAATATCCTGTGAGGTGATCACCGGCGTCACATCCGTATCGGGCTTGGACCTCGCCATTTTTTTTAAAATTTGATGCTCCTGTTCTTTGGTGGGATAGGTTACTTTAAGTTTGAGCATAAACCGGTCAACCTGAGCTTCAGGCAATGGATACGTGCCCTCCTGTTCAATCGGGTTCTGAGTGGCCAGCACCAGAAACGGATCATTTATAGGATAGCTTGAATCTCCAATGGTCACTTGGCGCTCCTGCATGGCTTCAAGTAACGCGCTTTGCACTTTTGCCGGCGCCCGGTTGATTTCATCAGCCAGCACGATGTTGGCAAATATCGGCCCTTTTTTAGTTGTGAATTCAACGGTTTTCGGGTTGTAAATCAAGGTTCCGATAACATCGGCCGGCAATAGATCCGGAGTAAATTGAATCCTGTGGAACGAGGCACTGATCAACCTGGCCAGAGTGGTGACGGCCAATGTTTTGGCAAGACCGGGCACTCCTTCTATCAGCACATGAGCATTGCACAGCAATGCCATGATCATCCTTTCCACAAGTATTTCCTGCCCAACAATCACCTTGTGCATTTCAGTCCGAATACGATCGATCATCTGGCTTTCTTTATGAACTTTGTCACCAATCTGCTTGACATCAACAGTCATTATTTTTCCTCCATAAATTCAAAAAAATTTGTAACTTTTTTAAATAAAATTATAGCGTAACTGATATTAAGACTTTATTCCATCTCTATTGTTAATGATCTTAATTTAATAAACATGTAAAT
>JALOPH010000046.1 GCA_025453995.1 Desulfobacterales bacterium
ACCAATTGTGAATTGTGAATTGATAACGAAAAGAATCGACATCTGGAGGGAGAAGCCTCATTGGCTTAATTGATGAGCCTTTCGAGATGGTCAATGGATAAAAAAGCATAACGGGAGTAATACCATGGATTTTCCAAAAAACGAAACAGCCAATATCCCTCCGGTTCAACTGGGGCCTGACAGCCGGTTTAATTTCAGGTGCCACAAGGGCTTGTCATGCTTCACGACCTGCTGCCGGGGCATTAACATCATGTTGACGCCTTACGACATTGTCCGTTTGAAGAATCGCATGCAAATATCATCCAGTGAATTTCTGGCGGTGTATACCACGCCTCAGCTTCTGGAAAAAACCGACCTTCCGGTAGTAACTTTAAAAATGCTCGATGATAAAGAAAATTCATGCCCCTTTGTGCGTAATGACGGATGTATTGTGTATTCGGACCGTCCAACCGCCTGCCGGTATTATCCTCTGGGCGTGGCCACCCTTAGTTTCAAGGAACAGGAAGATGGCGGCTTTTATTTTTTCATTCATGAACCCCATTGCCGGGGATTCGAGGAAGACATGGAGTGGACCGTGGAAGGTTGGCGAAAGGACCAGGGCGTGGATATTCATGATCAGATCAATGCCGAATGGACGGACCTTATCGTCCGGAAGCGATCCCTGCCGCCCAACATCCGCTTGACCGATAAGACCAAAAACATGTTTTTCACCGCCAGCTATGATATCGACCGGTTCCGCCGTTTTGTGTTCGAGAGTTCTTTTTTGTCCTTATACAATATCAAAAAAGAAATGGTGGAAAAAATCCGCACCGATGAGGTCGCCCTGCTTCAGTTTGGTTTTAAATGGCTCAAGTGGCTGTTGTTTAAAGACGGCGAACTGAAGATGAATGAGGATGCGGTGGCTTTAAGAAAAGAAAAGTTTTCAGAAAAAACTTAACATCATTCAGTCGTGCAGGTTGAACAAAAAGGGGTGGATTTCATGAAATCCACCCCTTTTTATGTTTATATTGTAATATGCCTATATTGATTCTGGCAAATGCATTACGGTAAATCTTTATCGACAAAAAGTGTTACAGGTGTTGAGGGATTGCTGATCGCCAGGTTGCTCTTGGACCAGGTTCCATAAAATGCGGCTTTGATGAATTTGTAGACGCTGTTGGCCACGTCGGTGAAAAAATAGTTTGGCGTGAGCATGCAGTTGGTGCATGCCGGGCAATGGCCGTCGCAGAAGCTGCAATGGAAGAATTTGGGGGAATAGCCGCAGGGTCCCCAGACATATTTTTTGGCCACCCGCTGAAAGGCCCGCTTGCCATCACTGCCATAGTAGGCAGCTTCAGCCGCGTCCTCCTTGGTCACGAAACAGGAAGTCACATCAAACCCCCAATAAAGGGCAGGCACAGTGACAACGCCGGTATTGCTGCAATTGTAGGGATCAATGCTGAAAATCGCCTGGGCAAGCCCGGGCGTGCTGGAGACCGCGTTTTGCGCCGCCTGACCGCCGGCGGAATGCCCGCCGAGAATCCAGTGGGCGATGGCCTTACAGTTGGTTGAAGCAAGCCAGCTGACCAGATTGGCTTTGACAGCCAGCGCCAGGTTTTTATATTTTGTCGCATCGGTTTTTACCATGTTGCCGGGGTTGTGATCCATGATCACAACAATGTAGCCATAATTGGTCAATGCGTTTGCAAGATTGCCGTAGCTGCTGGTGAGCATGGAAGTGCCCACGCCGATGAGGATGGCTTCACTGGTTGCCGGGCATGTGGGTGAGTAATACACGCGGACATTGCCTGCGGAAACACTTTTGTCAAAATAATTGGCCTGGGCGTTTTCCGCCGTCGCAAAACATATTGCCAAAAGAAAAACAGCCGTTACAGTGAAAAGTTTTTTCATGATTTCTCCCCCTTGATAATGTTGGTTGGTGGTTAATTGACTTGTTTGCATTGTTAAGTGAATTAACGGGGGATTGCAATACGGTAAAAATACTTAAAGAATAGGTATGAAATATACCTGATAAAAACTATTCTAAGGCAGGTACTAAGGATGACAATGGGGTCGATCTCCTCCTGGCTCATTCTTTATTGAAGAATTTTTCATTCAATCAATCGAAACATGGTGACGTGATATGTTATCCTTTTCTTTTTTTTGAGTCACACCCAAAAAGAACAATATAACTTTTTGAATTGTATCGAGTTATAATAAAATAGCAACGGGCTTAATAAGCAAACGGCTCTTAAATTTGTGATTTGAAAACCCAGCCCGCCAGCTGCAGGGCATTTCTATCCGGTGCTAATACTCAGGATAGATTAATCCTTTCCAGTTGCTGGGAGTATTTATCCGCTCTTCAATATCCACATGAAAGTGTTGGGCAATCGGTTTCAATATTTCCGGATTGTTTGTCCAGACCTGCCGCAGCCCCGCCACCACCTTTTCAAGTCCGTTTTGCGTCATCTTGCCCATGGGCTGACGGCAGGGACCGGACGGCATGCCGAGAATCCGCATCATGGTTTTAACAGGGAGCGGATTTCTCGCACGGCAGGTGACATTGCCGTAAGCGGTCTTTTCCTGTGTCTTGACTGTCACCAGATCAAAAAGCGGGGAAAGGGCCTGGGCCAGATTTTCTGCATGATCCGTGTTGTTCTGGTTCAATGCATCCACCATATCCGAAACCGCGCCGGGAGCAATGTTGGAAATAACTGAAATAACGCCCGTTGATTGGATTTCCGGGTCTGTCATCATCTCAAACGTGAGCCCGTCATCTCCGGATAAAATTGTGTAGTCGCTTCCGCATACCTTGCGGGTTCGCCGCATATTGTCTAAGTTGCCGGTGGCTTCCTTGACTGTTCTGACATTTTGAAAATTTTCAGCCAGGATGGCAAGATCTTCCGGCAGCATCTGGGTCCCAGTGCGTCCGGGAATCACATACGGAATGATCTGAATCATGGGAAATTCCCGTGCCACAGGTTCTACATATTCCCTTCTGATTTCAAGCGAGCTGGGGCCGTTATAATATGGGTCGACCAGCAGCACCGCGTCCACGCCGACATTAGCGGCGTGACGGGTCCCGGCCAGGGTTTCATGGGTGTTGTTGCTGCCGGTTCCGGCAATGCAGAGGCACCGGTCTTTCGCCCTTCGGGACGTTTGCTCCACAATGGCGTTATGCTCATCCCAGGTCAGCGTCGGGCTCTCACCGGTTGTTCCTACCGCCAATATCCCTGCAATTCGGTTGCTGATCTGAAATTCAATTAATCTGTCCAGGCCTTCATAATCGACGGAATGATCCGTAAATGGCGTCACAATGGCCGTATAAGCGCCGGCTCGCATAAAAACCTCCTTTAACAGGATTACTGATGGGTATGACTGAATCACTTCATACGAAGATATCAATAGGAAAATGTTTCGATATTAAATTAGTAAAATAGAAAGAATCTTGTCAATTAAAAAACCGGGGACGCTGCGAATAGGACCTGTCTTAAATATCCTGTTTTTTGCTTGACAATATCTGGCGCCACTTTCTATTTATTATTAATTTCTGACAGGAATCGACAGGGAATCAAATATAATATTTTAAATGAAGGAAGTTTTATATGGCGGAAAAACCAACCATTGAAGAATATATTGCCAAACAAAGAGCGGCCCTGATTTCTAATGCGGATTGCGGGATGACTCATTATAATCTCGCCACGGCGTTATTGAATCTTCGCAAATTCGATGATGCGGAGCATGAATTCAATGAAGCCATCCGATGCAGCCCCAATCTGGCCGAAGCTTTTGTCCAGCTCGGCGGGATCTGTCTTCAGCGGGGGGACTTGGAAGGCTGTTTAAAATACAATCAAGCCAGTGTGAATGCCAGACCCCGCTTTGCCGAAGGATATGGGAATATCGGATTTGTGGAGCTTCAGCGGGGCAACATTGACAAGGCTATCACAGCGCTTGAAAAGGCGGTTAAATACAACAGTATGTTCGTTCAAGCATACGTGACATTGGCCAATGCCTATCTTTTTGACGGCAGGATTGAAAAAAGCATTGAGGCGAATCTGAAAGCTCTTGAGATTAATCCGGATTTTGCCGTGGCCCATAATAATCTGGCCATTGCGTATTTGCAGAAAAATGAGATCGAAAAAGCCATTGAGCATTGCGATAAGGCAAATGCGATGGGTTATGAGGTGGCGCCGGAAATTATAAAAGAAATTGATCAACACCGGCGATGAGCAATCTCCGGATGGAAGTCCCTTTTCATCCCAACCTTTTTTATTGACAAAAGTGAATATTTAATTTTATAAAAATTTTCTTTTAAAATATGGGATTATCCAAGCAGATATGCCCTGGTATCCGGGGGACTGCCTTGATAAGCGCTTTGAAAACGAAAATAGTAGATGTGGATGGTTTTAATTTATTAATTTAAGGGAGGTAAATGATGGCGAAACACAAAACCCCCTTGCTGGACCAGCTTGTCAGCGGACCGTGGCCGAGCTTTGTCGATGATATGAAGCAGTATGCCGCAGCAAGGGCAAAAAACGAGAAGAAGATTGAGTATCAGATCCCGGTAGATGTTGTCGACGACCTGATGGGCCTTCTGGAGCTTTCTTATGCTGACGGAACCACGCACTGGAAACACGGCGGCATTGTTGGCGTATTCGGTTATGGCGGCGGCGTTATCGGCCGATACTGCGACCAGCCGGAAACATTCCCGGGGGTTGCCCACTTCCATACCATGCGCGTTGCCCAGCCGGCAGGAAAGTTCTATAAATCCGAGTATGTCAGAAAGCTTTGCGATCTCTGGGAATTCCGGGGCAGCGGCCTGACCAATATGCACGGATCCACCGGAGATATTATTTTCCTGGGGACACAGACCCCGCAACTGGAAGAAATTTTTTATGAATTGACCCATACAATGGGGCAGGATCTCGGCGGTTCAGGGTCCAACCTGAGAACCCCCTCGGACTGCATCGGCCAGGCACGCTGCGAGTTTGCCTGCTATGACACCCAGGATCTGTGCCACACCCTGACCAATGATTATCAGGATGAGCTGCATCGCCCGGCATTCCCCTACAAATTCAAGTTCAAATTCGACGGATGCCCGAACTGCTGCGTGGCTTCAATTGCCCGTGCGGATATTTCCTTTATCGGCACCTGGAAAGACGATATCCGGATCGATCAGGAAGCGGTCGCCGGCTATGTCAGCGGCAAGTTCAAACCCAATGCCGGCGCCCATGCGGGTCGTGACTGGGGCCCGTTTGACATTGTGAAAGAAGTCATCGACTTGTGCCCCACCGAATGCATGAAGTATGAAAACGGCAAACTGGCCATCAACAACAAAGAATGCACCCGCTGCATGCATTGCATCAATGTCATGCCCAGAGCCCTGAGACCCGGCAAGGAAACCGGCCTGTCCATCCTCGTCGGCGCCAAAGCCCCGATTCTGGACGGCGCGCAGATGGGCTCTCTGCTGGTTCCTTTTGTGGAAGTCAACAAGGAAGACGGCTATCAGGCCATCAAAGACGTCATCGAAGCGATCTGGGATTGGTGGATGGAAGAAGGCAAGAACCGCGAGCGTCTTGGTGAATTGATGAAACGCCAGGGCTTCCAGAAGCTTCTTGAAGTGACCGGCATCAAACCGGTTCCGCAGCATGTCAAAGAACCGCGGCACAATCCCTATATCTTCTGGAAAGAAGATGAGGTTGAAGGGGGTTGGGAACGCGATGTCACCGAATACAGAAAACACCATCAGCGATAGGGGGTGAGAATAATGGCTTTTATATCATCTGGGTACAATCCCGACAAACCGATGGAGAACAGAATCACCGACATCGGTCCGAAAAATTTTGAAGATTTTTATCCGCCGGTCATCAAGAATAACAAGGCCAAATGGCTGTATCATGAAATCTTGAAGCCTGGCGTTCTAGTCCATGTATCTGAAACCGGTGACGAGGTTTACACAGTCAGAGCCGGCGGCGCCCGTCTGATGACGGTTGATTTGATCCGTGAAATTTGCGATGTTGCCGACAAACACTGCAGCGGCTATTTCCGGTTCACCACCCGCAACAACATTGAATTCATGGTGGATAAAAAAGACAAGGTCGAGCCGTTGATCAAAGATCTGGAAAGCCGCAAATTCCCGGGAGGCAGCTACAAGTTTCCCGTGGGCGGCACAGGCGCCGGCATCACCAATATCGTTCACACCCAGGGATGGATTCATTGCCACACACCGGCAACCGATGCCTCCGGTCCTGTGAAAGCAGCCATGGACGTGCTGTTTGACGATTTCAAAGATATGCGTCTTCCGGCCCATCTGCGGGTGTCTCTGGCCTGCTGCCTGAATATGTGCGGCGCGGTTCATTGCTCGGATATCGCGATTCTGGGTTATCACCGCAAACCGCCCATGGTTGACCATGCATATGTGGACAGCATGTGTGAAATTCCTCTGGCCATTGCTGCATGCCCGACCGCGGCCATCAAGCCCAAAAAGATTGAAATTGACGGTCAGCAGAAAAACAGCGTGGAAGTGAACAATAGCCGATGCATGTTCTGCGGTAACTGCTATACCATGTGCCCGGCATTGCCTCTGTCCGATAAGGAAGGCGACGGCATTGTTATCATGGCCGGCGGCAAGGTCTCCAACCGCATCAGCAACCCGAAGTTCTCCAAGGTTGTTGTGGCGTTTCTGCCCAACGAAGCTCCAAGATGGCCGAGCACTACGGCGGTCATCAAGAAAATGGTTGATGTCTATGCCAAAGACGCCCGGAAATATGAGCGGCTGGGTGAATGGGCCGAGCGGATCGGATGGGAGCGATTCTTTGAGAAATGCGAACTCGAATTTTCGCATCATCTGATTGATGATTTCCGTGATCCCGCTTATTATACCTGGCGGCAGACAACGAACTTTAAGTTTTAATTCTGTGCAAAGTTCATCTTAATCAAACACGCGGGGGCATTTTATGCCCCCGCATTCACTTAAAATGAAGGATGGGGCTATGGAATACGAAGAGGCAAAACAGAAGCTTATCGATGGGCTTACCAAAAAAACAAAATCAAAATCCAAATTTTATTTTTCCGATTTGGCTGACATTCTTGAAATGAAGCCAAGAGATGCAAAAAAGATAGTCAATCAAATGGTCACTGACGGCATTCTTGAATTCTGGTCCAGCGGCAGCACATCCATGTACGGCCTTAAAGGGATGGGGAAACAGGCCGCCGCAGAGCATGAAGCTTAATCCGTTTTTATATCGTCATAAATTTATTTCTGCTTTTATAAATTAACACTTGAATGCAGCAGGATAGCCCCATGGATATCCCGCGCGTTCTCATCGCCGCCTTGCGAGGAGGATCCGGGAAAACAATATTGTCGGTCGGGATCATCGCTGCATTATCCAATCAAGGCAAAACGGTTGCACCCTATAAAAAGGGACCTGATTATATAGATGCAGGCTGGCTGGCCCTTGCGGGCGGCCGGCCTTGTTTTAATCTGGACACCTTCATGGCCGATGAACCTGCCGTTTGCCGATCTTTTCTTCAGCATTCATCAGATCCCGATATTGATATAGCTGTTATTGAAGGCAACCGCGGCTTGTATGACGGCCTTGATGTAGATGGATCGACCAGCAGTGCTTCTCTTGCCAAGCTCTTAAATACCCCGGTCATTTTGTGCTTGGACTGCACGAAAAGCACACGAACCATGGCGGCTGTGGTTTTAGGACTTCTTCAATTTGATCCGGATGTCAAGATTCGAGGGGTTATTTTAAATCAGGTGGCCGGCATCCGGCATGAGACCCTTCTTCGCGGCAGCATAGAAAAATATTGTCATATTCCCGTCATCGGATCCATACCGAAATTAAACAGCCAATATTTCCCGGAACGTCACATGGGGCTTATCCCCACCCCTGAGCATGAGTGGGCCATGGAATCCATCCGAGCCGCAGCTGAGGTGGTAGAAGCCCATGTGGATATCCCGGCGTTATTGGAAATTGCGCAATCGGCATCTCGGTTGACGATTGATTGCGCGCTGAAGGGTTTTTCTGAACAGATACCCCTAAACGAATTAAATGTGACTTTTGAAAAACCAGAATGCAGAAATAAACCTAAAATCGGCGTCATCAGAGATTCGGCGTTTCAGTTTTATTATCCCGACAATATTGAAGCTTTGAAATCAGCCGGCGCAGATTTGGTTTTCATAAGTCCTTTAACGGATTCCAGGCTGCCGACTATTGACGCCTTGTATATCGGTGGCGGATTTCCTGAAACCCATGCGGATCAGTTGTCCAAAAACCTTGAGTTTCGAAATGAGATCAAGCTGGCTTCGGAAAAAGGCCTTCCGATTTATGCAGAATGTGGGGGGTTGATGTATTTGGGGGAATCCCTGGTGCTGGATCAATCCTATCCAATGGCCGGGGTCCTTCCGGTTGTATTCGGGTTTTCAAAAAAACCCCAGGGTCATGGCTATACCATTGCCGAAGTTGTTTGTGATAATCCCTATTATCAAAATGGCGCGATCATCAAGGGGCATGAATTTCATTATTCAAAAGTGATGCAATGGAAAGGAAACGAACGGGATCTGGCGTTTCGCATGATCAAGGGTCGAGGGATACATCACCAGCGGGACGGCTTCTGCTATAAAAACGTCTTTGCCACCTATACCCATATCCATGCGCTCGGCGTGAAGGAATGGGCCGCAAGGTTGGTTCATTTGGCCGCTGATTTTGCCGGCTCAAAATAAAAAGCCGGGCATCTGAATCATGCCCGGCTTTTCTGGAAAAATTAATATATGAATGAGCTGTTATTTTGCTGCGCCTGCTGCGCCTTCAGGTTTGGGATGGCACTCAGCGCATTTGACCGGACCTTTGCCGCCGGTTTTATGGCAGTTGATACAGTTTTCATGGATGGCGCCGTAATAATAGGAAAGGTTTAGTTTTTTCCAGTCCGCTTCGGCCATCCCTTGTTCTTTTTTGGGCTTATCCGGCTTGCTGTGGCATTCAAAGCAGCTTTGCACCTTGTCGCCTGCCTTCAGATTGGCCAGGGGTTTTCCGTCTTTGTCATGATGACAGTCGCCGCATCCGATTCCATAACCGTTGGGTTTGGCATCATAATGTTTTTTATGGGTGAACATGACGATCCCCTGTTTGTGCTGGGCAAATGCCTTTGTGTTTTTCATCTCAATGATATCGCCTTTTCCAGCTTCCTGAGCATTGATGGCAGCAACGATAAACAGCAAAGAAATCCCGGCAACCATCAACATAACTAAAAAACGTTTTCCTTTCATTGTCCCTTCCTCCTGATGTTGATTTATATGGTTAAAGTAAATGACATATATCCGCTAATTTTGATATTTTTTAAGATTAAATAAATATCAATAATGAATGGGAGTGTCAATAATTTCGACAATAAAATTGGGAAATATTCAGTAGATAAATTGTGGTTGATTTCAAAATGATGCAACGATTATAGTCCCCAATATTATGAAACGAATACAAACTTCTTGAAAGGGATCAAAATGAATAGAACAAACAGATATTTTTTTATGCTGTTGGTCGGCCTATTTTTGACAGGATGTGTGTATCGATCAACACTGCCGCCACTTGCCGAAAAAAAAGATGCAGGCAAACCGATTTTCATCACCGACGCCATGGTTTTTACAGGCAAACCGGACCAGGATGTTTTAGTCAATACCGATATTCTTATTGAAAATGGAAAAATATCACGTATCGGAAATATTAAGGATCTTCAAATAGACCATGAAAAAATTGATGGCAAGGGAAAAATGGTGATTCCCGGCCTGATTGATCATCACATTCATATTCACAGCCCCGGCGCGCCGCCCTGGTTTCCGGTCATGCCGGATGAAAATCTGCTGGATCGGAATCTCTCCTCCTATCTGTATGCGGGTATCACCACGGTTTTCGACATGGCTGGCCCGTTATATGATATGGAAGCCTTGCAGTCGCGCATCAATTTAGAAGACAGGGTTAATCCAAGGTTGTTTTATGTCGGAAAGTGCTTAAATAAAAAAGGCGGACATCCCGACTACATGCTGCGCGGCATGATTCCATGGCCGATTGATACCATCACGATTCATAAAGTGATGTTTCAAGTGTCGGATAGGGACGATATCCGTGACGCCATCCAGGAGAATAAGGCTCATGGCGCCAGCATGACTAAAATCATGATAGATCAGCTTCCTCTTGGCATCCCGTCCCTGTATGAGGGCGTGGCCGGACAAATCGTTGATGAATCATCTGCTGCCGGATTGATTGTCGGTGCTCACATCGGATCGGAGTCGGATATTATCACCGGTTTAAACGCTGGGGTCCGGCTTTTCGCACATGCCCCCTATCGTTCGTCACTTTCTGATTTAACGATACAGAAAATGCAAGACACCCATGCGGTAGTCATTACCACACTTGTGGTATTCGATTATTCAGCCGATTTTTTTCAGAATGTGCTTCAGTTCACACCAATGGACAAACAAATCCTTGATCCCAACATATTGAACGCATATAGGGAGTCCTCAGCCGATAAACTTAATATTGATGATCCCCGTCTCGAGAGTTGGGTTCATGACCTGGTTACCTATCGGGAAATCAAGTTTGACAATGTCCGCAGGATGAAAAAGGCGGGAATTACAATTGTAGCCGGTACGGACAGCCCCAATCTGGCGACTGTCGGCGGTGCATCTCTTCACAGAGAAATGCAGCTGTTGGTGGAAAAATGCGGATTTACCCCCCTTGAGGCGGTGGCTGCGGCGACATCCGTATCCGGGCAGATGCTCCAACGGCTCTCAGGAGTAAAAGGGCTTGGACTTATAGCCGAGGGCGGCCCTGCGGATGTGTTAATTTTAAACAAAGATTTTCGTGAGGATATCCGGCATACCGAAAATATTTACATGGTGGTCGCCAACGGCAGGGTTGTGGAGCGGCAAAAAGAATAAAATGATCAATGGCACTATGGAACGACTGGGCCAGAATTGAAGCGGATTTTAAACGGCATAAAAAATTTATTGAAAAGTTATAGTTGTCTGTTTTATATAAGAAAATTATTTTTTAATTTTAAGGTCGCTGGTTATGGGGGAGAGGATTGATTCTCCCCATATGATGAAATCGAGTGGATTTCGATTTTATAAAGTGACCTAAGGATGGATACCAACCTCAAATGAAAGGATTTTGATCGTGTTCTGGCAGTTTATTGTTATTTTTTATGTTGTAATAATATGCTGGGTATTGTTGTTTGTAATCAAGGTGAGCAGGACAACAGCGGCGTTGCCTGAAATCAAGCAGGAAGACACTCCTTTTATTCTGTCGTCGGATAACCATCCTGCTTTTGCTTCCGATATTCCCTTTTTGATTTCACAGAATATTGAAAAAGAGAAAATAAAAAATATGGATATCAAAATGTCCGGAGTAATACCTGTTTGTGGTATGGATTTTCCGGATTTTAGAAATCAGTCTGGAAAAACATGCATATCTTCAGATGCCACAAAAAATACGCGACCATCGAATGGGCACCGTATTGAAAATATTAACATAGCCAATGTTACACGCGAGTTAATCAACTTCATCATGAAGATGTCGACAGATGAAAAAACCAGACTTTTTAAGGAAAAAAAATTTAACCTGGCGTTTGAGACCCCTCAAGGCCAGCATCAAAATATTACAAAACAATTAGTGGATTTAATCATGAATATGTCCATTGATGATCGATGCCGGTTTTTGGGAGAACTCAAAACAAAAGAGGGCATAACCAGGCGGGAGTCTGCCAGGGAGGGCTATGTGACGCCTGTATACTTTGCCGTCAAAGGATTTTTGCAGAGTGGATATACACGAAATATCAGCACTGGCGGCTTATTGATCGAAACTTTAAAAGCCATGGGGCGTAAATTCATACTTGGCGACCCGATTACCATTAATTTTGAACATCCTCAGGAACGAAAAGAAATTAAAATTCACGGTAGGATTGTCCGTGTAAGCAACAGCGCCATTGCCGTGTGTTTTGACAGGCAAATATAGAGCGGCATTGATATCCTGTTATTTCCCCTGAATCCGAATCATTCATCATCTCTATGCGTTTCCATTCGCCGGCCTGGCTGTGATGTCAAACCGGATGACTTTAATGACCGACGGCAGAATGAGAAGGGCTCCGATGTTGTTGGCCGCGATGACGATGACCATCAGGATGCCGAAAAGAACGATGGGCTTGAATGTTGAAATGAGAAATACGGAACATCCGCAGATCAGAGCCAGGGCCGAATAAATATTGGCTCTACCTGATTCAAGCAAAGTCTCCCGAATACTCTCCTCCACGCTGTACCCGGATTGTCGCAGATGTCTCCAGGTATTGATGAAATGGATGGTCACATCATCTCCGATGCCGATGGTGATGGCTGCAATCACGGATGTGGACACGTCTAAGGGAATTCCCAGCCATCCCATGATTCCGAAATTGAGCGTTACGGCAAGCCCCAGAGGAACGAGCGCCAGAAACCCGGCGCGAAAGTTCCGCAGCAGCAATAATATTACAACGGTGATCACCACCATGGATTGAAAGAGGCTTTGCAATTGTCCGCCGCTGATGTATCCGGCGGTTTGGATAAACAGAACCGGGTGGCCTGTGATCTTGAAGGAATAGTTTTTTGGCAGGGTTTGGGTCAGGTATTCCGATATTTTTATAAATATCTCTTTAAGCTCCCCGGTCCCCACCAGATGTCCCTGTCTCTGGCATAACCGCGTGAGCAGGTTGCAGGTCTGAAAATCCGCGTCCACGTATGCTTCAAAACTATCGGCGCGTCCATCGGAGTTTTCATCGTCATCCGAGTAAATTTCTAAGTAATCCCGGATATCCATGTCGTTTGAGGGTATGGTGAAAAATGCCGGGTCATCATTGTTCATGGCCATGTTCATGGTGCGGATGTAATCGGAAAACGCGTCGGTCCGGCCCACGTTTAAAAATTTATTTTCATCGGATTCCAGCCATTTTCTGACCCGATCCAGGGTATTTAAATAATCGGCGGATTTAACTCCCCCGGGGGTTCCGGAATCAATAAGGATATTAAACCCCCATCGTCCGCCGAATTTTTCGCCGATGATTTTTTCACTGACCCGAATGGGGTTGTCTTCCTTGAAATACTGAAGCAGTTCGGTCTCCACCCGCAGCTTGAAAATGCCGATGATTGAAAATCCGACAACAACGGCGATCACCGCCAATACTTTTTTGTTGTGGTGCAGGGAGGCCTTCGTAAGCCAGCGGATCAGAACAGAGACAATATCCGTATGATCGCCGGCGATCTTTTTTTTACCGGGCAGGACATGACGTTTGTGGGATATCAGGGAGAGGCTCGGCGGTATCAGGGTCATGGCGATAACGACTGCAAACATGACCCCCAATCCTGTGAATATTCCCCATATCCGGAGGCCGGGGATCCTGTGGTTGGCAAGAGTCCAGAAGGATATAATGGTGGTGATTCCCGCCAGCGCCACGGTGAGATTTATATTGGACATGGTAGGGAGCAATCCGTTGATGATGCCGTTTTTTTTGATCGAATCCAGATCCTCGTAATACTGGTTGAGAATATGGATCGCATAGGCGCTCCCCACACAAAGGATAAGAGGGGGGAGGGAGGTGCTCAGTTGAGTGATTTTATATCCCAGATGCCCCATAAGACCAAGGACCCAGATCAACGCCAAAACGAGGGTAACCACAGGCAATACGACACCGCGAAACGTTCTGAAGTTTAAGAATAAGATGCAGGTCACGACCAGCAGAGCAAGGGGCACGAGGTTGAACAGATCCTTCCGGATATAATCGTTGATCCACGCATAAATTAATGGCTGGCCCTGAGTGATGATCCGTAGATTTTTATAACTATCTGCAATATCTAAAACTTCTCTTGAAACCCCGTCTTGCTTTGAAATCGTGCTTGTTGAGTTGAAATGGATGATAAACGCCAGATCCGTAATTTCACCGGTTTTGCTGTCTTTGCTGTAAATCCCTCTGTCAAAAACCGGATTTCTTTGAAGCTTTTTTTGGAACTGGTCAAAATCTTCTTTGGTTTTCGGCAAGACCCTTCTCCCGACTGAATCTTTGGCAATTAAATCCACGGTCTGAAGCGTATCATCTTTGCCAATAATATCTTTTGCGGTAAATGGGGAAATAATTTTATCGATAATTTCCAGCTCTTTTAAGCTTTTCAGGCGCAATGCCTGCTTGTAAACAGACTGCAACTGCGATCGGGGGATAATGCCATTCCTGCTGTCGATATTTGTTTTTAATTTCCTTTTAACAAATCTTACAAATCCCGGATCATCAGCAAAATCAGAAAACAAAGCATCTGTATTTATGTGCTCTTTGTTCAGATAAGCGCCCAGACGATCGAGCCTCCGGGTTTCCCGTTCCGCATCATATTCCTGATACTCCTCCAGATCCAACAGAAGATTCTCAATCTGGGAAAACGCTTCGCTGCTCCATAAATTATCATGGGATACCGCCAGAATGACAAACGTATCAACATCCCCGTATACTTCCTTGACCGTTCGGTAATATTCATGTTCCGGATCATTCCTGGGGAGAAAAGTCTCAACCGAGGTGTCAAATTCAAGTTTGCGCAGTCCGGAACCCAGCAGCATGGTGATAATCACCAGCGCAACGAGGGTCAGAAGCGGCCATTTGATGATGGCTCTTGTGTAGTGATGGATGATATTCATAATATAAAGTCTCAGCCTACTAAAACCCAGGTTTAACAATATCAGACGGTGAAACTATGGTTATCCAATGCTTTATAAATCAGTACGAATTTGGTTGGAAAGACAAATGAAACCATTGAACATCATTTGCAATTTTTTAAAGGTGGCTATATAGAAAACATGACTGACGAATCAGTCATGAAATAAAAAAAATAAAAATCTGGCGATTTGACTTTCAGATTCAAACGAGTAGGGCTGTTCGTAAAAACGAACGATTTAATTTTGTTAAGCCGCCGGCTGTTCCTGGATGCGTTTGGCGGATAGAATCGGGGTATTAAACACCAGAGCCGAACACTCATCTGACCGCTGAATATCCAAGACTATGGACTTTTTGTCAATTTCAAAATACCGGGATATGACTTCAATAAGGTCCTGCTGCAGGTTGCCCAGCATGTCATCCCGGATTTCAAGTTTGTCATAGATCAGTGCAAACTTGAGGCGTTTTTTGGCAACATCTTTGCTATCGGTTTTATTGAATAATTTTTTCAGCAGCGCGTTTATTTTCATGAGATATCCTTCAGTTTTTTCGAGAAAATTTCTTGCTGATTCTCTTCCAGAACCCTTTTTGATCCATTGGGTTTTCAATGGGAAGATCCGGGTGGCCATCCAGCCGCATTGCGATGCGCTGGAATGCGTTGCCGGCTTTTGAGTCTTTCTGCATAATCAGCGGAGTCCCGGTATTAGTGGAAACCACCACCTTATCATCCATCTCCACAAGCCCCACCAGGTCGATGGAGAGCACCTCAATGATATCGTCATGGCTGAGCATGTCGCCGCTTTCAACCATTTTCGGCACAATCCGGTTGATGATGAGTTTGGGCGTAATATTTCGGGCATACAGCAGGCCGATGACTCTGTCCGCGTCTCTGACCGAGGATACTTCAGGGGTGCATACCACAATGGCTTGGTCGGCAGCGGCGATGGAATTCTTAAATCCCTGCTCGATCCCTGCCGGGCAGTCCAGCAGGGTAAAGTCAAATTCTTTTTTCATTTTGCTGCACAACCAGACCATGTTTTCCGGTTTAATGACATTTTTTTCATGACTCTGGGATGCCGGGATGAGATAGAGATTGTCGATTCTGCGGTCTTTGATGGCGGCTTGTTTTAATTTGCATTTGCCCTGAATGATATCGACAATGTTAAATACGATGCGATTTTCAAGCCCCATGACCACATCAAGGTTTCTTAATCCGATGTCCATGTCCACCACGGCGACCCGCTTTCCCTGAAGGGCAAGCGCCGCGCCTATGGATGCGGTGACGGTGGTTTTTCCAACCCCGCCTTTTCCAGACGTGACAACAATCACTTTTCCATCCACAATTCACCTCATAAGTTTAAAAGGTTATATAATTTTTTGTATTTTATACAAAAAATTTATCTCTCTTCCGGCCAGTTCATACGTTTAAAAGGATTGGCTTTCATATAGTCGTTGACGACAATCTGATCATTTTCGATATGGGCAAATTCTGGAACAGACCCGACCATACGGGGATTCCCAGCCACAACAAAGCCCGCAATCTGTATTTGGGTAGGTTTAAATTCCAGGGCCATGACAATGGCGTTGATATTGTCCGGCTGACCGGCGGCAGCCTTTCCCTGCAGGCTGCCCAGCACCAGAATATCCCCGCCTGCGACGGCTTCAGCTCCGGGATTGAGATCCCCCAGGATAACAAGATGTTTACGGGCTTCGATAGTCTGCCCGGAACGAACGCGCCCCGCAATAATCAGTGAATCATTTTGCGTGACAACCCCGGTTTCAGAAGCATCCGGCCCGCGTTCATCAGGGATGTCATGGGTATGTTTTCTGGATTGGGCTTTGAAAACATGGCCGACCTGGAATTTGGATTTTAAAAAGCCGCTTAACTCTTCTACAAGTTGATCGCTATCATCCTGATCACCAGTATCGATAACCACTTTTGCATTGATGGCCAGATGTTTTAACCGATCGAATATTTTGGTGATTTCTTCGTAAATCCTTTCGCTCGGCAAAGAAGAATCAACGGTAACCCACAGGCTGTCACCCACCCCTTTCAACCTGACCGGCGGATCTTGATGATCAGTCATATAGTCTTTTGTATTTTATTGATGTAATGAATGCGGTTATGTATAGCATATTTTGTATGCCCTTATAATAGAAATACAACATATATGTCAAGGAATAATAAAATCGGATCAAAAAATTTTGTGTGAGGATTTATAAAGTTCTTCAATCTTTTTTGATGATGGACCATGCAAGCCATGCACCCATAATCACAGATAAAACATACCCCGTCCAGCCAATCAAGGAAGTCCCGACAATCACGGGCGGAGTTTTGGCGATGATGAGCACAGAGGAGCCGATGATCAATGCGGCCAGTATGATGGAAATTGCAATGCGGTTGCCGACTTTATTCTGGCCAAGCTGGATCCTGGCCATGATTTTCTCATCCATTTTCATATAGAGTTTCTGTTCCCGGATCAGGCGGGATATTTCCATCATCTCTGCGGGAAAGT
>JALOPH010000228.1 GCA_025453995.1 Desulfobacterales bacterium
CAGACGTGAATCCGTATCGCGGTTGTTGAACCAGTTTATAGTTTATCTATCTTTACTTTAAGTAAAGTGCAAGTTATTTTGAATGATTATCACATTAAAACTATCTGCAATAATTTGGTTTTCATAAAAATCAAAATAAAAATAATTTTTATTGCACCCAAATTTTTTTTTAGGTTAAATGAGCCAACTTTTACAAATATCTTTCATTTTGGAGTGGTGAATGGGGCTTAAACGACTTGAAATAACCGGTTTTAAATCCTTTCCGGATAAATGCCTGATTGACTTTCCCTCAGGTATTTCCGCTATTGTCGGCCCCAATGGATGCGGTAAAAGCAATGTTATGGACGCCATCAAATGGGTGATGGGTGAACAAAGCATCAAGCAACTTCGCGGCAAATCCATGGGAGATGTTATTTTTTCCGGGACTGAAAAAAGGCCGCCTTTAAATATCGCTGAAGTTTCCCTGACGTTATCCAATGACGACGCATCAGACCGTCCGGATGCGGCTCAATTTTCCGAACTCATGATTACCCGTCGTTTATACCGGTCCGGTGAAAGCGGTTACCTGCTAAACAAGCAGCCCTGCAGACTCAAGGACATCCACAATATTTTTCTGGGAATCGGCATGGGGCCAAGGTCATGCGCCATTGTTCAACAGGGCAATATCGGCGCGATTACCGACGCCACCCCTGAAGAACGAAGGTCCTTTATCGAGGAGGCCGCCGGCGTCACCCTCTACAAAACGCGAAAAAACGAAGCGCTTACCAAAGTCAATTCCGCCAATCAGAATCTGTTACGCATCAATGACATCATCGAAGAAATCCGGAAACAGATGAACGCGCTTCACCGGCAATCCAATAAGGCAAAGCGTTATCAGGAATACCGGCAGCATGTGAAGGAATTAGATATTCTCGTTTCCGCCTATCACCATGAAAAATATTCATTTCAGATTGAAACCGCGGAAAATCTCTTAAATGAATTCAAAGAAAAAGGGTCCTTTCATTCCGGACGCCTCGGTGAACTCAATGAAATACTCGAAAGGATTAAATCTGAACGTTTCCAGAAAGACCGGGAGATTTCAGAAAAAAGGGCTCGGAAATCAGACGCGCAACGCGAGATTGACCGCGTTGAAAATGATTTGACCCATCTGCGGAATGAAGAAAAAAGACTTTTTGATGAAGTCAATGAACTTGAATCCGCGCTGCTGACGCTTGAAGACAAAAACCAAAGAATACGCGAGGAGATCGCAGAGGAATCGGATAAGAGTGAAAAGATTATCCTTCAGCTTGCTTCTGTTGAAAATTTGATTGAGACCGAAAACCGTTCGTTTCAGGAGATCAGGGACCAGCGCAACGCATTGAACCGTCAGCGCGAAGAGTCGGCAAAACAGCTCATATCGCTCATGACCCAGAAAACCCGCTACCAGGATATAACCGCCTATGCGGAATCCAGCAAAGCCACAATTAAACAACGATTAAAAAAAATCCAAGAAGATGAGATGGATGCCACCCGGAAATTGGCCCAACTCAACGCCTCAAAATCTGATGCCGCGGAAAAATTGAGCGGTCTCACCCGAACCAGCAATGAGATCTCCCAAAATATCAACAACACGCAGAATATCCTTAAGGAAAAAGTCGCCGCGCTCGGCAAACAAGTCAAATCCGTCAGTTTTCTCATCAATGACCGTCAGCGGATCAAATCAAAATATTCGGCCCTGAAAAAAATGGATGAGAGTTATGAATGGTACAAGGAAGGGGTCAAGGCGATCATGCGCCGCAGGGGATCAATGGATGGCGATGTGGAGAAAGGCGGCGACATCGGAATTGTCGGGATTACCGGAGACGCCATTGAGCCTGAACCCGGCTTTGAATTCGCCCTTGAAGCAGTGCTTGGCGAATCCCTGCAGTATATTTTCGTCAAAGATCCTCACACCGGCGCGGAATCCATTAATTTCCTCAAAAGCAGCAATGCCGGCCGGAGCGGATTTATCCCTGTATCCGAGTTTCAACAAGGCTTATTGACTCAGCCGCCGGACGCTTCTTCAAGTCAGAATTCAGGCGATCTTCTTCTCCATCACGTCGCTGTCAAGCCTGGATTTGAAAGCCCGGTTTGCGCGCTCCTGAAAGACATTGCAGTGGTTGATGATTTCGAGGACGCCCTTCTGTTCCGGCAAAAAAATAACGGTTTCCGGAAAGTCGTGACCAAAAACGGCGATATCATATCCTCAGACGGAATCATGATCGGCGGCAGCAGGGATAAGCTTACCGGAATTTTTGAGAAAAAGCTTGAAATCAAAGACCTCGGACGCAAGATAACCGAACTGGATCAGGCCTTGGAAAAGGAACAGAAGGCCCAAATCAACCTTGAAAATGAAGTCAAGGACCTTGAAAATCAGATCCAGAAACTGACCGTAGAAAAAAATGAAACAGTAAACGCAGTTCTGGAAGCCGAGAAAAAGCTGTTTGCCGTCACGGAAACATTAAAGCACGCAGTCAGTCATCATGAAATCATCCAGCTTGAAAAAGAAAAGCTTTCCGGAGAGAAATCCGATCTTGAAGCCGAGCTTTCAAAACATGAATCGATGATCGAAAAATTAACCCAAGAAATCGCCGCCCAGGAATTTTCCATCAAAACATTGGCCGGCAGGATCGACGGTCTTTCAGACCAGGTGAATCAGTTTGATCAGCGCCAGCTTGATTTAAAGCTTGAAAAGACGAAGCTCACCGCTGAAAAAGAGAATAACGCATCCACCCTCAATCGCCTCAGGCAGTTTCAGGAAGACGGCGTCGCGCAGGCCCAACAGATACATCAGGATATCCAGATAAAAAAATCAAAAAGAACCTCTTTGGCCGGGTTGATTTATGAAACCGAAACATCGCTCTCCATAAAACGCGAAAACTTATCCGATTTAAATCACCATTTGAAAACAGAGGAAACCGACTATCAGTCGATCATTGAAAAAATAACTGAAACCGACAATTCAATTTCAGGCGCCCGGCAGGCCATGGATGATATCCAGGAGAAAATCCACCAGCTCGAACTTGAATTGTCAAGATACCAGCTCAGCCGGGACAATGTGGTAAATAATTTTCTGGAACGCTATGCGGAATCATTCACTCAGCTCATCGAGATCCACCGGGATTCGGTCCGCTCCCCTGATTTTTCCATTGAAAAAATGGAAGCCTCCCTTCAGGAATATAAAAAAAAGATAGAACAAATCGGGGATGTAAACATCAGCGCCATCGAATCCTATGAAGAGCAAAAAACCCGCCATGACTTTCTCATCCAACAGCGTGATGATCTGGTCAAAGCCCTGGATGATCTTCAGAACGTCATCAAAAAAATCAACAGGGTCACACAAAAGCTTTTCATGGAGATGTTTGACAAAATCAATGATCAGTTTCAGACTCTTTTCCCAAAACTGTTCGTGGGAGGAACCGCCTGGATGGAACTGACTGATCCCGGCAACACCCTGGAAAGCGGCGTTGAATTGATGATTCATCCACCCGGTAAAAAAGTGACCCGGCTGAGCCTGCTCTCCGGCGGCGAGAAGGCGCTCTCGGCCATCGCATTTATTTTTTCTCTTTTTCTGATCAACCCATCCACCTTCTGCCTGCTTGATGAAATCGACGCGCCGCTGGATGACGCCAATATTTTCAGGTTCAACGAGCTTCTCAGAATCATCGGCGAGAAATCCCAGATCATCATGATTACTCACAACAAGAAAAGCATGGAGTTTGCGGACATGCTTCTCGGCATCACCATGAATGAAAGCGGCGTTTCCAAGCTCGTGTCTGTGGATATCGAAAAATTATCCCAAAAAATCAATACGCCCAATTAAAATCGGAATTTAAAAAGGTGATTTATATGTTGGAATACCTAACGGACATCGCCCAGGTTATTGCATTGGATTTTCGACAAGAGATACTCGGCATGCTGATAATTCTCATCCTTCTTGTCTTCTTATTAAAGATTAGAAAAAAAAGGAGACTTTTATCCAATGCTCAAAAACGGCCGTTGACTGCTGGCGATGAACAACAGTTGGATGGTGCCCTTGAGGTTGGGATTGAGCCCGGTGAGGTTCTTGAATCTCGGGATCAATCATCGATTGATGTCGACGTTGAAGCAGGGATTGAAGAGGCGGTTGAACCTGACGAAAGATTTGAATTCGTAACGGCTGAGCCCGGCAAGGTTCCCGATACCCCGGATGCCCCGGTTTCATTTTTTGACAGGCTGAAATCCGGACTTTCCAAGACCCGGCAAAATTTTTCAAAGCGATTCGAAGGGATTCTATCCGGAAACAAAAAAATCGATGGAGATGTGCTCGAGGAAATTGAAGAAATACTGATCACATCGGATGTCGGTGTTCCGACCACCATGGAACTCATTTCCCGTATCACTCAACATTCCTCTCAAATCAAAAATTTTGAAGATTTCAAAGCCCTCCTTAAAAAAGAAATGCTTTCTTTTATTGATCTGCCTGCAGTTAGCCCGTCTGCGGGCAAACCGCATGTGATCATGATGGTGGGCGTAAACGGTGTGGGGAAAACCACCACTATCGGTAAGCTGGCGGCCCGGCATGCCGCTGAAGGAAAAAAAGTTCTCCTGTCGGCTTCTGACACATTCCGGGCGGCTGCTGTTGAACAGTTGCAAATATGGGCGGATCGCGCCGGCGCTGACATTATCCGGCATCGCGACAACGCAGATCCCGCGGCAGTCGCTTTTGACAGCGTGGAAGCGGCTCTGGCCAGGGGGGTTGATATCGTCATTGTGGACACAGCCGGCCGCCTTCAGACCAAGGTCAACCTCATGGAGCAGCTTAAAAAAATCAAACGCAGTATTTCCAAAAAAATGCCCGACGCGCCTCACGAAGTGCTTCTTGTACTCGACGCCACAACCGGCCAAAACGCATTGTCCCAGGCCAAACTATTTCATGAAGGCATCGGCATTACCGGCATTATACTCGCCAAACTCGACGGAACCGCCAAGGGCGGAATTGTGCTGGGAATTTGCCATGCTCTAAAGATTCCGATCCGCTATATCGGCATCGGGGAGGGAATCGAAGACCTTCAGGAGTTTGATCCAAAACTCTTTATTGACGCGCTTCTGTAGATAATCAATCAGATTGTCCTCATCTGACTGTCACAATATTTTCTCTTCGGTTCCGCGAGAAACCGGTATACATATTCTCTCTGGCACACCGGGGGTTCTGCCGCTGAAAAATAAGATGTTTTCAAAAGCGGACGCTTTGAAACTCTGTCAATCGGGTGATTCATAGAGCAAACACCTGAAAAAATCACGCCAAATCAGCATTTTTTTGTTGACAAGAATCAAAACCTTCTTTAAATTACGCAACCATCAGGGTTTTCCTCAATATTAATTTTTTTCAAAAAAAAGGGAGGGTAACATGACCAAGGCAGAACTGGTGGAAGCAATGGCCAAAGACGCAGGAATTTCCAAGGTTGCCGCTGCAAAAGCGCTTCAATCTTTCATGGACGGCGTCATCAAAACATTGAAGAAAAAAGACGGCAAGGTCACTCTGGTAGGGTTCGGCACTTTCACAAAAGTCAACCGCAAAGCCAGAACCGGCAGAAACCCCCAGACAGGCGCACCGATCAAAATCAAAGCCCGCAGCGTGGTCAAATTCAAACCCGGCAAAGAGTTAAAATAAGAAACATCATTCACTGATTCTGGAAAATGGGCAGGTC
>JALOPH010000229.1 GCA_025453995.1 Desulfobacterales bacterium
ACATCGGCATCACCGGGATCGCCACCATCCAGGGCCGGGGGGACGGTTTGTGCGCCCTGATTCCGCATATTCCGGCAGAACGCATCCTCATTGAAACCGATGCGCCATATCTTACGCCGGCGCCGGAAAAAAATCGTTTCCGGCGCAATGAACCGGCATTTGTCAAGTCAGTGCTGGTCAGGCTCGCGGAAGTCAGGAAAGATGATCCGGAAAAGCTCGCGCAGACTATATGGGACAATACCTGCAGGTTGTTTGATATAAACCTCATTTCGCTGTCGCAAGCTAAAGATTAATGTCATTAACTTAAGAAAAGGTTTGCTTTAAAGTCCCCCTTTGAAAAAGGGGGATTTAGGGGGATTTTATAGCGTTACATGAAATCCCCCCAACCCCCCTTTTCCACTAACGCCAAATGGCACACTAATAAAAGGGGGGCTTTGGTTAATACTATTTTAAATTAACACAGAGGAGCATCGAATGAAACTCGGCATTATCGGGCTTTCCGGTTCCGGCAAAACAACGGTGTTTGAAGCCCTCACCCATGAGTTTTCCGATTCGGGGAAAAAGCAGGAGCTGCGGCGGGGCGCCATCCGGGTCCCGGACGGGCGGGTGGATGCGTTAACCAATATTTATAAGCCACAGAAAACTGTCTATGCCCAGGTGGAGTATTTTCTGCCGCCGAAAACCGGCGCGAAAAAAGAAGGGGCAAAAGATGAAACCGCCTGGAATGCGGTTCGGGAGGCTGATGCCCTGATCCATGTGGTGCGAAATTTTAATTTATTCGGGATGGAAGCGCCGTCTCCAGCGCAGGATTTTTTAAATCTCGACCAGGAACTGATATTTTCTGATTTTGAGGTGGTGGAGAAAAAGCTGGAACGCATGGAAGCGGAAGCCAAAAAAGCCAAAAAATTTGATCCTGAAGAACACGACCTGCTGCTCCAGTGCAAAACGGTTCTTGAATCTGAAACCCCGTTGCGGCGTCACCCCCATCTCGCATCCGCCCGCCAGTTGAGGGGGTATGCCTTTCTTTCGGCCAAGCCCATGCTGGTGCTGTTTAACAATGCCGATGACAACCAATCCTTAGCCGAACTTTCCGGCCCATTATCTGAGGAAAACTGCATGGTGATCCGGGGAAAGCTGGAGCATGAACTGGCCCAGATGACCGATGAAGAAGCAGCGGAACTACTGAAGGAATTTAACATTTCTTCATCTGCCACGGATCGGGTCATCCGGCAGTCCTACGACCTGATGGGCCTGATCTCTTTTTTCACGGTGGGTGAAGATGAAGTCCGGGCCTGGACCATCAAAAAAGGAACCATCGCCCTGGATGCGGCTGAAGCCATTCACACGGATCTTAAAAAGGGGTTCATCCGGGCGGAAGTCGTATCGTATGATGATTTCATGGATGCCGGTTCCATGGCGGCGGCCAAGAAAAAAGGGACCTTCAGGCTGGAAGGGAAGACTTATGAAGTCAATGATGGGGATATCATCACCATCCGGTTTAATATATAAAATTCTCAGAGAGAATTTTATCGGTTGACATTCGAATATAAATTCTTATTTTTTAAAACATTTAGTCCCACCCAAAAAAATCAGAAATTATCAAACAAAAGGAGACCATATGAGCCAGACAGAAAAAAACTTGATGGATGCCTTTGCCGGGGAATCCCAGGCCAACCGGAAGTATCTTGCGTTTGCCAAAAAAGCCGATGCAGACGGCTATCCCCAGGTGGCAAAGCTATTCCGCGCAGCGGCTGAAGCGGAAACCGTTCATGCCCACAGCCATTTAAGAGTGGCCGGCGGGATCAAATCAACAGCTGAAAACCTCAAGGCGGCCATTGCCGGCGAAACCCATGAATTTAAGAGCATGTATCCGGAAATGATGGCGGCGGCTGAAAAAGAAGGCAATGCCAATGCGCTCCGCAGCTTCACCTATGCCAATGAAGTGGAAAAAATTCATGCAGCGCTGTACCAGAAGGCCTTGGAAAACCTGGAAGCCAAAAAAGATGTGGATTATTATGTGTGCGGGGTCTGTGGATATACCTGCGAAAATGAAGCGCCGGATGATTGTCCGGTCTGCAAGTCCAAGAAAAAGGTTTTTTACAAAGTAGACTGATTAAAAAACGCGTTATATTCAGTAGTTATTATTAATATTCATTCCCAAACTCTTAGAAAGCGGCTATGCTCCTGTGAGCAAGCCGTTTTCTATTTTGAAATCATACAAGACTTCCTCGATAATCCCCCTCAATTCGTTTGATTCAATCCCCAGAAAATTCATGATATTTTGTTGACAGAACGCCTGATAAGTGAGTAATCACTCATTTATCCAATATATGGATTTTTTTATCAAAAGGAATCTTTGATGAATCATTCTTCAGCAACCAGTCATTCAGAAAAGCACTGCAAGGATGCATTTGAAAAAATATCCCCGGAAAAGCAAAAAAAAATAATGGAAGCGGCTGTTGCTGAGTTTGCCGGTAAAGGATTCTCAGAGGCCAATATCAATGTGATCGCCAAGAACGCGGGCATCAGCATCGGCTCCATGTATAATTATTTTGAATCCAAGGAAAACCTCTTTCTGACGGTTGTGGATTACGGGTACAAGGAGCTGGAATCTGCATTGGCAACCGTTGATTTGGGAAAAGGGGATATTTTTGATAAATTTGAAATGCTGATCCGCATTGCCCAGAAGTTTTCAAAACAGCATCCGGAACTTAATCAGATATATTTGGATCTGGCGTCCCAGGGGCTTTTTCACCTGTCCCAGAAATTGTCCCGGCAGGTGGAAAGCATCACGGCTTTTTTTTATCGGTCGTTAATGGATGAAGCGAAAAGACAAGGCCTTATTGCCGATGACCTTGATGAATATGTCACATCCTTCTGCCTGGATAACCTCTTGCTGCTCCTGCAGTTTTCATATTCTTCCGAATATTACAAAGAGCGCATGAAAATTTTTGCCGGCGCGGACGCTCTTGAAAATGATGAGAAAATCGTCCGGGGAATAATGCGGTTTGTCCGGGGGGCGCTGTCGCCCGCCAAAAACTGACTATTTTTAAGTGAATTTAAAAAAAGTCTTGACTATTTTTCAATAGGAACCTGCGCGATCTTCACCACCGTGCGCTGGACGAATTTGCCGGAATCAAGGGTATAGGTCATTTTCACCACATGCAATCGGTCTTCTGAAAAAAGACGGATGCATTCAGGATAGAGTTCCCATTCCAGGGCAAGCCCTTTTTTCTTGATGGATTCGATGGAGTCGCTTTCAGTAATTGGAAAGGCGCGCTGGCCGATGATGGGGCCGGAGTCTTCGCCGTAGTCGATGAAATGAACTGTGCATCCGCCCACCTTGCATCCGTACCGGAAGGTGTCCCCATACCCGTCCGTTCCGGGAAATGCCGGGAGCAGCGCGGGGTGAATGTTCATGATTCTGGGTTTGCCTGGCGCGGTATTGACCCTGTCAATGAAATAAGGGGTGAGGTTTCTCATAAACCCGGCCAGAACCAGAAGATCATAGGGATATGGCTTTATTTTTTCAATCAGCAAGGCCTCGGCAATGGCGCGGGTTCTGAGAAAAGAAATAACTTTATCTGACTCAGCATTTTCTTTAAAAAAAGATTGCTTGGCCCGGATATCTTCCAAATCAAAATCCGCCGGCAGCAATGAGGAGTCCGGATTGTTCTTGAATGTCCGGGTAATTTCGGAATAATTCACTACAAATGTGGGAATTCCTTTTTTGCCGGCTTTTTCAAGCCCCCTGGCCTCCGGATTGTCAGACCCCACAAAGATCACTTCGCCGTTGATTGTCCCATCCTCGCACGCATTGATGATGGCGTCCATGTTGGTGCCAGAGCCGCTGATGAGAATGCCGATGTTGATTCTTTTGGTCATTGATAGCTCCAGTTTTACCATCACCCCAACCCTTTCCCAAAATGGGCCAAGGAGAAAAAAGGGTTCCAAAAATTGAAATGAATGGTAATTAGAATATTTGTTTAAAAATTGTCATGTCGGGGCTGTTTATTCTGGATTCTGGCTCCTGACTTCTGGATTCTTTTTTTAATTTTTTACCTCCCCCCGAAATTTAAATTCAAATCATCCGGATAAATGATGGAAAAACCATACTGGATATCGGTTTTGGACCGGGGTTTGACTTCAACCGCCCATTTGAGCAGGTTTTTATCTTTTTCCGGCGTGACCCCTGAAAAAGATTCTTCAAGTTTGATCCGTTCATCCTGCAATTGAGGATATGCATCTTCCATAAGGATGTTGATTTCATGATTTTTGAGATTGTTAAGCGTGATTTTCCATCCCCATTCGTAGGTTTTCTTCCCTGCAAAAATTCCTTTTTCGCCGGATTTTTTGGAAAGCACATCCATTTTGACATTCACCTGGGGATCAGAACCGAAATAAAGTTTTTCCTCAGGATCAACTAACGAAAAAGACCGGGAGGACACCACCGCAGAATCAATCAAAAATGTGGCCATGCCCTGGGGAAGTTTAATAAATTCATTTTTGTCGCCTGCTATTTCTAATTGGGCAAAAAGAAACGCCTGCGGAGATTCGTATGGCCGGATCAGATATCTGAATGCCGCCTTCCAGGTGCTTTTTCGGATGTCGATTCTGCCGGCTTCCCCGGGGGCAAGGGTCTGCTTGCCGAGCGCAAAGGTGTCAAACAGGAATCCTTCCGATCGGGTGGGTTCGGGCGGGGCGGATTCCGCATGATCCGCGTCCATTTCCGCCGGGGCAGATGCCCGGAGCTGCTCCGGCGCCATGGCCGCTTTCCGCTGGGGATAAATCTGAACCGGAGCAATGATCCAGTCCCCGAGAAGCGGCGGTTCGGGCTGGGGACGAGCCTGGGCGGCGGCAAGCGTCAGATCGATATTGTCCCAGTGAAGGCCTGTGTTCTGTGTAATGTCCGCATACCAGACGAATTCAATTTCGGATTTTCCGGGATGGGCGTTTAGGGTGTAGACAGGTTCCCATCCGCAATTGCCGATATAATAGGAATAGGTCAGGGCGATGGTGTCGGCGGCTTTTTTATTCAGATAAACAGCCACCTGCCAGTGTTTTTCTGAATGGCCGGTGAGGTTGTCTATCTGTTTTTGAATATCGTCGATTTTATTGTTTAAGGGTTCCAAGGATTGGGTGAGTTTGAATATTTCATTGTGGGCATCCGTGATCCCTTTACGGGCAGCATCCGCCAGTCTTTCCACAGATTCGGTTTTTTCCGGCAGATTGCTCCCTAAGTTTTCCCAGAATGAAATATAGGCAGTGTCTGCTTTGATCCGGGCGTCGATATCTGCTTTTTGGCGGAGCAGATCGTTGAGTTTGTTTTTGAGTTCCTTGACCTTATCTGTTTCATCAGGCGTCAGCAGTTCAGTCCGAATGGATGTGACCAGCATGCCTGACTCCGCCGGTGTGTTGGCAGTCAGTGTATCTTTGTCAGCATGAACGGGAATTGAAAATCTGGCGATAGTTCGGTTCCCATCGGTTTGAACTGGCACGGTCGTCCGCTCTGTGATCAGTGCGCCGGAGGGATATAGTTCGACGGAAATGGGTTTTGCGTGGGAGTTTGAGGACAAGAAAAGGATAATAAGGACTGGGAAGGAGAGTGATAATATTAATCTTGGGGCTTTCATGGGAGTTTCCTTTCTTATGGGGTTATAAAGGCCGGCCCTCGATCACTACTACACCTGAAATCCCCCTAAATCCC
>JALOPH010000230.1 GCA_025453995.1 Desulfobacterales bacterium
TTTATATTTTTTCAAATTTTCAAATCCGTTAACATGAAAAAAAAAGCTTAAAAAGTTGCACTCTATGCATTATAGCTAAAAACAAATACTGTGTAGGCCTTTTCCCGATAAAAAAAGTATTTACCGAACCACTCTGTCTTTTTTGAAGCGCACAATATCCTGGCTCGAATATCCCAATTCCTCTAAAATTTCATCAGTATGCTGACCCAGGCCCGGCGCAGGGCCGCGGGTGCCGGCCCGGCAATGGGAAAAATGAACGGGATAGCCGGGAATAGTGATGCTGCCGAGATCAGGATGAATAAAAGGCACGACATATTGGTTGGCATTGGCCTGGATGTCATTTTTGACTTCGCTGATGTGTTTGACCGGGCAGAACATCAGGCCATGGGACAAGAATATCTCAATCCATTCATCCCTTGTTCTGCCGCTGAAAACCCGGTCAAAAATCTCAAGCAACTGCCGGCTGGGGATGGGCCTCCCCGATTCATCCGTATAGCGCCTGTCATCGAGCAAACCGGGTAAATCCGTCAATTCGCAAAACTTTTTCCAGTATTTTTCTTCAGGATGATGGGTTCCGATAATCCATTGACCGTCCTTACAACAAAAAGAATTTCTAAGAGGCGAATGCGCAGGCCGGTCTGATTTGACGCAGGGGTCAACCCCCAGGACGCTGGCCAGCATCAGGTTCGGGTGCTGGAGCCAAAGGGCTGTTCCAAACAGCGACACATGAATTTCCTGGCCGATGCCGCGCCGCTCCCGCACAAAGAGCGCCGTAATAATGGCATGGCTTAACGCAATGGCGGTTGATTGATCCAGGACCCCCAGGTGAAGCAATACCGGCTCGCCGGTGCCTGCGGCAAACATCAATCCGGAGACTGCCTGGCCCAGCGGGTCAAAAGCGCCCAGATTGTCCATGGGGCCTTCCGGACCGTAACCGGAAACATTGGCATGAATCAGCTTGGGGTTGATCTGCCTGAGGCTCTCATAATCTATGCCGAGCTTGACCTTGGTGCTTTTCCTCAGATTGGACATAAACACGTCAGCATTTTTCACCAGTTGGTGAAAAATTTTTTTCCCCGCCTCTGTGTTGATATCCAAGTATATACCGCGCTTGTTGCGGTTGGACACTTCATGCATAATACTTTCCCCATTGGGCAGGGACATGTCCAGGTCTGCGATTTTCGTCCAGTAACGCTCCGGGTCGCCAAAGCCGGATTCGATCTTGATGATCTCCGCGCCCAGATCGCCCAAAATGGCGGTGCCGCCCGGTCCGGCGTGAAACACGCCGTATTCAACGATGTTAATGCCTTCCAGGGGCATAGGCAGATTTACTTGATGGTCGTTGTGAGTCGGCATGTTGATTTCCTTTTTAAATTCAGTTTAATCCGATAAAGGTTATAAAATTTCCGTTGAACTCGTTAAACGGGTATCCAGCATTTTTTTTGGAGCAACCTTAACCTTTGTGACAAATTTAAATTCGTCCTGCTTGCTCTGGTCACCGAAAATTGAGATGAAGGATGCGAACATCGATATCAATATCCTCAAAATCAAGTTCATAAGAGTATCTGCCGAGGTCCTTTAAGGGTGCGGGTCATTTTTATGGGTATTTTTTATGCACATGCCCGGTTTTCCCAATAGTCTTCCCATCGATTGCTCATCATACAAGAGCGTAATGCAATGATATTGTTCCCATGGTTGACTGTCCAACGCATGCAGGACTGTTTAAGGCGCTGGCCTATGAATGCGCGACACCCCGCTTCTACAACGCCTAACCCGATAAACAACCCCTGTTTTTTAAATTCATCATATTTTGTCAACCGACGTTGGGTAAACACGCAGACAAGTTTTGCTTCTCTGGTCTTGGCTGTACCATCTTCGCTTTTGCCTTTGCGGCCATTGGTTTCATTTTTTCAACCGGGACACCCGTACCATCCATATAAATATACATTTTTGCTGCATAAACAAAGGGTATTACATCGTCTGGAAAGCCTTGTTTTGTATAAAATGCACCTACACCTTTCTCAAATTGACAGACGACCCGCTCAATTTCTTTTGAGGTTACGGATATGCCGGCCAGCTCTTTCATATCTTCCTGCCCCAATCCAAATGGCCGGTATGTCTTCACTCTTGCCATCATTTTTCTTAATCCAGGGCTGAATGAAGTCCCGACAAAGTCCAGGTCATGGTCTATGGGACAAAATCCTACCTTAAGATTTATTTATAATAATATTAGAGATTTACGAAAACAATCCACAGAACGGTCTGCAATTTTTTATGTCTGTATTCTTTAAACTCCGCCTTTCTCTGATTGTCACACAGGGTTCTGCCGCAATACCCTCCATTGCCAGAAGTGAGAATCTCTTCAAGCATGATACACCAACACCCTGCATATCGGATCGGATATGAAACTAAGTCGTTTCAAAATCAACATGCCCCAAAGATGCTTGATCCCGAAAAGACAGTTTGACAATACGGTCTATTTCTTTTTGTATTTCCTCCTGAAGAGTTTCTGCAATTTTTTTTTGAGCCGTTCTGCTTCATTTGCATCAGCTATTTCATTCACAGGCCGCAACTCACATAGTTTCTCATTGGTTTGAACGATCTCATCACAAAGGTTGATAAAAACGCGATAGGTTTCGGTTTCTTTGATGACTTTCTGAAGCTCAGCACCCATCTTTAAATTTTTTGCATAACTTTTTCCTTTAATTGTGGTGTTCCATAAGTATTGGGGCCCATGCCCTGGATGGCCCGGCCTGGCGCAAGCACAATTTTTTTTGCCACATTTGCGATAATTGACAGAGATGGTCCCCCGCCTGAAATCCCCCAAGCCAGCTAACTGTTCGTGCAAATCTTTTCTCTTAGATTCTAAACCTTCAATGTCATCATTCATATCCCCCCCCTATTGGCTGATTGCTTAGCAAGCAATCAGCCAATAGGCTAAATACAGACCGTTGTCAATCTTAAATCATTTTTTTGTCGCAGACCCGTCCTTCAATGCCTTCATTGGCTTATTGACTTTTCGGCATAAAAATGTTTTGCTGGAAACAAATGCTAAAAAATTGAAAATATAATGATATAAAACCCTGCAATTAAAAATTTCGTGAATATTTTTCATCTTTATAGCAGGTACGAAAGGAAAAATTCAGATGGAACCTATTTGGCTTCGATTTCGAATATAAATGAAAACGCTCTTGCTCATCAACCCCATTGAAAAAAAACGCAGTTTAGGGGCCTATAAATCTTCATCCACACCACCACTTTCTTTGGCCTATCTCGCCGCCCTTACCCCCGAAGAAAAATATAGGATCACTATCATCGATGAAAACATCGAGCCTCTTAATTATCCTGATGCCGATATCGTGGGAATTACCTCTTACACCGCTCATGTTCGGCGTGCCTATGAAATCGCTCAATTTTACCGAAAAAAATCGATTCCCGTTGTCATGGGCGGAGTCCACGTTTCAGCTTTGCCGGATGAAGCATTGAAATATTGTGATGCAGTGGTGATTGGAGAAGCTGAATCGGTATGGGTTGAAGTGTTGAAAGATTTCGAAAACAATTGTCTGAAATCAAAATATCCCGCTGAACGGCTGTCACTTGAACATATACCGTTTCCAAAAAGAGAATACCTGAAAAACGACCTCTATTTATGGGGCACATTATTGACATCCCGTGGGTGCCCCATGGACTGCAGCTTTTGTTCGGTAACCCAGTTCAATGGCCATAGCTTTCGCAGAAGACTTATTGGTGATGTAATATCAGAATTAATGCAAATTAAACAAAAATTTGTTATGATTGTCGATGATAATATTCTTGGACACGAAAACAAAAGCGGCCAGCAGGAGGCCGTGGGCAAAGAATGGCTGAGAACATTTTTCAGGACCATCATTCAAAAAAAAATAAAAAAATATTTTTATATTCAAGCCTCCCTCAAAATGGGAGAAGATGTCGATTTAGTCAAACTGGCCTATAAAGCTGGAGTACGCGTTGTACTCCTGGGAATCGAATCAATTGAATTGGACAGCCTGAAAAGTTTCGACAAGCATCTGAATGCCGTCTATATTAAAAAAGATTATTATCTGCAATTAATTCGGAACATCCGAAAGTCCGGGCTTGCCGTTCTTGGCTGCTTCATTCTCGGAGGCGACAGTGATACGCGGCACACCTTCCAGAAAACCCTGGATTTTATTTTTAAAGCCAGAATCGATATTGTTCAAATCACAAGGCCTACCCCGTTACCCGGCACAAAGTTTTATCAACAGCTTTACAACCAGAACCGGATCATCGATACCCAATATCCTGATGCATGGCAGCATTATACCTTTACACGAATGCTTTTTAAGCCTAAGCTGCTTTCCATTGAAGACGTTTATCAGGGAATCCACTATATCAGAAAAAAATACTATAGTTACTGGGCCAAAAAGAGGCGTTTTCTATATACCCTGCTGGATACCAAAAGCATTACGACGACCTTTTTTATGCTTGTTCTCAATCGTACTTATGAAAAGTCTTTCTATAATTCAGATATATTTCAAAATTATGATATGTCCATGTTGAATCAAAAATTTAATCTTAAGATCTTTCATGATTTCAATCAATAAAACCTCCCTATAATCTTGAAACATTTGATGCTACGTTATTGCAAACGGAATGATGGCTTAACGCTTCTGCATTTTCATGTTGTTTAAGCTTTGATTTGAAATTATATTCTCCGGACCTTTTTCCAAGTCATATAAGGAACGGTCCATATGCAGACAGAACACTGTCTTGACAATCAACGACATGTACTGGGAAAACAGCATTTCGCCCAAATCCGCAAGTCAGAGAAGTCGGCGGGCTTACGCACAAGCACCGAGACTCATGGCAATCGGCAATGAGCACGGCTATGGTGATCATAATAATGGACTGGAGACGAACCACTCAGGCTTCATAGATCGCCTTTTCCGATTCCATCTGCTGCGACCTCTATGATTCAATGACATAGTCAATCATGTTAGCAATACTGCAATCACGTCATGCCGGACTTGATCCGGCATCGATTGTTTTTCTGGATTCCGGCCTTCGCGGAATGTCAAACTTGCGATATTTAATTGCCGGTTTAATAAGTATTCTACTATCAAGATTGATTGATTTGATTTCAAGTCTGTTTTGAAATGTCTTGTTTGATTTCATTCAATGAATGCAATATAGAGCAACAATGGAAATCTGCTCAGTCCCTTTTTAACATCGGGACGGCAGTCTTCCTTTTACTTGCACTCTTAATCGTAATCGAGATTAAAAACCGATTAGGAGTGCGCGTACGAGCAGGAGTACGAGAACAAAGCATCAAAATAATCCTTTACAGAGAAATCAAGCGCGTTAATCGGATCTATTCGGCCATGCATACACTCCATCGCGAACAAATCGTTCAAACGTCTTTTGAAACCGCGTGGGATTTTATTCAAAATCCGGCCAATCTGAATATCATCACCCCGGATTTTTTAGATTTCAAAATTGTTTCAAACATCCCGTCGTCCATATTCAACGGCTTGATCATTGAATACAGAATCAAAATCCCATATCTGGGGTACCGGCAATGGGTGGCCGAAATCAAGCATGTGCGGGAGCCCTATTCTTTTGTGGATGAACAAAGGGTTGGTCCTTATAAATTCTGGTATCATTATCATGAGCTGGCCGATACCGGAAACGGCGTCAAAATTAT
>JALOPH010000231.1 GCA_025453995.1 Desulfobacterales bacterium
CAAGGACTGGATCGCCATTACGCTCGGCAAGCTCGACGGCATGACCGCGTTCACCTCCGGCAAGCTCAAGGTCGAGGGCGACCTGGGCCTGCTCACAAAGGCTACCAAATTTTTTAAGAAATACACACCGCCAACTGCTGTGGCAGAAGATAAAGGGGAAGAGCTGATCGTCAAAAAGCAGATCCTCTCCATCCCCCAGAAATTTTCCACGGGACCGGTCATGGGAAAATTCCTCAACGCATTTAAAGAAAAAAAGATTATGGCCAACAAGTGCCCGGAATGCGGACGGCTGCAACTGCCGCCCCGTGAAACCTGCGCGGAATGCGTGGTCCGTGCCACTGACTGGGTGGAAGTCGGCCCGGAGGGCGTGATCTCCATGATGGATATCACCTATTACGCAAGCCCGGACCCGCTCACAGGCGAGAGCCGCGAAACCCCTTATGTGTCCGCACATTTTCTGCTGGACGGCTGCAAGGGGCATGAAACCCTCTGGCATGAACTCAAACCATCCGACCGCGACCGGGCCAAAAAAGGAAAACGCGTGCGCCCTGTGTGGAGCGAAAACCGGAAAGGCGCGATCACTGACATCGAATATTTTGAGTTAATAGATTGAAAATATAAGGGAGAAGCATATGAATACAGAATCAAAAGACTGTTTTGTCGTAGACGGCAAGCTCGCCCTGCCCTACCAGTACTTTGCCGGACGCACCGGGAGCCGTTTTCTCATCAGCCTCCGGGACGAAAAAAAAATAAAAGGTCTCAAATGCAACAAATGCAACAAAGTGTTTGTGCCGCCCCGGTCTTCCTGCGAGAAATGTTTTGAAGATATATCCAACAACTGGGTGGATGTGGCCAGCACCGGCACTGTCACCGGATTCACCATCATCCGGTATGAAGAGCCTCACCAGCCGGTAAAACCGCCCTATATTCAGGCGCTCATCAAGCTCGACGGCGCGGATACGCCCATCGTGCACATTGTCAAGGGCGTTGCGCTGACCAAGATGAAAACCGGGATCAAGGTCAAGGCTGTGTTTGCCAAATCCACCACAGCCACACTCATGGATATCGACCATTTCAAGCCGGTTGACGAAAAACCAAAGTTTGAATTGGGATACACCTACGATGAACTTGAAATCGGCATGTCGGCCTCGTTTACAAAAACCATCTCGGAGACTGATGTGTACCTGTTTGCAGGGATTTCCGGGGATTTCAACCCCATGCACTTAAACGAGGAATTTGCCAAACTGACGCCGTTCGGCACGCGGATCGCCCACGGAGCACTGCCCCAGAGCCTGATCGCGCCGGTGCTGGGAATGAAACTGCCGGGGCTGGGAACCGTGATCCCGGAAATAACGGTGCGGTTCAGAAAGCCCACCTATTTCGGCGACACCATCACCGCCACCGGTGAAGTGGTGGAGAAAATCGAAAAGAAAAAATGGGTGCGCATGGAACTTCGGTGGACGAACCAGAAAGACGAGCTGGTGGCGGAGGGGTCGTGCCTTGCCATTCCGCCGGCGGCGTTTTTGAAAAAGTGATTTTGAATAGAATTTAGGAGCCAGAAGTCAGGAGCCAGAATATGACTAAAGAAAATCGCAAACGCATTTTCGGCGATAAGATTACATTCAAGTCACTATCCTGTGCTCCTGTAAATGAACTGGGTGTCGTCTATTTGTTTGGTGTACTCCATGACACAAGTACTGTTGGGTTTCGTGCCTCAACCTACAAATACAAGTTTGGCGGGTTTTAAAGTCCCCCTTTGAAAAAGGGGGATTTAGGGGGATTTGAATTCATGAGGATTAAAAATTAAAGAAATGATCGCTCCTTATCGCCCGGACTTGAAACAAACCGCCCGAACGTTGCGGTAGAACATGACCGACAGTGAACTCATGTTATGGTCAAAACTTCGGGGGAAACAGATTCTTGGCGTCCAGTTTTATCGCCAAAAACCATTGGGTGATTATATTGTCGACTTTTACGCGCCAAAGGTTAAGCTTGTTGTTGAATTGGACGGCTCGCAGCATAGAGAACCTGAGAATGCAGAAAAGGACAACCAGCGAGAAATGTTTTTAAAAGGTCTTGGAATAAAGGTTCTCAGATTTAACAGTCGATCAATTTTTACTGAAACGGAAGGTGTATTGAAAAAGATTTATCAAACCGTCAAAGAGCGTTTAAACCCATAAATCCCCCCTGCCCCCCTTTGCGAAAGGAGGGAAATAGGGAGAAACTTCATTAAACCCATTTTTTCATTTGATGGCTTAAAGATCAGCCAGGGATGGGATTTTCAAGTCCCCCTTTCGCAAAGGGGGATTCAGGGGGATTTTTAAAAGCATAAAAACAAAGGACACACAAAATGGCACTCGAATTCAAAACCCAAAATACCTACCAGGAATATTTCACCAAGGCCCATGACATGGTGAGAAAGTCCGTGCGGGAATTTATCAAAAAAGAAGTGCTTCCTTACATTGAGGAATGGGAGGAAGCCGGGGAATTCCCGCGCGAGTTGTATAAAAAAGCCGCTGACGTGGATATTCTCGGAATGGGATTCCCCGAAGAATACGGCGGCACGCCGGGAGATATTTTTTTCAAACTGGCCATCAGCGAGGAACTAATGCGCTCCGGATCAGCCGGGTTCTGCGCGGGTCTGGGTTCCTTAAACATCGCCATTCCGCCCATATTGAGCCTGGGGTCTGATGAGCTAAAGAAAAAAGTCATCCCGCCGGTGCTCTCAGGTGATAAAATTGCGGCCCTGGCCATCACCGAACCCAGCGGAGGATCGGATGTGGCCAATCTCAAAACCACGGCCGTCAAAGACGGCGGCCATTACATCGTCAACGGCAGCAAGACCTTTATCACCAGCGGTTCCCGTGCGGATTTCATCACCACGGCGGTTCGCACCGGCGGCGAGGGCGCCCACGGCGTCAGCCTTCTGCTTATTGAAACAGACACCCCGGGATTTTCAGTGTCCAACAAGCTGAAAAAAACCGGTTGGTGGGCATCGGACACCGCCGAGCTGTTTTTTGACAACTGCCGGGTGCCGGCGGCCAATCTCATCGGCCAGGAAAACCAGGGATTTTATGGCATCATGATCAACTTCCAGGGAGAACGCCTCGCCCTTGCGGTCATGGCCAACATGACTGCCCGTATGGCCTTGGAAGAGTCCGTCAAATACGCCAGGGAGCGGGAAGCTTTCGGCAAGAAGCTTTCGGGATTCCAGGTCACACGGCACAAACTCGCCGACATGGCCACTTTAGTTGAGGCCAGCACGGAATTCACCTACCGGGTGGCGGCCAAAATCGGGGCCGGCGTGGACCAGATCAAGGAAGTCTCCATGGCGAAAAATTTCGCCTGCATGGTTTCCGACAAGGTGACCTATGATGCCGTGCAGATCTTCGGCGGATATGGGTTCATGCGGGGGTATCTGGTGGAGCGGCTGTATCGTGACAACCGGATTCTCTCCATCGGCGGCGGCACGTCTGAGATCATGAAGGAAATTATTTCGCGTTTTATTTAGAGCAAATATTTTGAATTTGCCTGTCAAAGCGAGGAGCGATAGCGACGATGCAATCCCGTTATAGTAACTGAGATTGCTTCGCTTCGCTCGAAATGACAACCCAAAATTTTTACCAAAATTTGGAAAGCTGATCTGATAATTACTATAGCAATGGAAAAACCATGAAGCAAATCTTAGGCATTATCTGCTCCCCGAGAAAACTGGGCAACAATGAAATCGCTGTCAAGGAAATCAGCCGGCGCATTTCAGAGCACCATGCCTTAAAGCTCCTGCGCCTGTCGGATTTCAATCTCAGGCTGTGCAAAGGGTGCTATCTCTGCCTGTTTAAAAACCATTGCGTTTTAAAGGATGATCTGCCGGTGATCATCGATGCATTCTGTCAGGCCGACGCCTTTATCGTATCCGCGCCGGCATACTGCCTGGGCGCCAACGCATCTCTGAAAGTGCTGGCGGACCGGGTGCTTGCTTTTTCAGGCCATGTGAAGGAGATATGGGGAAAGCCGGCGGTCGGGATTTCCGTTGCCGGGCTGGAAGGCAAGGAAGGGTTCACCAAGCTCAATGTGGACAATTTCATGCGCCTGTTTCTGATGAACGTGAAGGCCAGTGAAATCATCTATGCCGCGCTTCCGGGTGAAATCATCATTAAAGAGGGGAATCTCTCCATCCTTGACCGGCTTGCAACTGCCCTCACGGGGGATGTTATAGAGCCTGCGGAACCCCGGTGCCCTTTGTGCAAAGGAGACACATTTAGGTTCCTGGGAGACAACCGGGTTCGATGCATGCTTTGCAGCAATGAAGGCATCGTAGAAGCTTCTGATTCAGGCGTCCGAATCCATGCCCAAAGATCTTCCCACGAACTCTTCTTAAGTGAACAAGACGCCATGGATCACGGCCAGTGGCTTGCCGGTATGAAATCAAAATATCAGGACAATAAAACGGATTTAAAGGCGGTAACCGCGCCTTATAAAGAAATCGGTGAATGGATTAAACCCGAAAAAAGAGAAAAAATATAGAATCCATTAGCCAGGAACCAGAATCCAGCATGAAGACTCGAATATCGAATTTCTAAATTTAAGCCCCCCTTTCGCAAAGGGGGGTCGGGGAATTTCATTCAACACTTCAAATCCCCCTAAATACCCCTTTTCGAAAGGGGGACTTTTGTAAACTTTCGTTCAAGTTCATATCATTGAAAAGGAGATTTTATGAACCAAAAAGTAGCTGTCTGCGCGGTAGCGCAGATCAAAAATGAACCGGATATATGGTATCAGCGATTCCAGGGTATGCTCCTTGAATGCTTTGAATCCATCATCACTCAGACCGGCGTCACCTTTGATATGGAAAAAGGGATCCGCAGCATCATTTCCTGCTCGGACGATGTGTTTGACGCCCGGACCATATCCGACAACGGCATGACCGATGTGATGGGCGCCCATTACCGGGGTGAGGAAAAAACAGCCCAGGACGGCATCAACGGACTGGCCTATGCCATGGCGTCGATCCTTTCCGGCCATGACGACATCGTCCTGCTGATGGGGCACTGCAAGGAATCCCAGACAGAGAGCCGGATGATGAACACCAACCTGGCCTTTGACCCGTTTTACTGCCGGCCCCTGGGACTGGACTACTGCAATGCCGCCGCACTTCAGGCAAGAGCATATATGAAAAAATCAGGCATCACCGATGATCACCTGGCAAAAGTCGTAATGCGCTCCCGCGACAATGCCGCAAAAAATCCGTTTGCCAGGGAGAATGAACCGGTCAGTGAAAAAGACGTGTTGGCCTCGCCCATGCTTGCAGACCCCATCCGTAAAATCCACCAGTATCCGGTCACCGACTGGGCCGTGGGAATGCTTCTGTGCTGCGAGGAACGCGCACATGAATTTTCAGACAATCCGGTCTGGCTGACCGGGTTCGGAAGCTGCATGGACAGCTATTTCCTGGGAGATAAGGATCTGACCGCAAACTTTGCATTAGTCAACGCGGCCAAACGCGCTTATAAAATGGCCGGCATCACAGATCCTAAAAAGGCTTTTGATGTGGTGGAACTCAATGACGCCTATGCTTATCAGCTTGCCTTGTGGGCCGAAGGGATCGGGCTGGCTGATTCTGGCGGCGGCGGAAAATGGATCGATTCCGGCGGCATGGATAAACATCATGTCAACGTGTCCGGCGGTGGCATGCTGAA
>JALOPH010000047.1 GCA_025453995.1 Desulfobacterales bacterium
TTTTGCGTTTTTCATTAAAAAACGTGTGATGCGTATTTATCCATTGTTTTGGATATGGTGCTTCCTGCATGGTTTCCCGGATGGCATATTGGGTTTTCTTGGATTAAATTTCATACAGCCCAAAACGCCATGGTTTATTCCTGCAATTGTCCAATGTTATATTTTCGCTCCTTTCTTATTCATTTTCACAAACCGTATTAAAATTAAGTACAGCCTTCCTGCGATTTGTGGCGTATTTGCCATAATAAACATTCTGTTATTTATGGGAGACCTTTCTCCCATACGTTCAATAGGATTCCGGAACCTGTTTTTCCTGCATATATTCCAGTTTTATCTGGGCTATATTCTTGCTAAAATTGAAAAAGATATTTCATGTCCCAAATATGTTGTCTACATCAGCCTTTTATTACTCATATTTTTTGTGCATGAAACAACGTCTCACGCTTTTCTTTGGTTCTTTGGCAAAAAATATTTATTCCCTTTGCTATTGTCTTTTTCTGCTTTTATTCTTTGCCTTTCAGCATTATCGAGCAAAATCATTTTGCCATTCCAAAAAACCATGAATTTTATTGGCATTCACACTTTTTCAATTTTTCTGTTCCATGACTATAGTTTTCAGGTATTAGCCAGGTTTGGAATGATCCACCCCAATAACACGCAATTAAGCGGCGTCCTGATATGGCTCATGACACTTCCACTGTTTTTTCTGGTTTTTGCCGCAGTTGAAACAACAGTAAATGAATTTGTGTTTGGCCAGAAAAGCTTTAAAAAAGCATTTGATGTTTATTTAAAAAAATTGTCTTTTAATGCATAAAATCTCCAACAACTCAAAGAAACGAAGAGCAAGATGCGCTGAGGATTTTATTGCCTTTTCGGAATGACCGAATTCCTCAGCCTTGACCTTTTGAGTTTAATTGTTATTTTTTTTCATGAAATTAATTTCGACGTTGATTCCATGTAATAAAATAAGGAGAAAATATATGGGAAACCAAATACGAACCACTGTTCTGCTGGCGCTGATGACAGCCGTGATCATGTGGGTGGGCGCCATGATCGGCGGTCGGGGAGGAATGATGATCGCCCTGGTTCTTGCCGGCGCCATGAACTTCTTTTCCTATTGGTATTCGGATAAGATCGTGCTGCGCATGTACCGGGCCCAGGAAGTGACCCCCCAGCAGGCCCCTGATTTATACAGCATGGTGGCGGCCCTTGCCCGGCAGGCGAGTCTGCCCATGCCCAAAGTCTACATCATTCCCCAGGATGCGCCCAATGCATTTGCAACCGGCCGGAACCCAGAAAACGCAGTCGTTGCAGTGACCGAAGGTTTGCTCAAGTACATGAACCGCGACGAACTTGCCGGCGTCATCGCCCATGAACTCGGCCACATTAAAAACAGGGATATTTTAATCGGCAGCATTGCCGCCACCATGGCAGGCGCCATCATGATGATCGCCAACATCGCCCAGTGGTCGGCCATTTTCGGCGGATTCGGCGGTCGTGATAACGATGAAGGCGGGAGCGGAGGCGTATTGGGTCTGCTCGTAATGGCCATTATCGCGCCCATTGCCGCCACGCTGATTCAAATGGCAATATCCAGGTCCAGGGAATATCTGGCTGACAGCACCTCTGCAAGCATCACCGGAAACAGCGAAGGCCTCGCCAGGGCGCTGGAAAAGCTCGGCGCCTACTCCAGACAGATCCCCATGGCCGCCCAGCCGGCCACGGCCCACATGTTTATCACCAACCCTCTTTCCGGAAGAAGCATGATGAACTGGTTCTCCACCCATCCGCCCATTGAAGAACGGGTTGCAAGATTAAGAAATACGCGGATGGACCGGTTCACGGATTCAACGCCCTCCTCCGGCGATGACATGACCCGACAGGGCAAAAACTTCTGGAACAATCTGTCGTAATATGGACGAGCAACTCAGAAAAGCCATTTACAAAGCGGTTGAGACCGAACCATTCGCCCGAAAGATGGGGATGAAGCTGGTTGACCTGAAACTGGGGTATTCCAAAGTCGACATGCTCTACCGGCCGGATGCCATGGACAACATCTACCAGCGGGCCCACGGCGGCGCGATCTATTCGCTCATTGACGAGGCGTTTGAGACGTCGTGCCAGACCCACGGAGATATTGCCGTGGCGTTAAATGTCAACGTGTCATACATATCCAGCCCGGAACCGGGCGTTCTCCTCAGCGCCGTGTCACAGGAAACCAGCAAAACCAAAAAAATCGCCCACTATAACATTCAAGTCACCGACGGAAACGGCAAATTGATCGCCACCTGCAACTGCATCGCATACCGGACCGGCAAGCCGATTCCGTTTTGAAGTTCAAAGCTTAGCAATAAAATCTCCCCTTGCCCCTCTTTGCCAAAGAGGGGAATAAAAAGTCCCCCTTTGTAGAGGGGGATTGAGGGGGATTTCCTGCAAAAAGAGTTTAACAGCCACAGTTCCGACGTTTTAATTTCATCTACCTCATCAAAGTTGATAATCACATAAAAAGACGCCTGAGCCATTGCGAGGAGTGCAACGACCAAGCAATCTCCATGAAATCAGATTAGTTATGAGATTTTTTTCCCTTCGTACCTCTGGGTCGCAATGGCAAACCCACGTTTTTCGACTTAATACGGTTGCATCAAACTCAAATGGAAATCCCTTTCCGAACTGAAGTAGGTTGGGTTTCGTACCTCAACCCAACCTAAAACAATCTATTTGTTTCCGATCAGAAAAATGCCGTACTCGGCCAGAATATCGGGAAACCACCGGACAATCTTTCCTTCCAGCGCTTTATCATGACTGGTGTTGATGGCGATTTCCCTGTATATTCGAAAACCGATATCTCTGGCGAATTTCCGAAAATCCTTCATGGTGATGACCCGGATATTGGGGGTGTCATACCATTGATAGGGGAGTTGGGGCGTTACAGGCGCATATCCTGAAAGAAGGAGTTGAAGGCGTATCCGCCAGTGGCTGAAATTCGGGAAACTCACAATCACTTTTTTACCGATGGAAAGCAGTGTCCGGATCAGTTCCGCGGGCTCAAAAACCTGCTGGAGGGTCTGACTTACAATCACATAATCAAATGAAGCATCCGGATAGTCTTTCACTTCGGCATTGATGTCGCCATGAATCACCGAAAGGCCTTTTTCAATGCACCGGGCGATGTTTTCTTCATTCTGCTCAATTCCTGTGCCGGTCACGTGTTTGTGGGTCTGAAGAAATAACAGCAAATCCCCTTCTCCGCAGCCGAGGTCCAGAACTCTGGCGTCTTTCTCAATCAGCGAGGCGATAACCTTTAGATCAAAACGCGTGCCGTTATGACGGGTTTCCAGAATAGACACGATCTAAAAATCCTTTAATCATTTGAATGAGCCGTTTATTGGGCAGCAAGAACGCGTCATGGCCGCAATCCGCCTGGATTTCGCAAAAACTCACATCCAGCCCGTTCTTTTTCATGGCCTGCACCATTTCCCGGGATTGGTAGGTGGGGTAGAGCCAATCCGACGTAAATGAAATCACCAGGAACCTTGCCCTTGCCTTGGAAAACGCCTCCACCAGAGACCCGTTGCCGTGATTCTTTTTTAAATCAAAATAATCCGCGGCTTTTGTGATGTACAAAAAAGAATTGGCGTCGAACCGTTGGACAAATTTTCCGCCCTGATAGCGAAGATAGCTTTCCACCTGAAAATCCGCGTCAAAGTTAAAAGAAACATCCATTTTGTTCTGAAGACGGCGGCCGAATTTCTGGCGCAGCGCTTCATCGGACAAGTATGTGATATGCCCGATCATCCGCGCCACAGCCAGTCCCATGTCCGGCTTGGCGCCGTCATAGTAATTCCCCTGGTTCCAATTCGGATCGGCCATAATGGCCTGCCGGGCCACTTCATTGAATGCAATGGCCAGCGCCGAATGCCGGGTGGTGGTGGCAAGGGGTATGGCCGAAATCACCATATCCGGATATCTCACCGTCCATTCCAGAACCTGCATGCCGCCGATGGAGCCGCCGATGACCATCAGCAGCTTCTTCACGCCCAGATGGTCCAGGAGCGCTTTCTGGGCGCTAACCATGTCGCCGATGGTGAGCACCGGGAAATCAAGGCCATGGGGCTGGCTGGTTTCCGGGTGATGTGTGGCGGGGCCGGAGGATCCATAACAGCTTCCCAGGATGTTGGAGCAAACCACGAAAAATTTATCCGTATCAATGCCTTTGCCGGGGCCCACCATGAAGTCCCACCAGCCCGGCTTTGGATCGACTTTGCTATAGTATCCGGCCACGTGCGAATCGCCGGAAAGGGCGTGACAGATCAACACAGCGTTGTTTTTATGCGAATTGAGACTGCCGTATGTTTCATATGTTATCGCGACCGGACTTAAACTCGCCCCGCTTTCCAGGGCCATTGCTGCGGGGGGTTGGGCGAATGTGAATGTTTTTTTCTCGACCACGCCCACAGACACGCCGGTTTGATCATGTTGAATATACTCACTCATAAAAAATCTTTCAGATTTTTTTAAATGCCCGATCCAGGTCCGCGATAATGTCGTCAATATGCTCGATGCCGATGGAAAGCCTCACCAGGTCGTCGGTCAATCCACCCTGCAGCCGATCTTCTTCGGACAGCTGGGAATGCGACGTGCTGGCCGGATGCAAGGCCAGGCTCTTGGCATCTCCCACATTGGCCAGGTGGGAAAAAAGGTTTAAGCTGTCGATGAATTTCCGGCCGGCCGCCATCCCTCCTTTGATACCGAATACCACCATGGCGCCGAATCCCCTGGTGAGATATTTACTTGCCACAGGATGCGCCGGGTCCTCTGGCAAGCCCGGATACCTCACCCAGGACACCTTCGGATGCGTATTCAAATACAAGGCGACCCTCACCGCATTTTCACAGTGCCTGTCCATGCGCACGTGCAATGTTTCAAGTCCCTGCAGAAACATCCAGGCATTGTCCGGGGAAATGCAGGCCCCGAGATTTCTCAAGGGGATCAGACGCATTCTCAAAATAAAGGCAATGGGATTTAATTCCCCCAGGTCATGGGCGAACCGGATGTTAAAATAACTGGATTCAGGTTCGTTAAATAAGGAAAATTTTTTATCCGTCCAGTCAAACCGGCCCGAGTCAACCACAATGCCGCCGATGCCGGTTCCGTGGCCGCCCATCCATTTGGTGATGGAATTAATGACGATGTCCGCGCCATGATCAATGGCCCTCAACAGATACGGAGTGGTGAACGTGCCGTCCACGATCAGGGGCAAATGATGGTCCCGGGCGATCTTCGCCACTGCGGCAATATCGGTGAATTCAAGGGCCGGGTTGCCGATGGTTTCGATATAGAAGGCCCGGGTTTTAGGTGTGACGGCTTTTCTGAAATTATCCGGGTTTCTGGGATCGACAAATGTCGCATGAATGTTAAACTGGGGCAGGATATTATTGAACATGGTATAGGTGCCGCCGTAAAGGTTATTTGCGGAAACGATCTCATCCCCGGCCTTGCAGACATTAATAATGGCATAATAGATGGCCGTGGTGCCCGAGGCCACGGCCAGGGCTGCCGCGCCTCCTTCAAGGGCAGCCACCCGTTTTTCCAGCACATCCTGGGTGGGGTTCATCAGCCGGGAATAGATATTTCCCAATTCCTTTAATGAAAACAGGTTGGCTGCATGGGTCGTGTCCTTAAACACATACGAGGATGTCCGGTAAACCGGAACCGCCCGGGACAACGTGGTCAGCTCGGGCTCATATCCCGCATGCAGACACTGGGTTTCAAACCGATGGCCGCTGGACATACTGCCTCTCCTTTCATTTAAGATGGTAACCGATCTAAAATTCCATACATCGCTTCATTGATCCTCCGGTACTGAACCGGTGAAGCCGACAGGACATCCTCAGATGACTGAATGTATCTATCCGGCAAAATATCGTTTTTGCAATTTAGCGCAAGCTCCCGGATGCTTTGTTCGGTGGACTCCAGATGGAACTGCAATCCCAGCACCCGGTCTTTGTATAAAAAAGCCTGATTCAGACATCCCTCGCTTCGCGCCAGATGAACGGCGTCTTTGGGCAGGTCAAAAGTATCGCCGTGCCAGTGAAACGCGGTGAACCGGTCAGGCAAAAACCCTAATAAACTGGATGCTGAACCATCAGGCGTCAACTCCACCGGAAACCATCCGATCTCCTTATGTTTGTTTGAAAACACCTTTGCGCCCAATACTTCTGCGATGAGCTGAGCGCCCAGGCAGATGCCGACAATGACCTTTCCTGCATCAATGGCCTTTCGGATAAATTTCTTTTCAGCTTTTAGCCAAGGATACTGCAATTCATCACAAACGCCCATGGGACCGCCCATGACAACCAGTCTATCCAATGAATCCATGCCCGGAAAATCCGGTTTTTCATACACACGGGTGTATGACTGGCGATGACCATGCTGATCTGCCCATAATCCGATGGACGCCGGGCCTTCAAAAGGGACGTGCTGAATGTAATGGATGCGCATAGAGTAGACCTTTTCAATAATATAAGTTGCATTTACATTTAAAGTCCCCCTTTTAAAAGGGGGATTTAGGGGGATTTTAAAGCGTTCTATGAAATTTCCCCAACCCCGTTTGCAAAAGGGAGGCTTATGTTAATAACATTGTGTTAAAATGCCTGAAGTTAATGAATCGCTTCGCTCCGTCTTTGTTATATATTGTCTTCAAGCTTATACTGGTTCAATTTATGCTTAATGGATTCCACTTCCGACTCATACTGATCCAACTGCTTTATCAATGACGCGACTGTTTCTGGGTTTCGTATTTTCTTTAAGTTTTCACCGGCAATCATGAGACTTCCTTTAAAACATGCGCAGGCTGACTCAACGGCAACCGTTAAATCGGCTTTTAAGGGTTCATGGATCTTTGCGGCCAGAAGCTCAAATAATCGAAGCATCCGGATACTGGTTTCAATCAGAGCCATCGGCGGCTTTAAAGATATGATAAATGCCTCGTTAAGCGACCCATCATAGTCGGAATCGGGTTTGATGCTGTTTTTTTTCTTGCCAAGCGCATCCATTACCCTCTCATATGCCGCCTGATCCTCATCCATAAGATTCAGAAAGGTCTTTTGGAAAACCAACAGATCCTTTAAAATGTATTCCAGCGCTTTTTTATCGCCGGCCGCTTTTGACCGGCGGATCATAATCCGGGCCATCATGATGCCTAAAGAGGAGGAGGAAGCCCCGCACAGGGCTGCCGCACATCCCCCGGCCGGCAAGGGCGGAACATCTCTTGCCAGCATATTTAAAAAATCAGATATGGATGTATCTTTATATGTCAAAGCGTATTTCCCATTAGGTTGTTATGATCCTTGTATCATTTTAGCGGTTTGAAATAGGCAAGTAAATCCCTATCGGCCTTTCTTTGAAAAAGGGAGAATAATATCCCTCTTTATTGTAAAGCCATTTAGATCAATGGAAAACGCGCCCGTAATCTGGCAGATGAGATTGATCGGCATAGTGCCTCCAAATGAGATAACCTCGATAAAAGCGATTGATCCCGCTTTGCGGTATTTTTACAGAAAATGACTTTGTGTTTCGTGCTCGTACTCATTCTCGTACTCGGCTTTTTTAAATGAATTACGAGTACGAATACGAGAACCGTCCGTCCAAAATCGGATTGAGTAAAACAAGTTACTTTAACGCCACGATAGTTTTTTTAACTTCATCTGACGGACTTTATAAAAGTCTGTCAGCCATATAATTTTCCGACGGCTGCGCAGGCAGAAAATTATCCGATCAGTTTCTTGGAACGCAGAAGCGGCCGGGGATCAATCAGATGACGGCGAAACCACCCCATGCCGCCGCCGATGCCCATGGAAAGCGACAGCAGTTCTGAAAAATGAAAAATCGGCGTTTTGCCGGGAAGTTTGCTTCGGATTTCCAGATTCATATGGCACATGGCGCAGGCGGTCACGATGCATTCGGCTTTGACCTGCTCGGCGCTGCCAATAATCCCTTCCACGGTCTTGTTGGCAATATCCGGCCGGGTGACGGTTAAAAATGTCCCGCAGCATTTGGCAGACTGTTCCCATTGCACGGGCTGGGCGTTCATGGCGGCCAGAACCTTTTCCATAAAACCGTAAAAATTCTTTTCATTGCGCATGATTGGCGGACGGGCGAGCATGCAGCCATAATAAGTGGCAACTTTCAACCCTTTCAAACCGTCCTTGCGCGTATCAAAAGCGCCGGCATCCACCATATCTGAGAGCAGCTCAAAAAAAGTCATGATTTTCAGGTCCGGGTCAAATTCCCGGCCCCACATCTGTTTGTATGCTTCCTGAGCCTCTGGATTCTGGAGAAGCCTCAAATGGGACAGCTTCAACTGCCGGTAGCAATTCGGGCAAGCAGCCATGAGCGGCCGGTCCGGCGGCGCAAGGGAAAGATTTCTGGCGGGCAGGTGATCCGAAAGGTGATGGTCGATGCTGTGGGTGGAGGATGATCCGCAGCAGTTCCAGTCCTCAAGTTCCTTAAGCTTGATGCCGTGACGCTTGCAAAACACATACAACGACCGGTCGTTTTCCTTGGCCGTGGTGGCCAGGGAACAGCCCGGGAAATAGGTCAGTTCTGTAAAGTCATCCTTCATTGGCGCCTTCCTGCTCCGCATGGAACATCTTGCGGATGTCGGATATGGCCCGGACTTTGGACGGCATGAGATCCAGTTTCCGTTTCTGCATCATCTTCAACCCCACGTCCATATCCGCAAACCAGTCTTTTTTGGATAATTTATAGCGCATCATGATTTCAAGCTTGTGCGTCCGTCCATGCCGGCGGATGGAATTCACCACCTCCTTATGGAAATTGAGAATATGGGGCTGAGCCACTTTTACGCCTTCTGCCATCGCCATCTGCCTGAGGACATCCATGATCGCCGGTATGTCAATGGCCTGGGGGCACTGGATGGAACACGTATGGCATCCCACGCAAATCCAGATGGTGGAAGACTCCAGGGCCTCATCCTTCATGCCGAGCTGAACCAGGCGGATGATCTGGTTGGGAAAATAATCCATATCCCCTGAAAACGGGCACCCGCCGGAGCAGGTCTTGCAATGCCAGCACATATGGATGTTAACCCCGGACCTGCGGATGACTTCCCGGGGGAAATCCCGATCTTCCTTGCTCAACTCGACAATATCATCAAGTTGTTCTGTGGTTATCATATGATTAAATTAATAATGAGGTCATCTATGTATAAAGTGTCGAATGGGAAATGTAGATTTTGGTCTGAGACAAGGCCGCAGAAAATTTTCGACCGCAGGCGTAGCAGCGCTACGGTGAGGATCGAAAATTTTCGAGACCGCAGTATCAGGCCAAAAGAAGCGGTTTCCAGGGCACTTCCATTCCATTTTGCATTCAAGATGACATCAAGGCGGCAAGGAGGAGGCGACGCTGGCTTACTACCTGTAAGCTGAGGAGCCGACGACGAAGCCAACGCAGATACCGCTTGAATGCAAACTGGAATCATATGGGCGGCGCTATGGTCACCAATACCCGCATATCAGTTTTCGCCCTGATACCGTGGGGCTCCCGGATATCAGACACCAGCACATCGCCGGTATTGGCCGGAAAAATGCTGTTGTCTTTGCCCAGAAACTCCCCTTGTCCCTCCATCACCGCAATGCTGACCTGGCCGTCGATGTCGTGGGAATGAACCGGCAGCATCTGGCCGGCCTTGAAATTAAAATTGATGATTTTAAAAAATTCCGAATCGTTGACCAGAAAATTTTTAAAATTAAAATCTGAAAATCCGTTTTCTTCAAATACGGCGATTCGTTTGATCATTTCTGAAACCTCCTTAAAGCAAGGGGCTCAGAGCCCCTTGCTTTTTTATATGAAAATCCATGGGATTTTCATCCAAGTATGGCCTTCAAGTCCGCATCCGGCGTGCTGATGGGCGCGATGTTGAACTTGTCCACCAGGATATTGAGCACATTGGGTGTGACAAATGCCGGCAGACTTGGACCAAGTTTAATGTTTTTAATGCCCAGATAGAGCAGCGTGAGCAGGATCGCTACGGCTTTCTGCTCATACCAGGAAAGAATCATGGACAGCGGAAGGTCATTGACCCCGCAGTTAAATGCATTGGCCAAAGCCACGGCGATCTGAATGGCCGAATAGGCGTCATTGCACTGGCCGATGTCGAGCAGTCTCGGGATTCCGCCGATGTCCCCCAGTTTTTTATCAAAGAACCTGAACTTGCCGCAGGCCAATGTAAGCACCACACAGTCATTGGGCACTTTTTCCACAAATTCCGTGTAGTAGTTGCGTCCCGGCTTTGCGCCGTCGCATCCGGCAACAAGGAAGAAATGTCGGATATTCTTGTTTTTCACCGCATCAATGACCGCTCCGGCCACGCCCATGACCGCATTTCGGGCAAACCCTACCATGACTGTGCCTTTATCGGTATCTGATGCAAACCCGGGAAGCTCCAACGCTTTCTGGATCGCCGGCGCGAAATTTTTATCTGCGATGTGCTTGACACCCGGCCAGCCGACCAAGCCTGTTGTAAATATGTTACCCTGATATGTCTCTTTGGGTTTCTGGATGCAGTTGGTCGTCATGATGATGGCGCCGGGAAATTCGGCGAACTCTTTTGCCTGGTTCTGCCAGGCGGTGCCATAATGACCGTAAAAATGGGGATATTTCTTCAGGTTCGGATACCCGTGGCAGGGAAGCATTTCGCCGTGGGTATAGACATTGATCCCCTTTCCTTCGGTCTGTTTCAGGATTTCCCCAAGATCCTTTAAATCATGGCCGGAGACCAGGATGGCTTTTCCTTTTTTTATGCCCAAAGGAACGGCGGTCGGCACCGGATGGCCGTATGTTCCCGTGTTGGCCGCATCCAGAAGCTCCATGGCCCGCAGGTTGGTTTCCCCGCATTTGAGCACCAGGCCCAGCAGTTCATCGGCGGATTTGTTTTTATCCAGCGTGGCTGCCAGTCCTTCATAGATAAATGAATAGACCTTGTCGTCCGTCTGGCCCAGGATGGCCGCATGGTCCGCATAGGCCGCCGTGCCCTTAATGCCGTATGTCAGAATTTCCTGCAGCGACAGGATATCCGGGTTGGTGTCTTTTCTGGACTCAATCCCGATCTTTTCGCCCTGGGCCACCAGAGCGGCCAATGAATCAGCCGGTTTGAACACCGCCGGGCCATCTGTATAATCGGTCCATCCGCCGGCTGCGTCCACTTTCTTTTTCAGCGAATCTCTGAGGGTGACGCTTTGACGAATCAGCTCGACAATCCGGTCCGGGTCAAAATCCACGTTGGTCAGCGTTGAAAAAACCGCCTCGCACGCGAACCGGTCGATTTTCTCATCTTTCACGCCCACTTTTTTGCCTTCCAAAGCAATCTGGGACAATCCCTTTACAGAATAAAGCAATAAATCCTGAAGCGCCGCCACATCGGGCTGCTTGCCGCACACGCCGATCTTGGTGCACCCTTCGCCTTTTGCCGTCTGCTCGCATTGATAACAAAACATCTTTTTTCTCCTTTTCTTAGTATATGTTGGTTAATTATTTCCTGAACCTTTTTCTTGTTCGTTTGATTTCTTTCTACACAGATCCGAAAAAAGATTCCTTGACTTAGGTCAAGCCTGAAAATTTTTTTTAAAAATTTTTAAGGTTCACCTCAGATAAAAAAAGGTTAATTAAAGATACAATCAGAATGCTTTGGGGAATGATATACAGTTGATTTTTGGCATCAAATTGCCGCAAGTTTTCGGAATAATTTTCTATTCAATGGGTTACATATCTCAGAAATCAGCTTTTATGTCAAGTTGGAGCGACGGCGGCTTTATTGACACTTAATTTTAATCCTGTTATAAACAACACCCAATTATTTCATTTTGATTTGCTCCCCGAAAGCAAAGCTCTTTATAGTCAAGGCGACGGCCAAAAACAAAACAGGAGAATCTATGGTCAATCTAAAAAAGCAAGGCGGTGGGATCAAATTCAGCGTCATTATTGCGATAATGTTCGGCGCCGCAATCGTCATCGGGTCATCATTTGCCATGACAGCCACGGACAAAAGCGGTTTCTGCGGAAGTTGCCATTCCATGTCCGAATCTTCACTGACCCACTCCAAATCCCTGCACGCCAAACTGGCCTGCAATGAATGCCACGCGCCTCATAACATTGCGGTCAAAATACCCTTTAAATCCAAAGAGGCAATGCGCGACGTCACAGCGACCATGACAAAAAACATTCCCGATCTGATTCATGCGGGCGGGGAAACAAGGGATGTTGTCCAGAAAAACTGCCTCCGATGTCATGGGGCCGTTATTGAAGGCGTCAGCATGACAGCCAAACCCTATTGTACGGATTGCCATCGGAATGTCCCGCATGCCCCCAGAACCCCCATTGCCAAAAGGAGCGCCGCTGATGCATAAGATGATGATCACCCTTATATTTGTTTTAATTCTTGCTGGATTCTCTTTGTTTGCCGGATGTTCGGATGTCACGGAGCCGACGCCGCCCATTTATAAAACCCAACTCGGCGAAGAAGAAATCCGCAATTCCGCATTTAAAACAGAATTCCCCCTTCATTACGAGACCTATCTGCGCAACAATGAGTCGGAAATCATGACCGAGTATGGCGGATCTATTCCCTATAATAAACATGATAATGTTCACCCGCTTCCCGAAGGATATAAGTACGCGCAGCCCTACCTGAAAAATCTCTGGCTGGGATATCCATTCAGCTACGAATACCGGGCCGCGCGGGGCCACACCTATGCGATGAAAGACATCCTAAACATTGACCGCATCAACCGCTATGACGAAAAAGCCGGGCTGCCCGCCACCTGCATGAACTGTAAAACCGCCAAAATGAATGTTTTTCTTAAAGAAAACGGAGGAGATGACTTCTGGGCGAAAAACTTCAACGAATTCAGGGAAAAAGTCACCTTGGATGACGACACCATCGGATGCGCCAACTGCCATGATCCCCGGAATATGGAACTAAGGCTCTACAGTGTGCCGTTAAAAGATTATCTGGCGACCCAGGGCAAGGATTTCAAAAACCTGCCGCGCAATGAGCAACGGGCCCTGGTCTGCGGCCAATGCCATGTGGAATATTATTTTCAGGATAAAAGTTTCGGCCCGGCAAAGAAACCGGTTTTTCCCTGGACCGAAGGGCTCGACCCGGAACAAATCTACACCTATTATAAGACCCACGGAGACAACACGGCCAAGGGTTTTGAAGGAAATTTCGCGGACTGGACCCACCCGGTATCCAAAACCCCCATGCTCAAGGCACAGCATCCGGAATATGAAATGTGGTCAAACGGCGTTCATGGGGCGGCCGGTGTCACTTGCGCCGATTGCCATATGAGTTATGTGCGCCTGGACGGAAAGAAAAAAATATCCTCCCACCACTGGACGTCGCCCCTCAAAGACCCGGATCTTAAGGCCTGCCGCCAGTGCCACACGGACAAAACGCCCGCATTCCTCAAAGAGCGGGTGCTGTTCACCCAGCATAAAGTCTGGAACCAGTTGCTGACAGCCCAGGATATATCGGTAAAGGCGCATGAAGCCATCCGTCTGGCCGCCGAGTATGCGGGCGAAAAACCGGCCGATTATGAGGATAAGATGATCGAGGCGCGCCAATGGTGCCGCAAGGGTCAGTTTTTCTGGGATTATGTTTCGGCGGAAAACAGCGTGGGCTTTCACAACCCCGCCAAAGCCATCGATACACTGGCGCTGTCCCAGCAATACAGCCAGAAAGCCGTGGATGCGGCCATGCGGGCCACTTCCTTTGCCATCGCCGCCGGCATTGATGGCGACATCAAGACAATCGTGCCGCCCATTCTCCATCACAGCCGGGAGTTGCAGATGGATCCGGACCATATGAAAAGCCATCAATGGCTCCAGTACCTTCCGGTCACCCCCAAAGCAGAAAAGATCTGGGAGGGCAACAAGCGAATCGCTCAACAGTAAAGACAGCCTTGTAAAAAATTATTTTAGCCCGCTGTCTGGTTGTTTATACAGGAAGTTACTTTTTTACCTCGTACTCGTACTCCTGCTCGTAATCGATTTTTAGGTATCGATGAGGAGTAGGAGTACGAGAACCGCCCCCCCCCAAAACCCACTGAGTATGAAAAGTTCGTTAAAAGAAATTATTTTTTATTGACAAATACATACTACAATGTGGTAGTTTTATCTGTATTCAAGAGAATACAGGGAGAGGGAGAGGGGACAATGGAAAGTCGTGAATTTCTTCATTTCAGAAAAAAACTGCGCAAGACACAGGACGAAATGGCCAAACTGCTCGGTGTGTCCGTAAAAGCCGTTCGAAGCTACGAGCAGGGATGGCGTTCCGTTCCTTCCCATGTGGAACGGCAGATACTGTTTCTTTCCGCCAAAAAAGAAGACGCACTTGCGCCCCAGCAACCCTGCTGGGTCATCAAAAACTGCAAAGCAGCCAACCGGGAAAAATGTCCGGCCTGGGAATTTAAGGCCGGCACTTTGTGCTGGTTTCTCTACGGCACGGAATGCAACAACGGCGATCATCAAACCTGGAAAGAGAAAATAAAACTCTGCCAAAATTGCAGTGCCTTCCCCTCCACTCTAAAAAATCTATTTCAGCGCACATCAGACCAAAAACCGGATGAAAGTTGTTTCAGTAAACACGAGTAAACACAAGGGGACCCGAAAAGAGCGCATCGACCAGGTGGAGGTTCTCAAGGATCATGGCTTAAAGGGAGACGCCCATGCCGGGTCCTGGCACCGCCAGGTCAGCTTTTTATCATCTGAAAGCATCGAATCTGCGCGTCAAAAGGGACTCCAAGTTGCTTCCGGGGATTTTGCCGAGAATCTTACCACTGAAGGCATTGACTGGAAACAAATCCCCATCGGCTGCCGCTTGAAAATCGGTAAACACGTCATCATCGAAATCACCCAGATCGGCAAAGAATGCCATAATAAATGCGCCATCTATTACCAGGCCGGGGACTGCATCATGCCCAGGGAAGGCATTTTCGGCCGGGTGATTGAGGGCGGTTTCATCCGGGTCAATGACGCCATCCAAATTTTGGATGCCTAAAGCCAATGATAAAGAAATAGTCTGTGTGCAAATGCCCCAATTTTCTTAAAATTATCCTGCTGTATATCTCCTGATTATCCATAAAAAAAGTACGATTACGAAATGCAAAGTTACTTTCTGTAAAAATACCCCCACAGCGGGATCGAAAGCTTTTTTCAAGATCAACGGGCAGACAAATGCTCAGTAGTCGAGGTATGGCCGGCCGGGTTCATGGGAATCAGAATATCAAACGTGCATCCTGCGCCGGGAGCACTGGTGCAGAGAATCTTGCCTTTCAGTGTTCGGGTGACGGCATTATAGACAATATGCATGCCGAGCCCTGATCCGCCATCTCCCCGCTTGGTGGTAAAAAACGGCTCAAAAATTCTTTTGCCTGTTTCAGGCGCCATGCCCTTTCCGTTGTCGCTGAAGCGGAAATGGAGGAAGTTTGATGAATGTTTCACCTCAATGACAATCTCGCCGCCCGTCATATCTTCAAATCCATGGGCCAAAGAATTCATCAGCAAATTGGTGATAATCTGGGCAAATACGCCCGGATAACTATCAATGACAAGATTGTCCGGGCAGTTGACCGTCACGGTGTGGCCGGACCGCCTGTATTGGAATAGAAGACTCAGCAGGGTACCTTCAATATATTCCTTCACATTAAACATCCGCCGAGTTTCCGAAGACTGATCCACCGCCACTTGCTTGAAGTTACGGACAAGTTCTGCCGCGCGCTTGAGATTTGTATATATAGTTGCCGCCGCCTCATTGGCGCTATGCAAATAGTTTTCAAACAACTCCTTGGTCAGAGCATCTGTGGTATTTAACTCGATGATCTTTTTTGTTTTTTCCTGAAGAAACGAAATGGCGGTCACGCCGACCCCCACGGGCGTATTAATCTCATGGGCCACGCCGGCCACCAGGCCCCCAAGGGCTGCAAGTTTTTCAGATTCCACAAGCTGGGTTTGGGCCTGCCGGAGTTCTTCCATTGATTTCTCAAGGGCTTCATTTTTTTGCTGCATCTCATCGGCAATAGAATTGAGCTCCCGACGGGACTGGAACAGCGCCGCGTTCTGCCGCATCAGCTCATCCTTTGCCCTTTTCAATACACGGGCGGTGTAAGACAAAATAAAGGCCAGCACATACAGGGTGACCGTCAGGCAAAAAATGATCAGAATGACCTCGGTGAAGGAATATGGATATCCCCATTGATTATTCTGATGCGGGATGACCCCGAAATGCTCCAGCAGCGCCATCACGGCGAAGGAGCCGGCGCATATGGTCGCCATGATAAACGGGTATCGACGCGGCGCGACAATGCCCACATAGGCGATCAGTCCGGCATAAATAATAATCAGATACATCCCCTTGATGCCGCCGAGAAAATAAATGATCACCGTGTCGCCGACCGCCTCAATGAAGTTGATGATCAGATTATAGTATTCAAAAGTGGATCTGCGGGAGATCTTCTGCAACCCCAAAAGGAATGGGATATTGGAAACAATTACGACTGCGCCGGTGATGCTCAAACCAATAAAAGAAAGTGTCGTGATGGCGTCGTACCAGTAGGAAAGCGCTAAAAACAACCAGACCCCGAAAATGGCGCCGGTTCGCACAAAAGCACCCTGAAGGTGACGGGTGTAAATTCGTTTGCGCTGTTCAAAAGTCAGGTGGGGGGAATGCGGGTCCTCTATTTCCATCTTCACAGCCTGCAATGAATCGTCTTGCAAAAATGCCACCTGTTTCTCCCCCTTGGAATCGCCGGATGCTGTTTGATTCTTATTTAAACTAATAATTTTTTTTATCAAAATTGTCAAACTGATCCACTTGACATTCGGATATCCAGGTGTTAATGGGGGTTTGATATTTGATTCATCCTTTCACCGTCGGGGCGTGGCGCAGCCTGGTAGCGCACTTGCATGGGGTGCAAGGGGCCGGAGGTTCAAATCCTCTCGCCCCGACCAATAAATATCAATTTTCAAAAAGTCAACAATCCGGTCAACACTTTGACGTCGCTTGAAATATTAAGTTTTGTTAACCGGACAACAAAACAAATTGATGGTATTTTTGATGGTATTTTGTATTTATAAAAAATTATTTTCAAATAAATACAATTATTTACTTTATCAATTCGATTCCCTGTGCAAGATTCAAATTGCCTTAATTTTTTGTAACTTACTGTAATTATTTGTTTTTTAAAATTTGGTTCAATTTAAAGTTTCTTTGCATTTACCGCGTCCACGTATCCGCGAATAAATGCTTTTTTATGAATCTGCAATCGCCGCCGGTCGTATTCAGCCGAAGCCCGCTCATACGTTGAAAAATCCTCGCTCGGATAAATTTCACGCGCCGCGGCCCTGCCTTGATCATAATAATATTCTTCAGTTAAAAAAGGTGAATCAGTCATTGTTATAATCCTTTCATTTGGTAAAAAATTAGCAATGTTTTGGTTTCACGCCCGCCAGGTGATTTCCCGGCCCCGTATAGTCAACGACTCGCCAAAATCTTCTTCCCCTCTGAATGACGGGTCTGTGACTTCGGACTTCAGGATTTCAGAATATTTTACAAAATAATCCAGCAGCCTTTCAGTGGAGAGGTCGGCAAAATTCCGTTTCTCAAGCTCTTCTTTGATGGATTTCAACTTTTCGCCAAACAATTTGATCCGCTCGGCCTTTGTCATAAAATAAAGCTCTTGAAGCTTTTCCAGTTCAATGGCTTTTAAATTCGAAATTTCTGTTTGCAGGTCTTTGGCCCAGGCTATGAGGGTCTGCTTGCTCGTCTTTAACTCCGAAGCAATGGAATCAAAAGACTTACCAGCCGCGCGCAATTCAAGAAATTTTTCCTTTGTTTTTGTGTCTTTCATTAGTTTTTTTCCTTTTTCTTTTTTATTATTTTTAATGGTGGTTTCGGTCGCAGGCACGGGGAATCCGCGAAAACAAAATTGGCAATTAAATTTGTCAAATCAACCGAATCATCAACCAGCTTTTGCAGGCGTTCAGCCATAGGCATAAAAATCTCATCCGGATCATCGGACGAAAGGCGCCGTGCAAGGCTTTTGATTTTTTTGATTGTATGGATTCGTTGCAAGCTCAAATTTTTAAAATCTTCGCAATTCATGTTTTATATACCCCCTTTTTAAGATAACTATTTGATTTTATTAATTTGTTACCGATAGCTTTTTTGGCTTTTTTAATAACTACTTGATTTTATTCAATTTTCAAAAAATCTGTTACCGATAAACAATTTTTGACTATTGTTTCCCTATGCAATAAAATAAATATTATATATATAGAGATTAGGGAAAACACCCCCTGATTAGTAACTAATCAATAAAATCAAATACTTACAAAAAAGCTATCGGTAACAGCCTTTAAATTCAGTAAGTTACGTCTTTTAAGCCAATCCCCTGCCAAATTTTTTGAGTTTTTCCATCAATGCGCCTCGTGCTGTTTTTAAACTTTTTTCCAAGTTTGCGGCCCAGGTTCGCTGCCGACATGGGCTTGAACCCGTTTGCAGGTGCCCATTGTTCGTATGCTGATAAAATCGCCGCCGACGTTGCCCAGGCATCAGGCCCCAGGAAGCAAATATCTTCGTAAAATTGGTTCAATATATCTTCGTCTTTTTGATATGATTTTGTGGCGTTTAAAACGATTTCCGGTGGATTCAGCCCGCTTTTTTGATATTCCAAACATCCTTGAACCAGCCAGGCCAAAATACCCTCGGACTCGGATTTCAAAGCGGATTGTAAATTTTTATCCCTTTTTCGCTCGTTTTCTTTTTGCGGATTTTCAACAAAAGAAATTTCAAAAGGAATCAATTTCACTCGATTCCAAATAGCAAAATCATCTGAGTTTATTCTCGGTTTATTATTTGTCATAAGGCATATTGTGTGTGATGGTTTAAAAGATACCTCGTGTTTCCCATACGGTGCCCGCCCGGATAGGTGCCCCCCACCTGTGATCAACTTTACGGTCGCGGCATCAATTTTTTTGCCATCCCCGGTTTCTGACGCCCAAACAAGACGCTTGCCACGCAGCGCCATGATTTCGGCATTAGGCGCGCCCGGATTCTTTTTGAGTCCGCAATCCATGAGCATTTCGGCCCGGACAGGCCCTGCCAAATCACCCAGGACGTAATGAATAGCTTCAAGCAGGCTATCTTTCCCGTTGCGTCCCAGGCCCCAGAAAATCGGAATGATATGCTCTAAAACCTCGCCAATTAGGGACATACCCAACAGTCGTTGGGCAAAAAAAACAAGTTCCAAAATCTTGTTAAAAATTTCAGCCAAAAATTTTTCAAACCGTGGGCAGCGCGCGTGAGGAATATAACTTACAGCGCAAAAAGTTTTCAGCATATCCGTCTGGCATCCGGGACGCAGTTCGCCGGATTTTAAGTCAATGACCCCATTTTTGACGGGCAATAACCACGGCTTGCAATCCCATTCATCCCCGGAAATGCCCAGTGATTCAGGCCCAATGGCAGACATTTCGACAACGGTTTTACGGCGTTTTAAAGTCTGTAGTGATTCGATCCGTTTCCGATATGCCTTCGCTTTTTTCTCGCAAACATCGGCTTCTTTTTCCCTTCCAGCTTTCCGCGCTTTTGCAGCACTCCAATCCTGCCTGAACATTTCCACGCCGTAAACTTCTATCACGGAATCAACGGCGGAAATTACGTTTTTTATCAAATCGTTTTTCCAATAGTGGTCGTTCCAGCGATACCAAAGCCCGGATGAATGATCATAGACATACTGGTCTTTTTGAAGGTGAATAAAAAGTTGAGCGTCCCCGTATTCATTGGCCTGCAAGAAATTCCAGAGGACGGATTCATTGAATTTTCGCGGGGATTGATCAGGAATAGGACTTGACAACTTATTGTTTTCATGCAATATTGGTATATCTTCGTTTCCATCTGCCCCCGTGACGCCGCCCGCGCCGGGGGTTTCGCTTTGGAGGGGGAAAACCGTTTCTTTGCACCCAACGCCAAATTGATTGCCGGGTTACAGCAAATCGCAGTGACAGTTGACTATCGGATAGGTATGTTTTGGTTTTATCGGAGTTTTTTTCCATTTTTTGCGATCCTTTCGGTAATTGTTCCGCCTCAAGGAACCGCAAAAAAAAAGCCACGGAACCTTAAGGCAAAAAGAAACATTGCCAAAAGCTCCGCGGCCATCGACCGCAAATTACGCATTACACGTTCTCGACGCCACGTAAACGAGACATCATCCAGTTTAACGTGTCGGGTTTCTACCCATATAGAATTATGTAATGAAGCTTTGCCAGGATGACAACCAACAATGTTGGTATACATCCCCTTTGAGATAGTCAATCAAACGATCCACGTCATCGACGTTGAATATTCCTTAATCATCGAATAAGAAAAATCCATTTACCGCTTTATGACTTCTCTAAAAACATTTTTTTAAAAGAACATTAAATTTTTATATCAATATATAAGCATGGTTACAAAATGTCAAGCATTTTTATTGATTGCATATATTTTTCCAAGCTCAACCTCGTTTTGTATGGTGCTGCAGTAGGTAGCCCAGGCATCCATTAAATGTCGGCGTTTTTCAAATAAGCTCCCACGGCGATATGCGGCCTCAACTTTATCGCCAATCGAATGAGACAGCGCCATTTCACAAACGTCACGGGGAAAATTGGTTGATTCCGCCGCCCAGTCTCTGAAGGTTGATCTGAACCCATGAGGGACAGCATCGATATTAAGCGCTTTTAAATGAACCGATAATGCTTGATCCGATAACGGCCTGCCGGTTCGCCTTGATGGAAAGACATAAACACTATCCTGAAAGCGGGGGAGTTTTTCCAGCAGCCTGATTGCCTCCTGAGATAGCGGGACTTTGTGTTCTTTTTCTGATTTCATCCGTTCTTTTGGAATAACCCAAACTCGCCCAGGGATATCTATTTCCGGCCAGGTAGCATTTCGAACCTCACCTGATCTTGTGGCCGTTAATATTAAAAACTCCAACGCCCGCGCTGCAATGCCTTCACATTGACGCAATCGCTCCATAAAAACGCCGATCTTTTGCCAGGGTAACGCTTTATGGTGCCGGACATTTTTTAATTTGTTCGGCTTTGGGAATATAGCCTCCAGGTGGCCGCCCCATCTTGCCGGATTGTCGCCTGATCTGTATCCCGATATTGTGGCCCAGGATAAAACAGCCTCGATCCGTTGACGCAACCGTGTCGCTGTTTCCGTTTTATTACTCCATAATGGGGAGAGAATATCAATTACATGGGATAGCTCAACGTCTTTGACTTGCATATCGCCTACAACCGGAAAAGCATAATGTTCAAGTGAACTAATCCATTGACGGGAATGTTTTTCGTTTCGGAACTCATTAGCCTTTTTGTTATAACAAAGTTCAGCAGCTTGCCTGAATGTCATTTGTTTTTTTAACAACGCTTTAGCGTCCCGTTTTTTTGCGATAGGATCAATTCCATCCCTAATTTGTTCATGGTATTCTCTGGCAGAATCGCGCGCTTGCTTCAAACCAACTGTGGGATAACCGCCCAGGCCAATATCCCGACGCTTGCCGCCAATCATAACCCTCAATATCCAAGATTTCGTGCCGCTTTTTTTGACCGATAGATAAAGACCATCAACGCCGCCGACGGAGTGCAAGCCCGTTTTAAAAATTCTTTTGATATCGACCGCAGCTTTTATCTTGATTTTTTTTGGCATGGAATGTATCCCTTCTCCATGTTTTTTAGTCCCAACATCTATACCAACATAAAAAAACGTAATTGCATCATATTTGATGTTACGGATTGCGTCAACGATAAACTACAGAATGTTGAAATATAGTTAAATTTTTAAATGGTTATACAGGATAAAGTTCTCGTAAGTTACACTAAACTGGTAGATACTCCCTCCGCCAGGAAAATCACCTGGCAGTGATTTTCACGGGTAGCTGATTGCTACAAGCTTTTAGTCACAAGTATTTTGATTCATCAAAATCCCGG